>NZ_CAHJWH010000047.1 GCF_903642205.1 Caulobacter sp. S45 | reverse complement strand
CTGGTATACGCAGATTTCGGTGGGCTAGGCGCTGCAAGCCTTCCGCAATTCCCTGGGAGCGGCCGAGACAGGCGTTAGAACTGGCGGGTGCTCCGGGTCTGAGTGGTTTGGGTGCTCGTCTGCGCGCGGGGCGTGGCCAGGGCGCGCGCGGCCGCAAGGGCCTGCACCTGCGTGGGCAGCACCGCGGCGATCTGGTCGGATATCTGGCCCAGCAAGAAGCTGAAGGCCTGCGCCGTCGCAGCCCCGTCCAGCGGGGCGCCTGGCCCCCGCAGCGTCATGAGCGGCGAACGGAAAACCAGCGGGCCGCTTGCGGCCGGCAATGCGGCGTTCCAGGAGGCCTGCATCTGCGCGCCGTCCGGGCCGGCGCGAAACGATACGATGTCTATGCTCAGCGTCGCTACGCCGTCGCCGCCGGGCGAGGCCGGCCCCAGCACCGCGCCTGCGGGTAGGCGCCCGGCGAGGTCCTGCACCAGAACCTGGCGGGCGGTGAGGCCGAGCGGCGCCTCCCAGTGCTCCAGGTCATGCACCCTCACCTCGCCGGGCATGTTCTCCGACACCAACTCCTCGCGGTCCAGCGCGGGCGGGATGTTCACGGCCAGCACCTTCACGGGCGGACCGGCGTAGGCGGCCGCGAGCGGCTGAGCGGGACCGACCGGGTCCAGGGTGAAGAAGCGGGTCGGCGCGCTGGCGCAGCCCGCGAGCAGCGCCCCCGAGGCCAGCAGGACGGCCAGCGATGCGGCGCGGAAACCAGGGCGACGGGTCATTTGCTGTCCTTCACCTTGCCCTTGACGAGCGCTTCGGGGTGGCGGCCGAGATAGTCGGTGAGCGAGCGGATCGAGCGCGCCGCCTCGGTCAGCTGCTGGATCGCTCCCGGCAGGCTGGCGTCCTGGCCCGCACCCTCGCCGCTCAGCACGCTGCGGGCGGCGGCGGCCGTACCGTTCACCTGGTCGGCCGCCTGGTTCAGCTTGGTCACGAGGGGCCCGATCTGGGGCTTCACCTCGCCCATGATCTGGTCGACTTGGCTGAGCGTGGAGTCCAGGTGGCTCAGGCTGTCGGTGAGCGCGGGGGAGGCGGTGATCGCGCGCAGCCGGTCGGTGATCCCGCGGACGTCCTGACCTATCGCCTCTATGGGGATGGCGTTGACCTTGCGCAGGATCTGATCGGCCTGGGAGGTCAGGTCGTCGATGTCGCTGTTGGCGGCCTCGCTCGGGATCACCGGATAGGGGCCGCCTGTCGCGAGCTGCCCGCGGCCGGCCTTGATCGGGTCCAGGCTGATCGCCCGTCCGCCGATGATCGGCGGCGACTGGGTCAGCCGGGCGCGGTAGCCGAGGGAGAGCAGGTGGTTCAGCCGGCCGTCCGTGGCGTCCCGCCAGGCGTCGCTGTCGTTCCTGCCCGGCGCGGGGTCGGGCAGGCCGAGCTTGCGCGGATAGATGGCGGCCGTGACGGCGGTGTAGGGCTGGCCGTCGCGGGGGTCGAACCTCAGCTCCACGTCGTGGACGGAGCCCACCACGAAGCCGAGCAGCTTGATCACCGAGCCGTTGCCGAGGTCGCCCGCCGCACCCTTGAAATAGAGGCTGTAGAGCATCTGCGGGCCTTCCAGCCCCTGCTGGGCGTCGCCCTGGGTCTTGTAGAGCACGAAGGTCGAGCCGGCGGGGCTCGGATGCATGTGCTCGGCGGAGTCGGGCAGGTCGAAATCCACCGCGCCCGTGAGCACCGTGTCTGCGGGAGCGAAGCTGGTGCTGAAGCCCGCGCCGTTCAGCGAGACCTGCAGCGGGCTGGAGGTCCAGAACTGGGCGCCCGGCCGGACCAGGGCGTCATAGGGCTGGTAGACGAACAGGCCGAGGTTGAAGGCGTCCAGCCCCGTGAACTTGGCCGAGGTGACCTTGCCGATCTCCTGGCCGTGGTAGAGTAAGGCCGAGCCGGTACGGACCGAGCCCAGCACGTGGGCCACCAGGGTGTAGGCGCTGCCCTTCGCTCCGGGCTCGATGAGCGGCGGCTGGTCCAGGCCGTTGAAGCGGCGCTGGGGCTGGCCGCCCTGGCCGGGCGCCATGCCGATGGTGACGCCGGCCAGTGCGGCCTTCACCGAGTCGATGTCGGTCAGGCTGGGCTTGGCCCCGATCATCCAGAAGCGGGTGTTGGAGTTCAGCACAGCTCGGGCGCGCGGGATCAGCCGGAGCGTCATGTCCACCCGCTTGCCGTCGCGGTTCAGGTTGATCCTGGTGACCCGGCCGGCCTCGATGCCCTGATAGATCACCTTGGTATCGCCGGTGCGTGCGCCCGCGGCCGAGGCGAAGGTCACCACGATGTCGACGCCCCGATCGGACAGGGCGCGGAGGCCCAGATAGGCCACGATCAGCAGCGCCGCCAAGGGCAGCGCCCAGACCAAGCCCGGCCAGCGGGTGCGCCTCGCCGTGGCGGTAGGCGCCGTGTCTGCGGTGCGGGAAGGAGGCGTGTCGCTCAAGCGGGAGGTCCGGCGGACGAAGCGGGGGCGGAGCGCCTGCGGCCGGCGGCGTCCCACATCAGGCGGGGGTCGAAGCAGCGGGTGGCCAGCATGGTCATGACCACCACCATAGCGAAGGGCGTGGCCGCTGGCTCGGCCCGTCCGTAGATCAGCGCATTGTACTGCATAACCGGCACGAAACAGGCGATCACGAACGGGTCCACCATGGACCAGCGGCCGATCTCCTCCACGATGTGGAAGAGCCGCGTCTTGCCTCGCAGGTGGCGCGAGGAGCCGCGCCACACCGAATGCAGGCACCAGCCCATCCCGGCGAGCTTCAGGAACGGGATGGCGAAGCTGGCGCAGAACACCAGGGCCGCCAAGCCCCACAGGTTGGCCTGGACCAGATCGATTACGCCCTGCAGCACGGTGTAGCGCGTCGGCGTCAGGCCGATGGGCAGGGTGGCCAGCGGCAGGAGGTTGGCTGGCAGGTAGAACAGCAGAGCCGCCAGCGTCAGGGCGGTCGCGCGGCCGATCGACTCGGGCTTGCGGGCGTACAGGCGCGCCTCGCAGCGGGGACAGGCCCCTCCGGCCGCATGGGCGGCAGCGAGCCAGTCGCAGCTGGTGCAGGTGATCAGGCCGTCAGGATCGCCGGGCGGCTTGGCCTGGGCTAGGATGGCCTCCCATACTGACCCCTTGTCCAGGGTCGCGCGGGTGAGAAGCGCCAGAACGCCCACGGCGATGAAGCACATGGCGCCTATGCCCACCTCCACCGAGATGGAGGCCTTAAGCCTGGCGTAGGCGACCACCAGGCCCAGGAGGAAAACGTCCGGCATGGCCCAGGTCTGCAGCAGGTTGGCGTAGCGGAAGGCCCGGCCCCGCCAGGCGAGGCGGCGGTCGAACTGCACGGCGCCCAGCACCGCGGTGAGGAGCCCGAACCGGGCGAAGGGCGCCACCACAACGAACAGGAAGATGAACAGGCCCAGGAGCGGCCAGCCATCCTTCTGCATGAACACAGCGCTCGAGGAGAGGACGCTCTGGCGTGAGACGCCCAGCACCGAGGTGGTCAGGAAGGGGGCCAGGTTCGCCGGGACCAGCAGCAGCAGGGCCGAGCCGGCGCAGGCCAAGGCGGCCATTGCGCTACGCCCGTGGGTGTTTTCCAGCAGGGAGCGGCAATTGATGCACTTGATGACACCCGCACTCGGGGCAACAGGCATGTGCTGCAGGGTTCCACAGTCTGGGCAGCCCGAGAGCGCGACTGAAGCCGTCATGGCGCTAGGGGCGGGGGGAGCGCCGACGACACAGGAGCAGGATAGGCGGGCGGCAGGAAAGCCTCGACGAATACGGGAGACGACTTGAGTTTAAGCGTCGCTTTGGCGAGTCCGTTCCCTTGAGCCGGCTTGCGCGCTTCGATGAGTGGAACGTCTGCCGCAGCTGCGGTCAGCTTCACCCATCCGTTCATCCCGCCGAATGCCGGAACCGAGCTCGGCAAGCCCGGCGGTACTCGTCCTCTCGGTCACGTTGGCGTGGGTGCAGGTCAGGCCGGACAGGTACCAGACTGCCGGTCATCTCGTACCGCCTTCCGCCTTGGCCGGCGTGAAGACGCTGAAGGTCATGGGCGTGCGGGTTTCCCGGCTTGCATGGCGCCTTGCACGCCCCGTGGGCTCGACGGTGGAGAGGGTCTCAAGTTCGCCGCCGAAGGGAACGGCAGCCATATCCTGCGTCAGGCGAAGGCGCCGGCGTCGAAGCTGGCCTCGGTCTTCGCCTTCACCTCGTCCAGGGTGACGTCGGGGGCCAGCTCGATCAGCTTCAGGCCTGTCGCCCCCGCCTTGTCGACGGCGAAGACGGCCAGATCGGTGATCACCAGGTCCACGCAGGCGGCGCCGGTGAGCGGCAGGCTGCACCGGTGCAGCAGCTTGGACTCGCCCGCCTTGTTGGCGTGCTCCATCACCACGACCACCTTCTTGACGCCTGCGACCAGGTCCATGGCGCCGCCCATGCCCTTCACCATTTTGCCCGGGATGGTCCAGTTGGCAATGTCGCCCTTTTCGCTGACCTCCATGGCGCCCAGCACCGTCAGGTTGATGTGGCCGCCGCGGATCATGGCGAAGCTCTCGGCCGAGCTGAAGAACGACGAGGTCGGCAGCTCGGTGATGGTCTGCTTGCCGGCATTGATCAAGTCGGCGTCCTCATCCCCGGGATATGGGAAGGGACCCATGCCCAGCATGCCGTTCTCGCTCTGCAGCGTCACCTCGATCCCGTCCGGGATGTAGTTGGCCACCAGCGTGGGGATGCCGATGCCGAGGTTGACGTAGTCGCCGTCATGCAACTCGCGCGCGGCGCGCTCGGCCATCTGGTCGCGGGTCCAGGGCATGGGATCAGACCTCCGAGCCGGCGGCGGCGGGTTGGGCCGCGCTGTCGGGGCGCGGCCGGGTGGTGACGCGCTCGATGCGCTTCTCGTAGCCCGAGCCCTGCACGATGCGGGTGACGTAGATGCCGGGTGTGTGGATTTGGCTGGGGTCGAGTTCGCCCGGGCCCACCAGCTCCTCCACCTCGGCGACGGTGACCTTGCCGGCTGTGGCCATCATCGGGTTGAAGTTCTGGGCGGTCTTGCGGAAGACCAGGTTGCCCTCCGGATCACCGCGCCAGGCCTTCACGATCGAAAGGTCCGCGGTCAACCCCCGCTCCATCACGTAGGTCTCGCCTTCGAACTCGCGCAGCTCCTTGCCATCCGCCACCACCGTCCCGACGCCGGTCTTGGTGAAGAAGGCCGGGATGCCGGCGCCGCCGGCGCGGATGCGCTCGGCCAGCGTGCCCTGGGGATTCAGCTCCAGCTCCAGCTCGCCAGACAGGTAGAGTTTCTCGAACAGCTTGTTCTCCCCCACATACGACGAGATCATCTTCCTGATCTGGCCGTTGTTCAGCAGCGACCAGAGCCCGAACCCGTCGGCGCCGCAGTTATTGGAGACGATGGTGAGTCTCTTAACGCCGGAGGCCAGCAGGGCTGCGATCAGCTTCTCCGGATTGCCCGACAAGCCGAAACCGCCAGACATGATGCTCATGCCGTCGAACGTGAGCCCCTCCAGCGCCGCCTCGGCTGTGGGATATACCTTGTGCGCCATCCGGCTCCGTCCCTGCGACCGTCTCGTTTGGCGGAGGATTAGCACGCCCCAGGCGATTGGCGAGGGCGCCCTTCGGCGCCCTCGCCAACGTGACCTACATCTTCACGTTTTGCTTGCCGCCAACGTCGGGCAGCTTGTGGGTCGCGTTAGCCTTGGCGATCTCCAGCGGATAGCTGATCGGGCCGCGGGTTGAGACCCAGACTCGCGCATCCTGGGGGTCCAGCCGCATCATGGTGAGGGACGGGTCATCCTTGCCGTCCGGATACCAGGCCGAGACGAAGGGAGACCAATACTGCTCCAGCTTGGCGCGGTCGGTGTCCTCGGTCAGGGAGCCGTGAACGCAGGCCTGGAACTCCATGTCCTTGGCCATGATGCAGACCATGGCGGTATGGCTGGCGCCGGTCTGGTGGACCAGGTCGGTGTCCTTCTTGGTGAAGAACCAGATGGCGTCGCCTTCCTTGTCTCCGAAGGCGGCCATGGGCTGCATGTGGTGGGGCTCCCCGCCAACCAAGCCCAGCATCACGATGCGCGCCTGGTCGATCTCCTTCCAGAGCCGCTCGCGCAGCTCCGCCGGGTTCAGGTCCTGGTCCGCCATGATCTTGTCCTCCGAATGTCTTGCGCGAGCAAACTACTGGACGCACAGCCGGTTCCGCATCACCGGGTGGCGCGCTCCCGTCTGGCAGGCTTGGATCAGGTCACTCGTTGACCCCGGCAGCGAATTTCGCGGCGGCGCGAAGGCCGCCCCACACCAGTTGGGACGATCGCCTGAAACAGCGGCTGCGCCCCTGCACTGGGGGCACGCCCTCCTCCCCTGCGGCGCAGGGGAGGAGGGCGGCGACTACTGCCCCATCCCAGGCTGCATCTGGTTCAGCATCGCGATGTGGGCCTTGACGATCGGCACCGTCTGGGAAGCCGCGCCACGGAGAGCAGGTGCATCGCCCATCCGCGCATAGCTGGACTGCACCATCAACGCCTGTTGGTGAGACTGCATCTGCTGCATCACGTAGGTCCTGTCGAACTCGGCGCCGCCAGTCGCCCGTAGCTGGGCGATCATCTGGATCTGGTCCGGGCGCAGCGGTGGTGGCGGCGGAACCGGCATGCCCGTGCTCATGATGGCGTTCTGCAGGGTCTTGGTGGTCATGGTGTGATCCCTGATCATCATCGCCCCGAACTTGCGCAAGCTCGGGCTCTGGGCCTGGCTCTCGGCGATGCGGCCTTCCTGGATCTCGAACTGGTCCGACTGTGCGGCCGCCATGATGTACTGGGGCGCGGTCATGGGCGCACCGACGCCGGGAGGCGGCATGGTCGACGGGTCCATGCCTGGTTGGGGAGGGACCATCTGCGCCGCCGCTGCGCCGGCGAGGGCCAGCGTAAGGGCTCCACCGATGAGTAGAGTTCTGATCATAGGCTCTTATTCTCCATCCCTGTGGCGGGCTCGAAGGGTCTCGCCCACACAGCCCGCATGGCCAACCTCAACCTGGCGCGTTTGTTCCGCCGGCGAGCGGGTGAGTGAGGCGCGTTGCAACCGAACGAATCCCGCTTGGTCAGGAACGAAGCCGCAGAACGTCGGTTGGTCAGTCATGTCATACCTTGCGACGCAGAGGACGACAGTGCTGGTGGTGGAGGACGAGCCCATAGTGCTGATGGACGCCGTCCAGGCACTGGAGGACGCGGGCTTCGAGGTGGTGGACGCCTATGACGGCGAGCACGCGCTGATGAAGCTTGACGAGCGTCCCGACATCGCCGCCCTGTTCACCGACGTGAACATGCCGGGCCGCCTCGATGGCGTAGCCCTGGCGCGCATGGTGCACGAGCGGCGTCCGGACATGGTGCTGGTGCTGACGTCGGCCGCCATGCGGCTGAGCGGCGCCGACATCCCCGATGACGGTCGGTTCGTGCCCAAGCCGTATGACGGGCTCCAAGTCGCCGGTTTGATCCGCGACATGCTGGGTTAGTTCCCCTCGGGCGGGATCAAAATCATGTCCGTACTGAGGTGGGGAGGCGCCTTCTGCGTCTGTCGAGACGAGGCGGGGGCCGCGCCCAAGACCGACCCGCTGATCCCGCAGGATACGAAGCGAGCAGACCTTTCACGTCACCGTGGAAACGCGAAGCGCCCGCCGTCCGATCTGGACGGCGGGCGTCAGTCGTCTAGCCCGTCTGGTCTATGGGTTGCTCTTGGTCTGCGGCAGTCCTGCCGCCGCCGCCGTGCCCATGCCGAAGAGGGAGCGCACGATCGGCGAGCCGTTGCCATAGATGTAGTTGTAGGCTTGGCTCGGCTGCTTTTCCGTGTACAGGCCGTCATTGCCCTGAGCCGGATGGCGGAAGACCGCCGCTCCGGTCTTGGCCGTCTGAGCCGCGGCGGCCGTGTACAGGAAGGTGTTCAGGTTTCCCTGACGACCCGTCTGGCCCTGGGCGACCAGCGACTGTTCGTAGAGCGCAACGGCACCGACGAACTCCGGCGAGGAGACCGAGGTTCCGATCACGCCGAAGAAGCCGCCGTCACTGCTGTTCACGCCATCCGCGACGATCGCCGCGCTGTCACCCGGGTTGCAGGACGTGGCCAGTCCCGGGCAGCCGCCGACCTGCATCCCGACATCGGGGAGGGTGCGGTACATCGAGCTGCCGGACCTGACCAGGCTCTGGTACGCCGGCGCCAGGAAGTGGGCGGAGACGCCGCCGCCCGCGCCCCAGGTGCCCCCGCTGACCGTGTAACCGGTGCCGTAGACATCGTAGGGCATTTCAGGATCCCCGAGGCCGTCCTCGCTCACATAGGCGGACTTCAGCATCTGAGCTCCCGTCGCCATGCTGGCGTCGGTGGTCTGCAGGTTGCCGCCGCCGACGGCGGTGACGTTCGGGCTGTCGGCCGGGAAGCTCACGCCCGGGACGAAGGTGCCGTTTGTTCCTCCGGCGACGTAATCGGCGCTCGGGCAGAGCTTTCCGCCCGAGTCCCCGGAACTCGCCACGAAGGTGATGCCCTGGGCGTTCCCTTGCTTGAACAAGGTGTCGTACACGTCGAGGATGCCGGTGAAGTCGGTCCCGCCATTGTAGGCCGCCGTATAGACCAGCTCACAGCCGCCGAAGGAGGAGTTGACCAGGTCGTACTGGTTGCTCTCCACCACGTAGAGGTAGCCCGAGATGATGTTCTCGTCGGAGAGATCGGGCAGGTCGATCAAGGAGACATTCGACCCGGGCGCGCCCCCGAGCACCTGCTGGATATCCAGCGAGGACTCCAAGCTGGCGTTGAGGTCATATGGCGCGCCGCCGTTGATGGGGACGTCCGTGAAGGTGGGGTCCGGCTTGCCGCTGACCGTGGAATACTTCTCATGATCGAAGAAGGCCGTCAGATCGGACTGCTGGGCGGCGTTCGAGATCACGATCGCCACATTGACGCCGGTCCCGTCGATGGCGGTCTGGTTCACGGTCGTCTGAGCGGACGGGTAGAAGTAGGCCTCCTTCAGGTCGGTGAACCAATAGGGTCCCGTGGAGCCATAACGGTTGTCGGGCTTGACCAGGCCAAGCTTCTTATGGAACGGCTGCTTCAGCGGCCTGCCGCTGAAGCTGACGACCATCGCGCCTTCGGCCTTCAGCGCCGCGGGCATGACCAGCGGGGTGTTGGCCACCATGCGCGCCGCACCCTTGACGGGCTGCACATGCGACAGGCTGGTGGAGAAGGTCTTGGCGACCGCTGAGGCGGCGCCCGTCACCTCCAGCGAGCGGCTGTGCACGTTGGTGACGCTGAAACCCTGCGCCTGCAGGGCCGCGGCCACACGCGACACGGAGTCGGCGGTGGGGCCGAACTGAGCCTTGAACTGGGTGGGGGTCAGCCACTTGTGGTAGCTGGACGAGGCCTTGTTCTGCTGGGCCGCCAGCAGAGTGTCCAGCGCAGCGGTGTTGCGCAGCGGCAGGAAGACCTCGAAGTCCACGGCGGCCGAGGCCGCTGCGGGAGTCACGTAGGCCGACTTCTCGATCACGGGCGTGGCGGAGGCCGACGTGGACAGCGCGATCGCGGACGTTCCCGCGAGCAAGACGCTCGCAGCCAGTACACCGAACTTCATTCACAAACTCCTTGGTGAGGCTCCCACCATTGCTCATGCTAACTAGAACGCAAGACTTTTTCCGTGCGCCCAAAGGTCGCCGCATTTCGACGCAGAGCGGGCTCAATCCCGGTGGCGGAGCAAGACTCCTGCAGGAAGCGACTTAATCTCGCCACTGAAGCAGCCAGACGAGCCAGGTGGCTCCGGCGAGCGCCGGCCCGAACGGCAGCGGCAGGGCCAGCGCGCGCCGTCCCAGGCGGATTTGCCGCACCCCGACCCAGACGAGGCTCCCGCCGCAGGCGAGCAGCAGAACGGAGGGCAGCGTCGCCCATCCGAGCCACGCGCCGGTGGCGGCGAACAGCTTGGCGTCGCCGAGCCCCAGCCCGCTCCGGCCCCTCAGGCGCTGATACGCCAGATCAACCCCCAGAAGGGCGCTGAAGCCCAGGATCGCGCCGACCAGGTGGTCGTAGAGCGGGCCTCCGCCGATCGCCGTGAACGCGACGCCCGCGGCGCAGAGCGGCAGGGTGACGGCGTCCGGCAGGCGATAGGCGGCCATGTCGGCGGCGGTCAGGAGCAACAGCGCCCAGCCCAGGACGAGCGAGGCGGCCGGCGGCGCCTGCGGGGTACACAGCACGCTCGCCGTGATCGCGACCGCGCCCAGCATCACCGGCGCATAATCGACGCTGTAGTGGACCAGCGCGCGCGCAAGCCGGGCGAGCGCAAGCCCCACAGCGACCGAGCCGACAAGGGCCAGACCGGCGAAGGCCACGGCCGCTCCAGGCCCGCCGGGTTCAGGCGGGAAGTAGTACGCCATGGCGTAATGGTCGCATTGCTACAGCGCGGGGTCGAGCTACCGTGACCTCCCGGCCGCGCTCGTCGGGGCCAGCGCCGAAGTAGCGGCCAGAAGGCGTGATGGACCGAGTACGACGGAGTACGGCGCGGCTGAGCCTGACGCTCCATGCGGCCGCAACCCTGGCGCTCGTGTCCCCCCAAGCCCATGGCGCCGATCTCGGGGCGCCCGATCTTCCCTCCAGATGGAGTGCGACGGACCCGGCTGCGCCGCTCGCCCGTGGCGCGACCAGCCAGACGGACGAGCGCCCGCGGGAGCTGAACTGCCTCGCCCAGGCCGTCTATTACGAGGCCGCCAACCAGCCGCTGGAGGGGCGCCAGGCCGTCGCCCAGGTGGTCCTCAACCGGCTGCACCATCCGAGCTATCCCAAGTCGGTCTGCGGCGTCGTCTATCAGGGCGCGCCCCGACGCGGCTGCCAGTTCACCTTCGCCTGCGACGGCTCGATGGCGCGGACGCCCGCGCCGCGGAACTGGCAGGACGCCGTCGACGTGGCGCAAAGGGCCATGGACGGCTTCATCGAAGACGCGGTGGGGGCTTCCACCCACTATCATACGCTGGCGGTTCGGCCCACCTGGAGCGCCCAGCTGACGCCGACCGTGCGCATCGGCGCGCACCAGTTCTACCGCTTCCCCGGCCCTGTCGACGCTCCCGGTATCATGGTCGCCTCCGCCGCCTTCGCACCCGGACGTTTATCAGCCGGGCGACCGTCCGGCGGGGCGGGGGCGCCGCTAAGACCTGGCGCCTCCGCCTTCAGCATCTGGGGACTCGAGGTCGCGCGGGTCTCGCCAAAGGATGGCGGGGCGATGTTCGTCCAGTCCGCTTCCGGGATGCGATAGGCGTGAACGCCCCGGTCTCCATCGCCATGACCAACGCGCCGCACGCGCCGCCGACCGACCTGCACCAGCTGGTGGCCGAGCACGGGCTGGTCGCGGCGGACGCCCTCGCCCGCGCCCGCCGGGTCGAGCAGGAGACGGGCGAGCGGCTCGGCTCGGTGCTGACGCGGTTGGGCCTGGTGTCCGAGCAGAGGCTGGCGGAAGCCGTCTCCGCCGCCACGGGACTGCCGATCGCCGCCCAGGCCGACTTCCCCGTCGAACCGGTGGAGGCGCCCGGCCCTCTGTCCCCGAGATTCCTGCGCGACGCCAAGGCCGCGCCCCTGAGACTGACCGGCGAGACGGTGTCGGTGGCCTTCGTCGACCCGCTCGATCCCTATACGCGCCAAGCGCTGCGGGTCGCCTTCGGACGTCCCGTGCTGGCCTTTGTAGGGCGAGCGGGCGACATCGAGGCCGCCCTGGACCGGGCCTACGGCGCGAACGCGAGCGCAGAAGCGGCGGACGGCCTGGATGCCGACGACGCCGACATGGAGCGGCTGAAGGATCTCGCCAGCGACGCGCCGGCGATCCGCGCGGTGAACCGCCTGATCTCCGAGGCGGTGGTGGCGCGGGCCTCCGACATCCACCTGGAGCCGAGCGAGAGCGCCCTGCAGGTGCGGCTGCGGATCGACGGCGTGATGCGCGAGCTGCCCCCCCTAACGCCCGCCATGCGCGCGGCGGTGGTCTCGCGCATCAAGATCATGGCCGGCCTGAACATCGCCGAGAAGCGCCTGCCCCAGGACGGGCGCGCGCGGCTGACGGTGCGCGGCCACGACGTGGACATCCGGGTCGCAACCTCGCCCACGATCCACGGCGAGAGCGCGGTGATGCGCCTGCTCGACCGCTCCCACCTGACCCTGGACTTCCAGGCGCTGGGCTTCGACGAGGGCATGCTCCGGCGGCTGCGGCCGGTGCTGGCCCAGCCGCACGGCATCATGCTGGTCACGGGCCCGACCGGGTCCGGCAAGACCACCACCCTCTACACCGCCCTATCGGAGCTGAACGTACCCGAGCGCAAGCTGCTGACCATCGAGGACCCCATCGAGTACCGCCTGGCGGGGGTGAACCAGACCCAGGTCGCACCCACCATCGGGCTGAGCTTCGCCGCGGCCCTGCGCTCCTTCCTGCGCCAGGACCCGGACGTGATCATGGTGGGCGAGGTGCGTGACCTGGAGACCGCCCAGGTGGCCGTGCAGGCGGCGCTCACCGGCCACATGATTTTGTCCACGCTGCACACCAACTCGGCGGCGGCGGCGGTGACGCGGCTGATCGACATGGGTGTGGAGCCGTTCCTCATCACCTCCACCCTGAACGCGGTGCTGGGCCAGCGGCTTGTACGCCGGCTCTGCCCGAGCTGCCGCGAGCCCGTGAACGTGGAGGACCGCGACCTTGGCCTGGGCCAGCTCGGCGACGGCCTGAAGACAATCTGGCGGCCCGTCGGCTGCCAGGACTGCGCAGGGTCCGGCTACAGCGGGCGGATCGCGCTGACCGAATTGCTCCTCGTCGACGAGGCGATCTCGCGGCTCGTGCTGCGCCGGGCGGAAGCCCAGGAGATCGAGCGCGAGGCGGTCGCGGCTGGCATGAAGACTATGCTGCTGGACGGGGCGACCAAGGTCGCCTCCGGCTCCACGACGGTGGAGGAGATCCACCGCGTGACCCGGGAGGGCTAGGCTTGACCCCCTTCCGATACCGCGCGGCCACCGTCTCCGGGGCCCTGCGCACCGGCTCCGTCCAGGCAGAGTCCGCCGCCGACGCGCTGGAGCAGCTTCGTCGCCTGGGCCTGATCCCCATCGAGGCTACGGCGATCCGGTCCAAGGACATGAAGCGCCATTCCGGCGCGCTGAAGCCAATCCCGGTTCCGGCGCTGTCCAAGACGCTGGGCCAGCTCGCCGTGATGCTGGACGCCGGGGTGGCGTTGGACCGGGCGCTGGCGACCCTGGTGGAGGACATGCCGTCGGGCTCGGCGCAGCGAAGCGCCTTTGAGCCCGTGCTGCGCCAGGTCAGGGAAGGGCGCGCCCTGTCCCGGGCGATGAGCGACGCAGGCCGCGCCTTCCCGCCGATCGCCGCGGCCATGACGGCCGCAGGCGAGGCGGACGGCCGCCCCGGCTCGGCGCTGGCCAAGCTGGCCTCGACGCTGGACCAGGCCCAGGCGCTGCGCTCGACCTTGATCTCGGCCATGATCTATCCCGTCATGCTGCTGGTGATCGCCAACGGCGTGATCGCGCTGATGCTGTTCTGGGTCGTCCCGCAGTTCGAGGGTCTGTTCAGCGACGCGGCGGGATCGCTGCCGCCGATGACGCGGCTGGTGCTGGCGGTCAGCCACGGCGCGCGTCGCTACGGACTGTTCACGCTGCTGGGGCTGATCGCGGCCGGCTATGGCGGCTGGCGGCTGCTGCAGCGGCCGGAGGTGCGCAGCTGGGCCGACCGCTCCATCCTGCGCGTCCCCCGCCTCGGGCCGCTGGTCAACATGGCGGAGTGCGCTCGCTTCATGCGTGTGCTGGCGAGCCTCGTGGGCGGCGGGGTAGGCCTGCCCGAGGCGCTCGCCATCTCCCGCCGCTCGCTGCTCAACTCCCACATGGCCGCGGCCGTGGACCGGGTGGCCAAGGGCCTGCGCGAGGGCGAGGGCCTGACCGAGCCGCTCGCGGCCACCGGTGTCTTCCCCAGGCTTGCGCTCTCCTACCTGCGCACGGGCGAGCAGACGGCGCAGCTCCCGCTCATGCTGGAGCGGCTGGCCGACACCCTGGACCGGGACGTCCGCATTCAGCTAGAACGGATGATCGGTCTGCTCACCCCCCTCATCACCGTCGCCATGGGCGCGATCGTGGCGACCATCATCGCGTCGATCATGACCGCGATCCTGGGCTTTGACGATCTGGCGCTGACGAAATGAACCCCAGGAAGATGCAGGCGCTACGGCGCGACGACGGCTTCACGCTGCTGGAACTGCTGGTCGTGCTGGCCATCCTGGGGCTGCTGGCGGCGATCGTGGCGCCGCAGGTGCTGAAGTATCTCGGCTCTTCGCGCACCCAGACCGCCAAGGTGCAGATCGAGAACATCTCCGCGGCGCTCGACCACTTCGACCTGGACACCGGCCGATACCCCACCCAGGACGAGGGGCTGGACGCCCTGGTCCACATGCCGCCCAACGTGGCCAACTGGAACGGGCCCTACCTGCAGAAGGCCTCGGCCCTCAACGATCCCTGGTCGCGCAAGTACGTCTACCGCGTGCCCGGCCGCCACGATGACGACTTCGACGTGTTCAGCTACGGCTCCGACGGCGTGGAGGGCGGGACGGGCGACGCGCGCGATGTCGGCAACTGGTAGGCGGCCGCCGCCGATGGCTGAGCGGGGCGCGACCCTGCTCGAGATGCTGGTGGTCATGGGCATCCTGGGGCTGGTCGCCGGCCTTGCCTTCCCGGCGCTGCGCCGCCCCTACGAGGCCCTGGCGGCGGACACGGCGCGCTCCGCCGTGCTGGCCGACCTGCGCACCGGGCGCGCCGAGGCGATCCGGACCGGGGCGCCGGTCACCTTCAGCGTCTCGCCGGATGGCCGGCTCTATGGCTGGAAGGACCGCAGCCGGCTGCTGCCCGCCTCGGTCAGGATGCAGGTCGAAAGCCCGGTGACCTTCGCCGAAGACGGATCCAGCAACGGGGGACGGCTGGTGCTGTACGCCCGGGGCCGCGCCATGACGCTCTTCGTCGCGCCTGCGACGGGGCTGGCCAGCGTGGCGGCGACGCGATGAGGCGCCCCGCCTCGGACGCCGGCTCGGTGCTCGTGGACACCCTGGTGGCCATCGGCATCATGGCGCTCACCTTGGGCTTCACCGCCCAGGCCGTGGGAGACAGCGCACGGCGCACCCGGGCGGCGGAGCTGAACCGGCTCGAGACGCTCGAGGCGCGCTCCCGCCTGGCCGAGGTGGGCGCGGACATCCCGCTTCAGCCCGGGCGCGAGAGCGGCCAGGACGGGGCGCTGGTCTGGCGGGTGGACATCGCCGCCGGGTCCGGCCTCGCCAGCCAGTCGGGCCGGCTGATGGACGTGACGGTCAGCGTCTCCATGGGATCGGGCGCCGCTGTCACCCTGCACAGCCAGCGCTTCGTCGGGGTGTGATGGAGCGTCCGCGGGCCGATGTGGGATTCACCCTGGTGGAGATGCTGGTCAGCCTGGCGCTGCTGGGCATGGCTGCGGTGCTGGTCGGCCAGGGCCTCGGCTCCGACCACGCCGCGCTCGGCCGCATCGAACGGCGCACGCAGGGCGGCGAGGCGGTCGCCGCCGCCCAGACGCTGCTCCGTGAACGGCTCCAGCACCTGTTCGCCGATCCACGGTATGACAGCCTGAGCATGTTTGTGGACTTCGACGGGGCCGAGCAGGAGCTCCAGTTCCTGGCCTCCGCCCCGAGCGGCGCCTCCGGAATCCAGGTGCAGCGCTTCAAGCTCGGCCTGTCGGGCGGGGCGCTGAGCTTCGGCCCCGTCCAGGCCATCGGCGCGGACGCCGGCCTGGAGCCCCCCAAGCTGCTCGGCGGCGTCCAGGGTCTGGAGATCGCCTACTGGGGTGCGGACGCGGCGGACGCGACCCCCGCCTGGCGCCCGACCTGGGAGCGGCGGCCCGCGCCCCCGCAGCTGGTCCGCATCCGCCTCGCCTTCGCCCCCGAAGACCGGCGCAGCTGGCCCGACCTGATCGTGCGGCCCGCCGCCATGGTCAATGCGGACTGCATCTACGACGCCCGCGAGGACGGCTGCCGGGGGGGCTCTTGAGCGTCAACGATCTTCTCAATACCGACGTGGAGGTCCTGGGCGCGCGGCTGCAAGGCGCGCTGGGCTGGTGGCTGGACCAGCTGCGCGCCATCGCCGGTCCGCTCCTGGCCCAGGGTGCCGACCGCCGTAGCCGGCTCGTCGCCGAGCGGGCCCCCGCGGGCGGCTATCTGCTCCGCGACGCGGACGGCGGGGCGGAGACGCTCTCGCCCTCGACGAGGCGTCGCGCCGCCCTGATCCTGCCGATGCATGACGTGCTGATCCGCACCCTGCCGGCGCCGCCCCTGCCCGACCGCGACATCCGCCGCTACGTCGCTCTCGAGCTGGGCCGGCTCACCCCCTTCCCGGCCGAGGCCGCGTATCACGACGTGGCCGTGGACAGGCCGGCCGGCGCGCCGGCCATGCTTCGGCTCGCCGTCATTCCGCGTGAACGCGCCGATGCGGCCCTGGCCGAGGCCCGGGCGGCCGGGCTGGATGTCGCCGCCCTGCTGGCGCCCGGCCGGGACGCCGCGGGGTTCAATCTCCTGCCCGCCGTCGTGGCGGCCGGCGTCCGGCAGGGCGCGGATTGGCGCAAGGCGTCGATGTGGATCGCAGTCGCGGCCCTGCTGGCCCTCAACGTCGCCGTGGCGATCTGGCGCGACGTCGGCGAGGTGTCGCGCCTGCAGGCCCAGGTCGCCACGCAACAGCCGGTGGTCGATCGGGTACGTCGCCTCCGCCACGAGGCGCAGGGCCTGCGTCTGGAGGCGAAGGCGCGGATGCAGGCCTTGGCCGACGGAGAGCCGCTGCGGGTGATCGACGCCCTCTCGCGCGCCCTGCCGGACGAAGCCTACGCCCAGCGGCTGGCCTGGGACGGCCTCTCGGTCAGGCTGGCGGGCACGCGTCGCAACGGCGTGGACGTGATCGCAGCACTCCGCCGCGAGCCGCTGTTCACCGATGTGCGCGCCATCGACGCCGCCGCGCCCTCAGGCGACCCGGCCTTCGACGTGACCGCCCAGGTGCGACAGCCGCCGCCCCCCTCGACGGGTCCGACTTGAACCGCTTGAGCCTTCGGGAACAGCGGCTGGTCGCCCTGGCCATCCTGGTGGGCCTGGTGGCCGCCGTGTGGCTGGCCGTGGTCTCGCCCATCCTGCACGGGTTCGACGTCCGGCGGGAGCGCAAGGCCACGGCCCGCGAGGAACTCTCCAGCGACGCGCGCCTGATCGCCTCGTTCGGCGCGGCCCGGGGCGACGCCGAACGGCTACGTCAGGCCGCCGGGGCCTACGCCTTCTCGGCGCCCAATCCCGCCGCGGCAGCCGAGCTGGCGCGCGACCGCCTGTCCAAGTCCGTCGCGGCCCAGGGCGGCGTGCTCCAGGCCCTGCGTGATCAGCCCACGGCCGCCGGACGGGTGCGACTTCAAGCCGACCTGCGCATATCCCTGCCCCAGCTTACTGCTCTTCTTCGCCGGCTGGAGACGGACCGTCCGTTCGCCACGGTGGACTCCCTGACCGTCTCCGCCGCCGAAGAAGGGGCGGGCGCCCCGTCCGCGCCCCTGGAGGTTCGTCTTGAGCTCACCTATTCGGTCCGCTGAGTTCGACCCCACCCCCGTCCTGCTCGCGGCGGCGCTGGCCATCGGCGTCGCGGTGCAGGTCCTGCTGCCCGGCGCCCCATCCTCCACCACCTCGCTGCACCCGCTGAGGCTCGGCCGCGCCGGGAGGATCATGCCCGCCCCTGCGCTCCCCGCCTATCCCGCCATCGCCGCGCGGCCCCTGTTCACCCCCGGGCGGGCCGCGCAGGCGAGCGTGACGCCGGACGTCGCTCCTGCCGGGAGCTTCTCGTTGCTGGGCGCCGCTTCGAGCGGGCGGGGTGCGTCGGCGGTCTTGCGGAGCCAGGACGCCGGGGTGCACGTGGTCGGGCTCGGCGAGAGCCTGCTCGGCTGGCGGCTGGTCGCCGTCACCCACGATGGCGCGGTTGTGAGCCGGGGCGGCGCGACGCAGCTGCTGCGGGTCGGGGCGCCGCCCCTGCAGCCCGCGACGGCCGCCGTACCCGCGGCCGGAGTCCCCCGATGACGCGGCGCCTGCTGCTGCTGGCCACAGCGCTGGGCGTCGCGGGGTGCGCCCTGCCGGCTCAGCAGCCGCCGAAGACAGCGCTCGACGTCGCGCCGCTGCACACGACGCTCGCG
>NZ_CAHJWH010000046.1 GCF_903642205.1 Caulobacter sp. S45 | reverse complement strand
GCCGCCATTCCATCGAGCCGGCGGCGACGCCCCCGTCACCAGGCTGCGCCTGGTCTCCTCCCCCCGCTGCGCAGGGGGAGATGAGACCGCAACGCCTATCCGGTCAGGCCGTCATCCCCGTCGCCGCGTACTTCGCCCCCATGCCCTTCAGAACCTCCAACGGCACCGAGCCTGAGTTCAGCACCACGTCGTGGAAGGCCTTGAGGTCGAACCGAGGACCCAGGCTCGCACGCGCCTGGTCGCGGAGCTGGTTGATGATGGTGTGGCCGATCTTGTAGCTCGGCGCCTGGCCCGGCCAGACGCAGTAGCGCTCCACCTCGTTGGCGGCGCCGCTCTGCAAGGACCCGTCGTTGTCCATCTTCCACTGGATGGCGTACTCGCGCGTCCAGCCCATGGTGTGGACGCCGGTGTCCAGCACCATGCGGCAGGCGCGCCACAGCTCCGACTTCAGATAGCCCACCCGCCCGAGCGGATCGGCGTCGTACATGCCGAGCTCGTCGGCGAGCTGCTCGGCATACAGGGCCCAGCCCTCCGCATAGCCGGAATAGTTGCCGGTCTTGCGGATCAGGGGCTGGCCGGGGATGTGCTGGGCGGTGGAGATCTGCAGGTGGTGGCCGGGCACCCCTTCGTGGAAGGTGACGCTGGACACCAGCCAGCGCGGCCAGTCGGCGGTGTGGTTCAGGTTGATGTAGTAGATCGCGGGTCGCGATCCATCGAGCGAGGCCGAGTTGTAGTAGCCGAGCGGCGCACCCGCCTCGATGTACGGCGGCACCCGCCGGATCTCCAGCGGCACGGTGGGCGGCGTGGTGAAGTCGCGCGGCAGCCGCGGTGTGATCTGGGCCACCAGCTGGTTCAGGTGGGCGATCAGCTGGTCCTTGCCGGCGTCGGAATCCGGATAGATGTACTGCGGGTCCTTGGACAGCGCGCTCAACCGTGCGCCGACGCTGCCCCCGGTCATGCCTTGCGTCTTCAGGATGGCGTCGATGCGGTCCTGGTACTGGCGGGTCTGCTCCAGCCCGATGCGGTGCACCTCCTGCGGCGTCAGCGAGGCGGTGGTGTAGTTCAAGAGGCCCGCGGCGTAGTAGGCCATGCCTTGCGGGCGTGATCCGATCCCGGCGGCGGAGGTGGCGCGGTCGCGCATGCGCCGCACCTGGTCGATCTGGCGCTGCAGGGCGGGCTGGACCGTGTCGGTGTAGATGCCGGTGGCCCGCTTGTCCCAGTCGCCAGCGATCCCCTTCTCCTTGGTGCGGCGCACGATGGAGTGCACCAGCACGGAGTCCTCCGACCCCTGCCGGTTCAGCGCCTGCATCTGCTCCAGCGCCTTGTCCAGGATAAAGTCCGGCGGGATCATGCCCAGGCCTTCGTCATGGCGGGCGCGCTCAGTCTCCTGGTCCAGCACCCGGCCGAAGGCCTGCAGCCGGTCCAGATAGGCCTGGCCGTCGTCCGGCGTCTCGATCTTGTGCTGGGTGTCCAGGAAGGTGGGGACGGACTGGTAGGCGCCGGTCAACTGGCTCAGCACGTAGGGTGAGCGCGCGCCGTTCTCGCCGAAGTCGAACTGGCGGTCGGCGGCCGCGCTGGTCTGCAGCCCGAACATCACCGCGTCGTAGTTGATGCGCGGCAGGCCGGTGAGGCCGCTGGCGTCGAAAGCCTTCAGGCGCTGGAACTGGGAGGCGGTCATGGCCTTGTCCGCGGCCACGCCGGCCGGAGAGGCGTCGGAGAGCAGGTGGCGAGATTGCGCGAGCTTACCGGTATCGAGGCCCAGGCCGGTCGCGAACTCCGGATGGGCCGCCAGCCGCTCCTGCATGAAGGTGGCGAATAGGGCGTTGAGCGGCGTGACATAGGCGCCGGAGCCCGGCGCCATATGCGGCTGGGCAAGCGCGGGCTGAGCCAGGGCGGAAGCGCCGACAGCGGCGGCGGTCTGGAGCAGGTCACGACGGTTGAGCATGGATCATCCCGAGGGCGGCGTCAGGGCTGAGCCTAAGGCTGCGCATGACTGTCTGTGAAGTCGGCCCAGACACAATCGGGCTTTATCCCGGCTTTGAACGGAACGGGCGGGCCGGCCCTGCGTAAGAGGCGCGGCCGCATCGGCCATGTCCATCAGACAGCGGATAGTCGTGCATGAGGCCCGGGCGGTCGGAGCTACCCACCAATGACAAGCGCGCCGCCATCCTGGACCACACCCGCCAGCTCAAGATGGCGCGCTCCGCCCATGCCTACGTCCGCGGCAGCACGCGCCAGTTCTATGCCTGGTTGCGCTCCGCCAGCAGCGCCGAGGTGCCGGACGGGCCGTCGGTCTGGATCTGCGGCGACTGCCATGTGGGCAACCTCGGCCCTCTGGTGGACGCCGATGGAGAGGTGGAGGTGCAGATCCGCGACGTGGACCAGACGGTCATCGGCAATCCGGCCCATGACCTGATCCGCCTGGCCCTGTCGCTGACCATGGCCAGCCGCAGCTCCGACCTCCCCGGCGTCACCTCCGTGCGGATGCTGGAGGAGGCCATGGCCGGCTATGAGGAAGCGCTGGCCTATGGCGACAGCGGGGTGCGCCGGCTGCCGGCGCCTGACGCTGTGCGGGTGGCGATGCGCAAGGCCGGCGGACGACGCTGGCGCCACCTGGCGGACGAACGGATCGAGGGATCCAGCCCGACCATCCCTCTCGGCAAGCGGTTCTGGGCTCTGGAGAGCGACGAGCGAACTGCACTGCAGGCCCTGTTCAAGGAGGACAAGGTGCACGCCTTGATCACCTCCATGGAAAAGCGCGACGCCGGGGACAAGGTGGAGCTGATCGACGCGGCCTACTGGATGAAGGGCTGCAGCTCGCTCGGGCGGGTGCGCTACGCGGCCATCGTGGGCGTTGGCGAGGGCAGGAAGCGCAAGCTGGCCCTGATCGACCTCAAGGCCGCCGTGGAGGCCGCAGCGCCGGCGGCGGAAAGCGCCGACATGCCCAGGGACAACGCCAAGCGGGTGGTGGAAGGCGCGCGCCACCTTTCGCCCAACCTCGGCGACCGGATGCTGGCGGTGCAGCTGAACGGGGAGCCCGTCGTGCTGCGCGAACTCGCGCCCCAGGACCTGAAGCTGGAAGTGGAGAGCCTTACCTGCGAGGATGCCAAGACCGCCGCACGCTACCTCGCCGCCGTGGTGGGCCTGGCGCACGGCCGGCAGATGACCCTCGCCGACCGGACCGCGTGGCTGAAGGCGCTGAAGCGCCGCCGCTCCAAGACCCTGGACGCGCCCTCATGGCTGTGGACCAGCGTGGTGGAGTTGGTCGGCCAGCACGAGTCCGCCTACCTGGAGCACTGCCGCAAATACGCGCTGGCGGAGGACAAGGCGTCGTAGCTCGTCGTCGGTTCCCACGAGCACGCCGCCAAGGTCGGCCGCATTCTGAGCCTGTGGAACGACGAGGCCGCTAGCCGCGGTCGGACGCCTCGTCCCTTCGACAGGCTCAGGATGAGGCGACTAAGAGGTCGGTAGGACAGACCAGGCTCAGCCCTCCAGCACCGCCGGCAGCAGGGTCACACTTTCCCCACAGCCGCAGGCGTCGGTCTGGTTAGGATTGTTGAAGGTGAACTTGGCCGACAGGCGCGAGGTCTCGTAGTCGATCTCGGTGCCGATCAGGAACAGCACCGCCTTGGGATCGACGAGGATGCGCACGCCCTTGTCGTCCACCACCTCGTCCAGCGGATTGACGGCCTCTGCGTACTCGAAGATGTACTCCGAGCCGGCGCAGCCGCCATTCTTCACTCCGACGCGCAGGCCCGCATAGGCCTTGTCGCCCTTCTCCAGGATGGAGCGGACACGATCAGCGGCGCGGTCGGTCAGCGAAATGAGCTTAGGCCGCGGGCGACGGGTGCGGGTGGTGGAGGCGAGTTCGGTCACGGTCTGGACCTCTCAAAACATGTTCAGTTGGAGCTTGGCTTCGTCAGACATGCGCGACGGGTCCCAGGGCGGATTGAAGGTCAGGTCAACCTTGCAGGACTTGATACCTTCGATCTTCACCACCGCGTCCTGCACCCAGCCCGGCATGTCGCCGGCGACGGGGCAGCCAGGGGCGGTGAGCGTCATCTCCACCAGCACGTCGCGCTCGTCTGACACGTCGACCTTGTAGATCAGGCCAAGCTCGTAGATGTCGACCGGGATTTCCGGGTCGAACACGGTCTTGAGCTGGACGACCAGTTGCTCGGTGAGCCGGTCCAGCTCCTCCTGCGGCAGAGCAGATTCCTCCTCGGCGGCGGCCGTGTCGTCCAGCAGCGCCGAAGACGCGGCGCCCGAGACGTCGAGCAGGTCGCGGGCGATCGGAGCGGCGTCGCTCTGGGGATCGAAGGGTCTGTCGTCCATCGGAAATCTGTCTTCCACGATCAGGCGAAGAAGCTGCGGGCTTTGATCAGGGCGTCGGCGAAGGCGTCCGCCTCTTCCAGGGTGTTATATAGGGCGAACGAGGCGCGCGCGCTGGATGTTACGCCGAAGCGGCGCATCAGGGGCTCGGCGCAGTGGGTCCCGGCCCGCACCGCCACGCCGTAGCGGTCGAGCAACTGAGCCACGTCGTGGGCGTGGGCGCCTTCCACCTCGAAGCTGAGGATCGCGCCCTTGTCCGGCGTGGTCCCCAGTATGCGCAGCCAGTTGCAGCCGGACAGCCGCTCCACCGACCGGGCGTAGAGCGCGTGCTCGTGGGCGGCGATCGCACCGCGGTCCTGAGCCATGAGCCAGTCGAGCGCCGCGCCCCAGCCGACCGCCTCCAGGATCGGCGGCGTGCCGGCCTCGAAGCGATGGGGCGGGTCGGCGTAGCTGATGGCGTCCATGGCCACCGAGCCGATCATCTCGCCGCCGCCCTGGTAGGGGGCCAGTTGAGCGAGCGCGTCTTCTCGGCCGTAGAGGGCGCCGATGCCCGTCGGCCCAAACAGCTTGTGGCCGGAGAAGACGTAGAAATCGCAGCCGAGCGCCTGCACGTCCACCGGCAGATGGACCACGGCCTGGCAGCCGTCGAGCAGGGTCAGGGCGCCGACCGTCCTCGCCGCGGCGATCACCGGGGCGGGGTCGAGGACGGCGCCGGTGACGTTGGACATGTGGCTCAGCGCGACGACCTTGGTCTTCGGCCCGATCAGCTTCAGGCCGGCCTCCAGGTCGATGCTCCCGTCGTCGCGCACCGGCATGAAGCGCAGCACCACGCCCTTGCGCTCGCGCAGGAAGTGCCAGGGGATGATGTTGGCGTGGTGCTCAAGCTCCGACACCAGGATCTCGTCGCCGGGTTGCAGCTGCAGGCCGAGCGAGGCGGCCACCAGGTTGATCGCCTCTGTGGCGCCCTTGGTGAACACGATCTGGCGCGAGGACGGGGCGTTGACGAAGCGGGTCACGCTCTCACGCGCGGCCTCGTAGGCCTCGGTGGTCTCGTTGGCCAGGGTGTGCAGGCCGCGGTGCACGTTGGAATAGCTGTGCGTCATGGAGTGCACCATGGCGTCGATGCAGGGCTGCACCTTCTGGGACGAGGCGGCGCTGTCCAGATAGACCAGCGGACGGCCGTTCACCTGGCGCGACAGGATGGGGAACTGGGCGCGGATGGCGGCGATGTCGAAGGGGCGCGGGAGTGCGTCCTTCGAGACGCCCGCCAAGGCGGGCTCCTCAGGATGACGAAGGGCTGTGGGGTTCATGACGCTCGTCATGCTGAGGAGCGCTCCGAGGGAGCGTGTCTCGAAGCACGCAGGACGACGGCCATCACGTCAGCGCCTCCAGACGCTCTGCTGCGAAGGCGCGCACCACCTCGCGAGCGCCCTCATGAGTGATGCGCTCCACCACTTCGCCGATGAAGCCTTGCATCAGCAAGGCTTTGGCCTCCGCCTCCGGCACGCCGCGGGAGGCGATGTAGAACAGCGCCTCCTCGTCCAGGGCGCCGACGGTGTTGCCGTGGGCGCAGCTCACGTCGTCGGCGTAGATCTCAAGCTCCGGCTTGGCGTCCACCTCGGCGGTGTCGGACAGGAGCAGGGCGTCGTGGCGCATGCGCGCGTCGGTCCCGTCCGCGCCGGGCTTCACCACGATCTGGCCCTGGAACACCGCGCGGGCACGATCAGTCGCCACGCCCTTGCACATCTGCGAGGTCTCGCCGCCACCCTCGTGCACCACCACGGTGGTCAGATCGGCATGGCGCGTGTCGGCAAGCAGGTAGAGGCCGTCCATCCGCACCGATGCCCCTCCGCCGGGATGCACCACATGCGTCTCGTGCCGCTGCAGCTTGGCGCCGGTGGCGACCACCGTCTGGGCGAAGTGCGCCCCGGCGCCCAGCGACACCGCCGACGCCGAGATCGACACGGCGGCGGCGGGTTCCTCCAGCAGCACGATTCGCTCCACCGAGGCGTCGGCGCCCAGGCTGAAGCGCAGGATGGCGCTTGCGACATAGGCGCCTCGCCCCTCATAGGTCTCGAGCAGGGTCGCCGACACGCCTGCGGGGACCACAACGTCCGCGCCGGCCTGCCAGCCGCCCTCTTCCGCCGACGTGACGAACCGCAGCCGGTGGGGCTTGTCCGCGAGCGTCAGCCGGGCCAGCGTTTCGCCATCGGCCAGTCGGCCGTTGGCGAAGACGGTCTCGTCAGCCGCGATCGAGGCGAACGGACCGCCTTCGCCCGGCGGTTCGATCTCGAAGGCCGCCGCCACCACCGGTTCGCCGCCGAGCGCGCGGCGCAGGTCGCTCCAGCGCCAGGCTTCGTCCCGCCGCGTGGGGAAGGTGGAGACGTCGCGCAGGTCGATGCGGAAGGGCGCGCTCATGCCGCCTCCGCCACGATCCGGTCGTAGCCCTCACGCTCCAGCGTCAAAGCCAGCTCAGGGCCGCCGGACGCCACGATGCGCCCCGCCGCCAGCACGTGGACCTTGTCGGGCCGGATATAGTCGAGCAGGCGCTGGTAGTGGGTGATCACCAGCATGGAGCGCTCGGGCGAGCGCATGGCGTTCACGCCCTCCGCCACGATGCGGAGCGCATCGATGTCGAGCCCCGAATCGGTCTCGTCCAGGATCAGCAGGCGGGGCTCCAAGAGCGCCATCTGCAGGATTTCCATCCGCTTCTTCTCGCCGCCGGAAAAGCCGACGTTCAGCCCCCGCCGCAGCATGTCGAAGTCCATCTTCAGGCTGGCGGCCTCGGCCCGCACACGCTTCAGGAACTCCGGCGCGCCCATCTCGGGCTCGCCGCGCGCCTTGCGCTGGGCGTTCAAGGCCGTGCGCACGAAGGTGAGCGCCGGCACGCCCGGGATCTCCATGGGGTACTGAAAGGACAGGAACACGCCCTTGGCCGCGCGCTGGTCAGGCGCGAGCGCCAGCAGGTCCTCCCCGTCCAGCGTCACCGAGCCTTGGGTAACGTCATAGCCGCCGCGCCCCGCCAGCGTGTAGCCGAGCGTCGACTTCCCCGCCCCGTTCGGCCCCATGATGGCGTGCACCTCACCTGCGGGCACGTCGAGCGACAGGCCGCGCAGGATGGGCTTGGTCTCGTCGACCGACACGTGGAGGTTTTGAATGGAAAGCATCACTTCGGCCACTTCTCTTCAGTCGTTCTGAACAGCTTCAGATGGGAGGTTTCCTCCCAGCCAAAAGCGAATCCTTCCGGCTCGGAGTAGCATTCAAGCTCGGCGACGCCATGAGGACCGCTGCTAAACATGAGGACGGTGGCTCTGCAGCCCGGTTGCGCATCGCCTCCTCTCCAGCCCACACCGCATGAAACCGGAACAGGTCGGGTCAAAAGAACGTCGTCCTTCCTCTTCACTTGCCGGCCGTCTGCACCCTCGAAAAAGCAGCCGTCGTCATCCCACGACCCGACATCTTCGGCTGTCAGGCCGAGCCGAGCGCAAGCGTCGCCGAAACCCCCATCTGAGCTGGCGCGCATGAGCTATCCTGCCGTGATCTCGTCATTGGACTTACGACGCGGGTCGCGCAGGGCCAGGACTTCGACTCGATCGTTCATGATGCGGTAGATCATCACGCGCTTCCAATTAGAGATGCTGAGTTCCCGCGTGCCGGGCTCGGCTCCGGGGCGTCCCATAGCCGGCGATTCCGCGAGACGATTGGCAGCGTTGAAGAACCTGATGGCGGCTCGCCTGGCGACGCGCGGGTCATACTTGGCCAGATAGGAGGTGAGTTCAAGCAGATCGGCCCTCGCATCCGCCGTCCAGAAAACAATGTCGATCACCGCAGGAGATCATTGATCTCGCGCTCTACGACGCTTTGCGGCGTGAGATCGCCACGGTTGGCCTGAGCGACCGCCCTGCGGATGGCGGCGAGATCGGCCTCGCTCCAGGCGTGCTGCCCCCTAATCGCGATACGGCCGAAAACCTCCTCGTTCGAGAAGGTGCGGCCAGCGGCGATGTCCGCATCGCTCTCGGCCAGCACTTTCTCGATATCCTCGTCAGGCGGCGGCGGAAGGACGATACCTTCCATCTCGCGCCAGTAGGCGCCGAGCGCCCAGCCGACCAGCTCGGAGGCGTCCCACCCGGTTCTCTGCATCAGTTCGAGCATCAGCTCGTGGGCGTCATGGTCGAGCTTTAGGGCGATAGGAAACAACTCAGGTCCCTCGGCCCGTTCGGTCGTCTTCTCCGCAAACGCCATCACCCGACGCTCCCTTCCAGGCTCACGGCCACCAGCTTCTGCGCCTCCACCGCGAACTCCATCGGCAGTTCCTGCAGGACGTCGCGGACGAAGCCGTTGACCAGGAGCGCCACGCTCTCCTCGGTCGATAACCCACGGCTCTGGCAGTAGAACAGCTGGTCGTCGGAGAGCCTCGTCGTGGTGGCCTCGTGCTCGAAGACGCTGGAGGCGTTCTTGGCCTCCACATAGGGCACGGTGTGGGCGCCGCACGCCTTGCCGATGAGCAGGCTGTCGCACTGGGTGAAGTTGCGCGCGCCCTTGGCGTTCCGGTGCGAACTCACCAAGCCGCGGTAGGTGTTGGAGGAGCGGCCGGCGGAGATGCCCTTGCTGATGATGCGCGAGCGGGTGTTCTTGCCCAGGTGGATCATCTTGGTGCCGGTGTCGGCCTGCTGGCGGCCGTTGGTCACCGCGATCGAATAGAACTCGCCGGAGCTGTCGTCGCCGCGCAGGATGCAGGACGGATACTTCCAGGTGACCGCGGAGCCGGTCTCCACCTGGGTCCAGCTGACCTTGGCGCGAGCCTCCCGGCAGTCGGCGCGCTTGGTGACGAAGTTGTAGATGCCGCCCCGGCCCTCCGCATCGCCTGGATACCAGTTCTGGACGGTGGAATACTTGATCTCGGAGTTCTCCAGCGCCACCAGCTCCACCACCGCGGCGTGCAGCTGGTTCTCGTCGCGCATGGGGGCGGTGCAGCCTTCCAGGTAGCTGACATAGCTGCCGCGGTCGGCGATGATCAGGGTGCGCTCGAACTGGCCGGTGTTCTCCGCATTGATGCGGAAGTAGGTCGACAGCTCCATGGGGCAGCGCACGCCCGGCGGCACGTAGACGAAGGAGCCGTCGGAGAAGACCGCCGCGTTCAGGCAGGCGAAGTAGTTGTCCGACGTCGGCACCACCGAGCCCAGGTACTTGCGCACCAGCTCCGGATGCTCCTGCAACGCCTCGCTGATCGGCATGAACAGCACGCCCGCCTTGGCCAGCTCGGCCTTGAAGGTGGTGGCGACCGACACGCTGTCGAACACCGCGTCCACCGCCACCCGTGGCGCGGTCTTGACGCCGGCCAGGGTCTCCTGCTCGCGCAGCGGGATGCCGAGCTTGGCGTAGGTCGCCAGAAGCTCCGGATCGACCTGATCCAGGCTGTCCAGCAGCACCTTCTTCTTCGGCGCGGCGTAGTAATAGAGGTTCTGATAGTCGATAGGCGGATAGCCGATCTTGGCCCAGTTGGGCTCTTCCATCGCCTGCCAGCGCGAGAACGCCTCCAATCGCCAGTCGAGCATCCACTGCGGCTCGCCCTTCTTGGCGGAGATGAAGCGCACGGTGTCGGCGTCCAGCCCCTTGGCCGCGAACTCCGTCTCGATGTCGGTGACGAAGCCGTGGACGTACTTGTCGACCTCCAGCGCCTTGACGGTGTCGAGGGTCTGCTGAACGGCGGCCATCAGGCGTACTCCTTCATCCGCGCAGCGCTCGAACGCGCGCGCCGTGCATGGACCGCCAGCCAAACGTCGGCGAAGCGGTCCCAGTCAGCTTGTGTCGTATTCCAGCCGCCCGAAGCGCGCAGGGCGCCGGCCGCCAGCTCTCCGTAGCCCATCGCGGCCAGAACGCCGCTCGGCTTCACCTTACCCGAGGAGCAGGCCGCGCCGGCGCTGACCTCCACGCCCTCCAAGTCGAGCGCCATCACCTGCAGCGCCGACGCAAAACCGGCCGCCGCAAGACAGAGCGTGCCCGGCAGGCGCGATACGCTCTCGCCCGCGATCCGCACTCCGGCGGCCCTGAGCCGCGCGTCGGCTGCATCGCGCCAAGCGGCTTGGCCGCTCGCGGTCGGCAGGTCTCGAAGGGCCGCTCTGGCCGCCGCGCCGAACGCTGCGGCGCCCGCCACGTTCTCCGTGCCGGCGCGAAGCCCGCGCTCCTGTCCGCCGCCGTGCAGGCTCGGTCGCACGGCCGCACCTTCGGCATAGGCCAGGGCGCCGACACCCTGTGGCCCGCCCAACTTGTGCGCCGACAGGGCCAGGGTGCGGGCGCCCAGCGCGTCGAGGTCGACTGCGATCTTGCCCGCCGCCTGCACTGCGTCCACGTGCAGCCAGCCTCCGAAGGCCCCGACGAGGGCTGCCGTCTCGGCCACCGGCTGCACCACACCTGTCTCGTTGTTGGCCAGCATCACGGCGATGAAGGGCCGGCCGTCCTGCGGACTCCACCTAGCGAGCCGCTCGGCCAGCCAGGACAGCTCCGCCACACCGTCCGCGTCTACGGGCCAGGTCTCGATCGGCAGCCCGGTTGCGCGGGCGCTGTTCGTCACTGCATCATGCTCGGTGGCGCCGATCAGCAGCCGGCCGTGAGCGCCGGAAGTCGCCGCACTTCCGATCGCCAGGGCGTTGGCCTCCGTGCCGCCGCTGGTGAACACCAGCCGCTCCGACGATGCATTGACGAGCCCGGCAACGGCCATACGCGCCGTCTCCAGCCGCTCCCGCGCGGCCCGGCCGCTGGCGTGCACCGAGGACGAATTGCCGACCGCCTGCAGCGCGTCGAGCAGGGCGTCTCGCGCCTCGGGCCGGAGCGGCGAGGTAGCGTTGTGGTCGAGATAGGTGCGGCGTGAGGCGCTCATGCCGCCTCCGCCGACGCCGAGACGTGGGACTTCACCCGACGCTGCACGACGTCCTCCAGCGACACCGCTCCCAGAAAGTCAGAGATACGGTCGCCCAACGCGTCCCAAAGGTCATGGGTCGCGCAGCGTTCGCCGCCGCCAAGGCAGCCGGTGCTTGCCCCCTCGCAGCGGGTGGCGGTCAGCGGCTCGTCCACTGCGCGGACAACCTCGACCACGCTGATCAGCTCCGCTGACCGGCCGAGGCGATAGCCGCCGCCGGGTCCGCGCACACTGGCCACGAGGCCGCGCCGGCGCAGGGCTGCGAACAGCTGCTCAAGATAGGCTTGCGAGATCTCCTGGCGTCCCGCGATCTCGGCCAGGGTGACGGCCCTCTCCCGCCCGTGGCGGGCGAGATCGGTCATGGCCATCACCGCGTAGCGTCCCTTGGTGCCCAGACGCATGGTTCGACGCCGATCCCGCCTTGAAGCCCGTCCCTGCGCCCATGCGCCGGGATGAGAGAAACGACGCCCCGCCGACCGCGGCCTGTGCTAAGGACCGCCGCTTTCCGGCAGGCGCGCGCATTTCACTGATGTCCGCAATGTAGGAAAACCAAGTACGCCGATCAAGTATTCCGTGGCGCGATGAGGCCCTGGCCCCGCTTCGGAGCAGAAGGAAGTGCGAAGACCATGCCCGAGGTGATCCTGACCGGCGCGAGCGGCCGCCTGGAAGGCCGCTACGCCCCGCCCAAGACCGACAACGCGCCCATCGCGCTGATTCTGCATCCCCATCCCAAGGCGGGTGGGCACATGAACAACCCCGTGGCGGTGCAGCTCTACCATCTGTTCATGAAGCGCGGCTTCGCCACCCTGCGGTTCAACTTCCGCGGCGTCGGCAAGAGCCAGGGCGAGTTCGACAGCGGCATCGGCGAGCTGGCCGACGCCGCCTCTGCACTCGATTGGCTGCAGACCAGCAACCCCACCGCCTCCCAATGCTGGGTGGCCGGCTACCAGTTTGGGGCATGGATCGGCATGCAGCTGCTGATGCGGCGGCCGGAGACGGACGGCTTCGTCTCCGTCTCGCCGCCCACCAACATCCAGGACTTCAGCTTCCTGGCCCCCTGCCCCGCCTCCGGGCTGATCCTGCATGGCGGTGCAGACAACGTCACCACTCCGGTGGAGGTGGAGCGGGTCGTCGCCAAGCTGCGCACCCAGAAGGGTATCTCCATCGCCTATGAACTGGTGGAGGGCGCCAATCACTACTGGTCCCAGCACCTGCCCGCGGTGGAAAACCATGTCGGTCACTATCTCGACCAGCGGATGAACGGGCTGGCGGGCTAGGCGTCTGTCGTCATCGAGGAGGTGGAGAGGCCTGCAGCGGCGCCGTCGAGTCCTGGACACGGCCTTGCGCGCCGTGGAGGCCGCCCCTTAAGGTTGCGCCCATGCTGCTCGGACTGACACCCTTCGCCCTCGTGGCCGTCCTTCTGGGCGGCTACCTGATCGGCTCCGTGCCATTCGGCGTGCTCGTCACACGCTGGGGCGGCGCAGGCGATGTGCGCGACATCGGCTCCGGCAACATCGGAGCCACCAACGTCTTGCGCACCGGCCGCAAAGACCTTGCGATCCTCACCCTGCTCGGCGACGCCGGGAAGGGCGCGCTGGCAGTGGTGCTGGCGCGGGCGCTTTGGGGCGAGACGGCCGGCGCCCTGGCCGGCGGCTCGGCGTTCATGGGTCACCTGTTCCCGGTGTGGCTAGGTTTCAAGGGCGGCAAGGGCGTAGCCACCGCGCTGGGCGTCATGCTCGCGGCGGCGTGGCCTGCGGGGTTGCTGGCGCTGGCCACCTGGCTGCTGGTGCTTGCCGTGTTTCGGATATCCTCGCTCTCAGGCCTTGCCGCGGCGGCGCTGTCGCCAGTCTATGCGGCGTTGATCCACGCCGCGCCGGCGGTCCGCGACTTGATCCTGTTCGCCGCCGTCCTGGTGGTGCTGCGCCATCGCGCCAACATCGCGCGGTTGCTCGCCGGCCAGGAGCCGCAGGTCGGCCGGCGCGCCGCGACATCCGCTCCATGATCGGCGAGGCGGAGCGCCGGGATCGGCTGCGCCTGACCCGTACCGAGGGCGTGGGGCCGGTGGCCTGGCGGGAGCTGGTGGGCCGCTACGGCTCGGCCGGCCGGGCGCTGGGCGCCCTGCCCGACCTCGCACGCCGGGGCGGCCGTCCGGGTCCCCTGAAGGTCTGCAGCAGCGCAGACGCCCAGCGGGAGATCGACGCAGGGCGCGCGCTCGGCGCCACCCTGCTCACCGCAGGCGAAGCGGCCTTTCCCCCCCTGCTGGCCGAGATCGACCCGCCCCCGCCCGTGCTCTGGGCGCGCGGGCACGTCGATCTGCTCGCCAGGCCCTGCGTGGCGATCGTAGGCGCGCGGATCGCCTCGGCGGCCGGCCAGCGGTTCGCCCGCGCCCTGGCCGCCGATCTCGGACAGGCGGGCTATGTGGTCGTCTCGGGCCTCGCCCGGGGGGTCGACGGCGCGGCGCACGAGGGCGCCCTGGCCAGCGGCACGGCCGCCGTGCTGGCCGGCGGCGTGGACGACATCTATCCCCCTGAACACGCCGGCCTGTACGACCGCGTCGTCTCCCAGGGTTGCATCGTGTCCGAGAACGCGGTGGGCCGCCGGGCCACGGCGCGCGACTTTCCGCGTCGCAACCGGATCATCTCCGGGCTCTCGCTGGGGGTTGTCGTGGTGGAGGCGGAGCAGCGCTCCGGCTCGCTGATCACCGCGCGCCTGGCCGCCGAGCAGGGGCGTGAGGTCTTCGCTGTGCCGGGCTCACCCCTGGACCCCCGCGCCAAGGGCCCCAACGAGCTGATCCGCCAGGGTGCGGCGCTGTGCGAGGGCGTGGACGACGTGCTGCGCGTCCTGGCGGACCTGCACCGAGCGCGCGAACCCCAACTGGAGCTGTTCACGCCGATGGGCGAGGAGGACGCAGCATTGAATGCGGCGGCGGACAGGCTGCGCGAACGCGCCTATGCCCTGCTCTCGCCGACGCCTGTCCCGCGTGACGAGATCGTGCGCGCCCTGGGAGAACCGGCGCCCGGCGTGCTCGCAGCCCTGGTGGAACTGTCCCTGGCCGGCCGGGCGGAGCTTCTGTCCGGCGGTCTGGTGGCGCGCATGGACTGACCTCGGCGGCGGCGGATCATCCGGGCCCACTCCGGCGTTCTAATCCCGAAGAAGGAGCCGTCGATGCCCACTCCCACAATGCCCGACGACCGCCGTCATCCGCTCGACAGCGGCCGTGATCACAGTCACGGGACGGAGAACGACAACCTCAGCGCCCACGGCGACAACCCGCCCCGCCCCGCTACCGAGCCTGAGGGCGCCGAGCAGTCCACCAAGACCGACAAGACCAGGACCGATCCCGCCACCGGCCGTCCGCAGTAGCCGCCAGCCGAAACGGACGTGTTGAGGCGATCCGGTCTAGGCCCTAGACCGGATCGCCTGAACCAAGGCGTCGGAGTCGGGAGCATACATGGCCGAAGATCAGTGGCTGACCCCGGAGACCCTGCCACAGGGCGCCCTGATGGCGGGCAAGCGCGGCGTGGTCATGGGCGTGGCCAACAAGGACTCCATCGCCTGGGGCATAGCGCGCGTGCTCGCATCCCAGGGCGCGGAGATGGCCTTCACCATCCTGGGCAGCATGGAACGCCGCGTGCGGCCGCTCGCGGACACCATCGGCGTCAAGACGCTGATCCCCTGCGAGGTCACCGACGACGCTTCCATGGACGCGGCCTTCAGGACGGTGGAGGAGACTTTCGGCACGCTGGACTTCCTGGTCCACGCCATCGCCTTCTCCGACAAGAACGAGCTCAAGGGCTCGTTCGTCGAGAACACCACGCGCGCCAATTTCGCCCGCTCCATGGATATCAGCGCCTATTCGTTCGTGGACGTGGCCAGGCGGGCGTCAAAGCTGATGCCGAACGGCGGGTCTCTGGTGACGCTGACCTATCTAGGCTCCGAGCGGACCGTCCCGAACTACAACGTCATGGGGGTGGCCAAGGCGGCGCTCGAAGCGTCGACGCGCTACATCGCCCGCGACCTGGGTCCTCAGAAAATCCGCGCCAACGCCATTTCTGCGGGGGCGGTGCGGACGCTCTCCCTGGCCGGCATCTCGGGCGGCCGGGGCATGCTGTCGCGAGGGCGCACCTGGGCGCCGATGCGCGAGGACACCTCGGTGGAGAGCGTCGGCGGCTGTGCGCTCTGGCTGCTGTCGGACCTCGGAAGATCGACAACGGGCGAGGTGATCCACGTGGACGCCGGCTTCCACATAGTGGGCCTGCCGGATGAAGAGCCGGACTGAGGCTTCCTTGCGAGAGAGGCGGACGTCATAGCGGAGGCTCCAGCCTCATGGCTTCCGCGATCAGCTCCTCGGCCGACTCTTCCATCAGCGCGTCCGCCGCGCCGGACACGGTCTCGCGCCCAATCTCCAGCAGCACAGGGACCGCGAACGGCGACACGCGCGGCAGGGCGCGCGCCACGATCCGCCCGCGGATGCGGTCCAGCAGCTTGGCCACCCGCGCCACGTCCAGCAGACCCGTCGCGGCATCCGCCCGCGCGCACTGGAGCAGCAGGTGGTCGGGCTGATGGCGGCGGAGCGCATCGTAGATCAGGTCGGTGGAGAAGGTGACCTGGCGGCCGGTCTTCTCCTTGCCGGGCAGCCGCCGCTCGATGAGCCCCGACAGGATGGCGCAGTGGCGGAAGGTGCGCTTCATCATGAAGCTTTCGTCCAGCCAGGTCTCCAGGTCGTCGCCCAGCATGTCCTGCTGGAACAGGGCGTCCAGGTCCAGATCGTCCATGGGCTTCATGGCCCAGATGGCCAGCGCATAGTCGTTGGCGACGAATCCCAGCGGCCGCTTGCCCAGCCGCTCAAGCCTGCGGGTCAGCAGTTGGGCGAGCGTGCCATGGCTGATGCGCCCGTCGAAGGGGTAGCAGACCAGATAGCAGCGCTTGCCCCGCTGGAAGGTCTCCAGCAGCATCTCGTCGGTGGAGGGAATGTGGGAGCGGGCGTCCTGCACCTGCAGCCACTCCTGCACGTCGGGCGCCAGCACGTGCCAGTGGTCCCGCTCGGCGATCATGCGGCGCACCCGGGCGGCCAGGTACGTGGAGAGCGCGAACTTGGATCCCGCCCAGCTCGGCACCTTGGGCTCGGTCCCCGGAGGCGCGGGGCGGACCAGGGCGTCCAGGCCGGTGATGCCCTCAAAGCTCCAGATGGTCCCCCCGAACAGGAAGGTGTCGCCTGGGGCGAGCTGCTCCAGATAGCTCTCCTCCATCTCGCCCACCTTGCGGCCGCCGACCTTCTTGTTTGAGCGGACCGAGGCGATGCGGATGGACAGCATGGGGGTGTCCACGATAGCGCCCACGTTCATGCGGTGGCGCTGGGCGGTCGGGCCGTCGCGCACCTTGTAGAGGCCGTCCTCGGTGCGGACGATCCGGCGGAAGCGATCATAGGTGCGAAGCGCGTAACCGCCGGTGGCGACGAAATCGACCACCTGCTCGTACTCCTGCCAGCTGAGCGCGGCATAGGGAGCGGAGCTGCGCAGCTCGTCGTAGAGATCGACCAGGTCGAAGGGCTCGGCGCAGGCTAGGCCCATGACGTGCTGGGCCAGGATGTCGCGCGCGCCGATCCGCTCGGGGTCGCCGTCCAGGTCGTTGGCGGCGACGGCCTCACGCGCGGCTTGGCACTCCAGCATCTCGAACCGGTGCGCGGGCACCAGCAGGGCGCGGGAGGGTTCGTCCAGCCGGTGGTTGGCGCGGCCGATGCGCTGGATCAGCCGGGCGCTTCCCTTGGGGGCCGCAAGCTGGATGACCAGGTCCACCGCGCCCCAGTCGATGCCGAGGTCGAGCGTGGAGGTGCAGACCACGGCGCGAAGTTCGCCCCGCCCCATGGCCGCCTCGACCTTGCGGCGCTGCTCCACGGCGAGCGATCCGTGGTGGAGGGCGATGGGCAGGTTGTCGTCGTTGATCTCCCACAGCATCTGGAAGCTGAGCTCCGCCTGGAAGCGGGTGTTCACGAAGACGAGTACGGTCTTGGCGTCCTTGATGGCTTCAAGAACGTCGGGGATGGCGTGCTTGGCGGTCCAGCCGCTCCACGGCGCGGGCTTGTCGGTGAGTAGCATGTCCACCACCGGCGGCGCGCCTGGCGCGCCGAGGACGAGGTCGGCCATCCGGGCGGCGGCAAGGCCCCCCTCACCAGGCTGCGCTTGGTCCCCTCCCCCCGAGGGGGGGAGATCAAAGGAGGGTGGCCGCTCTTGATCCTCCCCCACTGGGGGAGGGGGACCACGCACAGCGTGGTGGAGCGGGCCAGCCGCCGCCCCGCCCTGCCCCACCAGCCACCGCAGCAGCATGTCCGGGTCGTTCACCGTCGCCGACAGCCCCACCCGCCGCATCCCCGGCGAGAACTTCTGCAGGCGCGCGAGCGCCAGGTTCAGCAGGTCCCCGCGCTTGCTCCCATGAACCGCGTGGATCTCGTCCAGGATCACCACCGACAGGTCGTTGAAATACTCGCGCGAGCCCGGCCAGGCGCAGAACAGGGCGAGCTGCTCGGGCGTGGTCAGCAGGATGTCGGGCGGGTGCAGCCGCTGGCGCGCACGCTTGGCCAGGCTGGTGTCGCCGGTGCGCGCCTCCACGCTGATCGGCAAGCTCATCTCGGCGATCGGCGCTTCCAGGTTGCGGTGCACGTCCACGGCCAGCGCCTTCAGCGGCGACAGGTAGAGGGTGTGCACGCCGCGCGGCCCGGCGGACGGCGGACGCGCGGCGAGCTGGATCAGGCTCGGCAGGAAGCCAGCCAGCGTCTTGCCCCCGCCGGTGGGGGCGATCAGCAGGGCGTCGCGGCCCGCACGCGCCTTGGCGATCATCTCCAGCTGGTGCGGTCGGATGCTCCAGCCCCGGCCGGCGAACCAGTCGCGGAAGCGCAGCGGGAGCAGGTCCTCGACCGACCCGAAGGGCGCAGCGGCGTCCATCTGTCCCATATAGCACGTTCGCGTTCCGTTTCAGCCCACGGGCGCTTAGATGTGCG
>NZ_CAHJWH010000045.1 GCF_903642205.1 Caulobacter sp. S45 | reverse complement strand
CGCCCCGTCCGCCCCCACCAGGAAGCGCGAACGGACCACTTGCTTATCGCCCAACGCGTCGCGCAGCGTGGAGGTCACGCTCTCGCCGTCGTCCTCGGCGCCGTGGAAGGCGAGGTTGAACCGTAGGTCCACGCTCGGCAGGGTGGAGACCCGCTCGCGCAGCACGGCTTCCAGCTTGTACTGGGGGATCCACTGGGCGTGCTCGGGGAAGGCGTCCTCGCGCAGGGGCGCGGCGTTGAACCCGTTCTGGATGCGCGCCAGCCCGTGGCCCGCCAGCCGGGTGACGAAGTGCACGTCGTAGGGATAGTTGACGCCGAGCGGCGACGCCTCGGCCAGCTTATCGGCCAGGCCCCAGCGACGGAAGAAGGTGCGGGTGCGCACATAGGTGGTCTTGGCGCGGGGCGCATGGCCGACCCGCTCGTTGCGCTCGGCCACCAGCACTCGGAGCCCCCGCAGGCCGAGCTCGACGGCGAGCGACAGGCCGACCGGCCCCGCGCCAATGACCAGGACATCGCTGTCCACCATGGTCAGGCGAGCTCCCGGGCCAACCCGTTCCGGGCCAGTCCAGCCGGGCCCAGCTCGTCGTCGCGGCGCCTGAGACGCACCACGCTCTGCGCCTGCGCGCCACCTTCGGTAAGCTTCAGGCCCGCATTCGGGTAGAACTTCACGCCGTCTTCGAGGCGCAAAACCTCAAGACAGACGGACAGGGCGCCAAGTACAGCCATACTAAGACCTCCGTGCCGCAAGACCTCTACGCGGTCCGAGGCGGGCTGGGACGGGAGAGAAGACGTTGGATCGCGCGTCTGGGCACAGCCCGGAACCGGCTGGATCGGCCCTTCCGGCTTCCGAGGACCTGCATTTATTCGTGCCCGAGCCTGTCCGGGAGACGTCAAAGCCGGTCAGGTGATAAGGCCGCCGCATCGCCGGGATCGTCCTCCCTTCGCCGCCTGCGGCCGCCCGCGGCCGTGTCAGAACTTCATGGACGCCCGGATGCCGTAGGTGCGCGGGTTGGCGTTGGTGGAGGTCAGGACGTTTGCCGTCGTATTCACCACCGCGTGGACGAGGTACCTGTTGTTCTCCAGGTTCACCGCGAACAGCGACAGGGCCCATTTGCCATAGTCCGGCGTCAAGGTGAGTTGGGCGTTGGTCTGCCAGACCGAGGGGGCGTACTCCGCAGGCTGGTATTCAAAGCCGACGAAGCGGCTGTAGAGGTACTGGGTGTCGACATTGCCCACGACCTTGTAGGTCGAGACATGCACCGTCTGCTGGACGCCGAAGTTCAGGGTCCATTTCGGCGACTGGAAGGACGGCTCGCCGGAGCAGTTGACGTTCACCAGGGTGGTGCTGTTGGCCGCAGCACTCGTGCGGCAGCCGGTGAAGGGCGGCAGGCCGCCGCTCGCCGGCGCCTGATAGGTGAACTGGTCGTAGGTGGCGTCGAGGTACTGGATGTTGCTGGTCAGCACCGTGTCCGGCGTGAGCAGGTAGCGCACCTCCACCTCGCCCCCCTGGTTGGTGGAGCGGCCGACGTTCTGGGTGAAGTCCGCGTTGTTGCCGGCGAGGTCCAGGCCGAGGTGGGCGATCTGCTGGTTGCGGTACTTCCAGACGAAGCCTTCCAGGTTCAGCTCGAGCCTGTTGTCCAGGAAGCGGTTCTTCGCTCCGATGGTGTAGGCGGTGATGTATTCCGGCAGGTAGGTCGGGATACCGACGGCGAGGTTGAAGCCGCCCGACCGGTAGCCCGTCTCTATGCTCGCATAGAGGAGCGAGCGGGGGAGGACATCGTATTCGACCGCGCCCCTGTAGGTCGCCCGGTCGGTGTCGAGGTTGGTCTGCTGTGCGAAGCCGGTCCGAAACGACAGGGCTCCGGTCGCCCCGATCGGCTCGATCGCGCCCGCCGCCGGCGGCACGGGCACGGCGGTCTGTCCGTTGGCGGTGAAGGAGAACGGCACCACCGGCGCGGCCGGGCACGCGGCGCGCACGCACAGGACCACCAGGTCGGTGACAGAGCCGTTGAAGCTCTTCTGGTCGGAGGTGTAGCGGACGCCGCCGACCAGCCGCAGCTGGTCGGTCAGGTGAGCGGTGACCCGCGCGAAGCCGGCGTAGGAGTCAGTATCGTCGCTATAGCTGGAGAAGGCGCCGATGGCCCCGAGAGCAGCGCCGAAGACGCCTTTCTGGCGTTGGTGGAAGTAGAGCAACCCGAAGGTGTAGTCGAAGATGCTGATCCGCTTGCCGGTGAAGCGAAGCTCCGCGCTGTACTGCTCGTCGTCCTCGCGCGTGCCGCTGAGGAAGCCGGCCGCATCGTTCAGGTCGGATATGGTCGAGGGGCGCCAGGCTGGGATCAGGGTCAGGCGACCAAGGCTGGTGTCATAGTTGATCTCGGCGTTCACGCCGTAGAGCTTGTTGTTCAGGAGGGGGTAGGGTGACAGCGGCCCGAGGTTGCGGCCTGCGGGGAAGGCGGGAACTGCTGGATGTAGTTCTGTGAGGGTGTCGAGTACAGGCCGAACTGCGATGGGATGTTGGAGGGCGTGACGACATAGCCGCCCGTCGTTCGGTTATAGGCGAAGCTGTTGAGGTACTGCGCGCCTTCGCCGGCTCCACCGAGGTCGGCGTAGTCGGCGGAGATGCGGATCGACAGGTTCGGGATGGGACGGGTCAGGAACTGGATGCGGCCGGCCTTGGTGTCCTCATCGGACGTCCCGTCGTACAGGTAGCCGCTGTGCCCGAGGAAGTCGGCGGATATCCTGAGCGCGGACCTGTCCCCGACCGGCACGTTCACGGCGCCGTCGATGCCGTAGGCGTCGTAGTTGCCGTAGCTGGCTGAGACGTATCCGGACGTGGTCCCGAGCTGGGGCTTCTCCGGGATGATGTTGACCGCGCCGCCGGTGGCGTTGCGGCCGTAGAGGGTGCCCTGCGGACCCTTCACCACCTCGACCCGCTCCAGGTCGTAGAAGGGGCTTGCGGCGCTCGTCGCCAGACCGAGATAGATGTTGTCGAGGTTCACCGCGACTGCGGTTTCCGAATACGGGTTCGCGGTGAAGTTGCCGACCCCGCGGATGAATTAAAAGGCGCTCCCGCCCCCCGCAGGCGCTGCGAAGAAACCGGGACGAGATTGCTGAGCGTGGTCGGATCGACGACGCCGTTGGCGGTGAGATCACCGCCGGTGACCGCGTCGACCGACACCGCCGCACGCTGCAGGTTCTCGAACTGGCGCTGCGCGGTCACGACGATCTCGCCCAAGGTGTTGGGCTGGGGCGTCGGGATCGGGGCGGGCCCGGGCGTCGGACCCGTGGCCGGCGCCGAACTGGCGGCCGGTGCGGACCCGGCGGGCGGCGGGGAGGTGGCGGAGGGCGACGAGCTGGGGGCGGGGGCGGTCGGGGGCGCATCCGCCTGCTGGGCGAGGGCCGGCGATGCGGTCACGGCGATGGCGACCGACGCCAACAGGGCGCGCTTGAGCATTGATTACCCCCCAGATTATCTTTGTGCTCGAACTAAGAGCCGAGCTTGTCCGGCGTTCACCGAAGTCGTCACGACGCTATGACAGGCAAAGCTTAGCCGGGAGATGCAATGACGGTCGCAATGATGCGGCCAAATTATCCCTGCCACATAGCGGACACAGGCTGACGAGATGGCCGGCGGTGATCTGGCGAGCGACGCCTTGTCTCAGGCAGGCCCCGTCAGCCGTGCTGGACGGCGCACTGCATGGCGAAAGCAAGCTGCTGGACCTGCAGCGATGGGCCTAGGGTGTGGAAGTCGATGCAGTGCCCGGTGTCTCTCAGCATCGCCGCGTCCACGCGCGCACTGGCCGACAGGGCGGCGGCGAAGCCGCGCACCTCGCCCTCGTCCACGATCCAGAGCCTGTCGTGCTCGGCCTGTCTATAATGGATCGGCGCCTTGATGCGCGAGGCCACGTCAGCGACGTCGTAATGCCAGGTCGTGACGATGTCGAGGATTTCGGTCCGGGGCACCGGAGCATCCGCCACATGGCTGGCGCCCGGCATGTCGGGGCCGAAGCTGCCCGGAGGGCCGAACATGACCTCGCCCTTGATCGCGGCGGGCAGCTCCACGAAGGGGGTGTCCGGGAGCGCCGCCCAGGCGCCCGGGACTGGTCGGGCGTTCGCAGGCCGACGCCCGACACGGCCAGCCCCAGCAGCGGCCAGTCCAGCGTCTGGGCGGCGATCATCATGGCGATGCCGGCCCCGATCGAGTGCCCGATCAGGAACACGCCCTGCGCCTCGCCGCCGTGCTGATCCCAGGCCGCCTTCAGCTCTTCGCGAGGAAGTCGGCGTTGCCCCGCAGCGTGTCCTCCCCCACCGGCAGGGGCGGGCTCGCGCCGTAGCCCGGACGATCCATCGCAAGGACCGGGAGGTCCAGCGCCTCCGCCGTGTCCAGCAAGGAATAGCCGGGAAGGTCGAAATAGGCTGAGCTGTACGTGCCGCCGTGAAGGGAGATGATCAACGGATAGGCTCCGTGGGCGCCCCGCCGAGGCGCGTTGCGCCGGCCAGACATGCGGCCGAACAGGGCCTCCGCGCCCCGCGGACCATCCCTGTCGGTCCGGGCGGCTCCAGCGGTCTGGGTCATGTGGCTCCCCTTATCCCTGTCCAGCGTCTTGCGTCGCGCGGATGTGGGTCAGCCGCAATCTCTGAGCCTGGGCGATCCGGCCGTCGCGATGGCAAACCGGAGCCCGCGATCCGTCTGCAGTATCGCAGGTCGACAATCTCCATCTACAGGGCGACAAGGCGGGGGCGCACCTTGCGCGTGGCCCGTTGGTTGGACGACGATCTCACGACGGCCCAGCCTGGCCACCTCGCGCCGCAGCGCTCTGCGATTGGAACCGACATGGCGCTCACATCCCCAAGCCTGATCCGGCCGCCTGCGACCGGCGCGCCGCCCAGCGCCTATCCGCTGCGCGAGCTCGCGGCGTTGGAGCGCCGCGCGCTGTGGCTGTCGACCTGGCTGATCCACAACGCCAACCACCTGCGCCCCTCGCGCGACGGGCTGAAGGTCGGCGGCCATCAATCCTCCAGCGCCAGCGTGTCCACGCTGATGACCGCGCTCTACTTCCATGCGCTGCGGCCCCAGGACCGGATCGCGGTGAAGCCGCACGCCTCGCCGGTGCTGCACGCCATCGAATACCTCCTCGGCCGCCAGACCCGCGACCAGCTGGAGCGCTTCCGCGCCCTCGGCGGCGCCCAGTCCTATCCCTCACGCACCAAGGACAAGGTCGAGGTCGACTTCTCCACCGGCTCGGTCGGGCTCGGGGTGGCGGCGACGCTCTTCGCCTCGATCACCCAGGACTATGTCGGGCTGCACGGCCTGACGGCGCGAGGCGCCAGCACCGACGGGCGCATGATCGCGCTGCTGGGCGACGCGGAGCTCGACGAGGGCAACATCTACGAGGCCCTGCTGGAGGGCTGGAAGCACGACGTCCGGAATCTCTGGTGGATCATCGATTACAACCGCCAGAGCCTGGACGGGGTGGTGAACGACGCCCTGTTCCACCGCATCGAGGGCTTCTTCCGGGCGGTCGACTGGCGCGTGGTCCCGCTGAAGTTCGGCAAGAAGCTCGAGGCGGCGCGCTCCGGGCCCGCGGGCGAGGCGCTGCTCGATTGGATCGACCGCTGCCCGAACCAGCTCTACTCGGCCCTGACCTTCAAGGGCGGCGCGGCCTGGCGCGAGCGGCTGAAGCTGGAGCTCGCTGGCGCGGCGGGTCTACGGGCGCTGCTGGACAGCCACGACGACGCCAGCCTGGCGGCGCTGATGACCAACCTCGGCGGCCACGACCTGGAGACCATCCTGGAGGCCTTCGACGCGGCCGCGGCCGACCCCACGCCTCACGCCTTCGTCGCCTACACCATCAAGGGCCACGGCCTGCCGCTCGCCGGCCACAAGGACAACCACGCCGGCCTGATGAACCCCGGCCAGCTCAAGACCTTCCAGGCGCTCTGCGGCGTGGCGGATGGGCAGGAGTGGGAGCCCTACGCCGGCCTGTCCGAAACCGACGCCGAGGCCGTGCGCCGCTTCCTGCCCACCGTGCCGCTGCTGGGGCGTCGCGCCCTGCCGCCCGCGCGCAGGGTGGAGGTGCCCGCGCTCGCCGCGCCCGCGGGCGAGACGCTCTCCACCCAGGAGGGCTTCGGCAAAATCCTGTTCGAGCTGGCGCGGGAGAGCTCGCCTCTGGCCGAGCGCATCGTCACCACTTCGCCCGACGTCACCGTCTCCACCAACCTGTCGGGCTGGGTGAACCGGCGCGGCGTGTTCCATTCCTCCGAGCGCGCCGACACCTTCTCCGACGAGAAGGTGGCGAGCCCGCAGAAGTGGCGCATGGCGCCGGCCGGCCAGCACATCGAGCTCGGCATCGCCGAGCACAACCTGTTCCTGCTGCTCGGCCAGCTCGGGCTGGCGGACCGCTTCTGGGGCGAGCGTCTGCTGCCCATCGGCACGGTCTACGACCCCTTCATCAACCGGGGCCTCGATGCGCTGATCTACGCCTGCTACCAGGGCGCGCGCTTCATGATCGTGGCGACCCCGAGCGGGATCACGCTGGCGCCGGAGGGCGGCGCCCACCAGTCGATCAACACGCCCCTGATCGGCATGGCCCAGGATGGGCTGAGCTATTTCGAGCCCGCCTATGCCGACGAGCTGGCGGTGGTCATGGCCCACGGCTTCGAGCACATCCAGGCTGAAGCAGGCGGCGGCTCGATCTACCTGCGCCTGTCCACCCGCCAGCTCGACCAGCTGCCCCGCGAGATGACGCCGGAGCTGCGCGAAGAGGTGATCGCCGGCGGCTACTGGCTGCGCGCGCCCCACGCCAACACCTCGCTCGCCATCGCCTACTGCGGAGCGGTGGCGCCCGAGGCGCTGGAGGCGACCCACCGCCTGGCCGAGCGTCTGCCCAACACCGCGCTGCTGGCCGTGACCTCGCCGGACCGGCTGCACGCCGGCTGGAGCGCGGCGCGCCGCAGGCGGGCCGAGGGCGACGGCTCCGCGCTCAGCCACGCCGACCGCCTGCTCACCGCCCTGCCGCGGGGCGCGGGGCTGGTCACGGTGCTGGACGGGCACCCCGCCACCCTGTCGTGGCTGGGCTCGGTCCGCCGCCATTCGCTGCATCCGCTGGGCGTCGAGCGCTTCGGCCAGAGCGCCGACCTCCACGACCTCTACCGCCTGCACGGCCTGGACGCCGATAGCATCGTCTCCGCCGCCCGCGAAGTCCTCGCCCACCGCCGCGACGGCTGAGGGCGAACGGCGTCGCGGCGGCCGCGGCGCCTCGCACCCTCTGCTCAGAACATGGCGCCCGGCCAGTTGGTGACGGCTGTGCGGATCGCCGGCAAGGCCTCCGTGGACTCGGCAAATCGCTCCACCTCCGGCAGGTGAGGTGGTCCCGTTCGTTCGGACAGTTTGGCGGCTTGGCTAAGGTAGGTTCAGGTCTGTCTCACGCTGCCAATCCGATGTCCTGCCGGGGCGTTCCGTAGGCTTCGTCAGGGTCTTGCCGCCGTGCGCCGAGTGGGGCCTGACGGTATTATAGTAGCTGATCCAGCGCCCGAGCCCGGCGCGCAACTCTGAGCCGGTTTCGAAGGCGGGCAGGTAGACGCACTCGTACTTGAGGCTGCGCCTGAGCCGCTCGATGAACACGTTGTCCATCCAGCGGCCGCGTGCATCCAGGGAAACCCGGGCGCCGGCGGCCTGGACCACCTCCATGAAGCGGGGTCGGGTGCACGCCGTGCTTGGCGCCCAGCTCCGCCACCGTCCGTTCGCCATGCAGCGCCTCCAACGCCACCTTGGCCTTAAACTCAGCAGAATACCGCCTTCCGCTCGCCCGTCATCGGGTCCGTCCTTCCTCTCGGTCGAACCCACCTCAACCCCCCGTCCGATTTCTGGGGACCGGCTCAAGACTCCGCTTGCACCTGGTCCTGCTCACCGCACTCGCGGCCCTCCTCCCCCTGTCCGCTCCATCCGCGCAGCCAGATGACCGCACCCGGTTCCTGTCCATGCAGATGCTGGGAGGGTGGCTGGATCAGGCCCTGCCGGACCAGCCATGGATCATCATCGGCGCGAAGGGACCCGTAGCGGCCGTCGCCGGGATCCGCGATATCCACTTCCTGGGCGCGCCGCGGATCTTCGGCGTGACCTTGCGGGCGACGTTCTGACCGCCTGGGCCGTCGCTTTCCACGACCGACGCGTGCGCCTCCTGATGACTTGCTCAGCGCCCGGCCGATCACTCTGAACGCCTTCGCGCCGAAGCTGGCCGAGGCGGTCTAGCTGCGGTCGCTTCCGCCACGCGCGGAGACGTGACAATCTGACGTTGGACTGACGGTCTGTACACGTGGATGTAGGCGCTCATCGGTCCTGCTGACCGGGCGAGCGGGCGTTAGATGCATCATAAGCTTGATCTTGACGGCGCGAGCGGCGCCACCGGCGTATCGCCGAGCGACATCGTCAACAACGGCGTCCTGACGCTCGACCAGGACAGCCTGGATGCGCTGAATGGCGCGTCCTACAGGGAGATCGTCACCTGGGGCGACAGCCTTACGGCCGGCAATGGCGCGGGCCAGGGCAATCAGTACCCGAGCATCCTGGCGGCAGACTTCAATTATGATCGCGCCGTCCTCAACGAAGGCAAGGGTGGCGACACCAGCACCGAGATCGTCAATCGATTGGTTGCGGCGACCAGCCTGCTGAACGATACCGTCGTGATCTGGGCCGGCCGCAACAATAACGCGGACCCGACGACGGTCATGGCCGACATCGCCCGCGCAGTGAGCGCGCTCGGGTCCAACACCCACTATGTGATCTTGTCGATCCTCAACGCAGATGCCCCGAACGAAGCCAAGGGCGGCTCGGGCTATGAAGACATAGTAAACCTGAACAGCCAGCTCGCCAGCACCTACCCCGGCCACTATCTGGACGTGCGGTCCATCCTGGTGAGCGACTACGATCCGTCGTCACCGACCGACGTCGTCGATCACAACAACGACGTGGTCCCGACATCTCTGCGAGTCAACGACGGCCACCTCAACGCCGCCGGCAACGCAATCGTCGCCTCTGCATTGCATGATCTCATCACAAGCAAGCTGGATGGGCCGCCGCCGCCGAGGTTCACCATCTCAGGCTCCGGCACGATTTCGACCGCGGCTTCGACCTTCGACCTGACCGGTTTCGATACCGACCAGAACACCATCGGGTCGACGAACGCCCTCGGCACCACCTTCACCGTCGATAACACCAGTACAGCGCTGCATGTGGTTGGCGGCTCCGGCTTCGACACGGTGATCGACACGGCCACCAACCTGACGAGCAGCCAGCGCACGACGCTGTTCTCACAGGGCGTGGAAGACCTGGTCGAACAGGATGGCTCCTTTCTCGCACCAGGCGCCAGCCCGCCGCCAGTCATCACCGGTCTGGCTGACGACACGGGCATCAGTTCCACCGATGGCCTGACCGACCAGATCAGCCCCACTCTCGTTGGCTCCGCGCCTATAGACAGTATGGTTTCGATCTACATCGCCACCACGACGGGCAAGTCGACCTTGTACGGTCAGACCCAGGCCGGGGCCGACGGCAAGTGGTCGTTCAACTTCACCGCACCGGCAGACGAGACGCGGGATTTCACGGCCACGTCCTCGAGTAGTTCCGGCCCTGTGAGCGTATCGTCCAACACCTTCCAAGTCGTAGTGGACACAACCCCTCCGCCTCAGCCGTCCGTAACGAGCATATTGCCCAGCACGGGAGCTTCCACCGGCGGCGGAACAAGCGCTCAGGTCATGACATTTGAAGGAATGGCCACCGAAGGTATCGACGTGAACATCTACGTCGACGGAAAGATGGTCGGCGCTACCGAGAGCAGGAGTACCGGGACTTGGGACTATTACAATGCCGCCCTGGTCCTCAACAACGGGCCTCATTCGGTCTATGTGACTGCAGAAGACAACGCAGGAAACATCAGCACACATTCGGCAGTCTACAACATCATAGTCGTCACTCCCCTGAGTGCGCCGAGTATCGCGACGGTCAACGGGTCGAGCGCCTCCAGCGCGGGTGAATTTGACGTGCGCGGTAGCGGGCTGATCCTTGCCGGCACTGGCGTGGCCGGTGATACGGTGACTTTATCTGTCGGCGACGAGACGATCGGCTCTGCGGTCGTGCAGCACGGGGGGGAAGTGGACGTTCGACTACAGCTCCCACCCGCTCGCCGCTGGCGATTACACTATCGGTTACAGCCAGACCGACTCGTCCGGTGACAACAGCATCGTCCAGTCCGTCCAGGTTCAGCTCTCCGCGGCCCCCATATCGGGTTTGGTGGAGATCGGTTCGGGCGACACCATCGCTGACGTCGATGTGGTCGCGAAAGGAACCTTGAAGGTCGATCTCGGAGGCGAGGCCGAAAGCGTCCGGATCTCGTCGAAGGGCGCCGATCTCATCTACGGTGCGGCTTCCGACACCCTCATCCAATCGGGTGGTCGAGAGACCGTGGAGTCCGGCGGAACCGCGACGGGATCGACCGTCTATGCGGGAGGCGAGCAACTCATACTCGGCGGCGGTCGGGCCACGGCGTCTAGGGTGGACGGCGAACTCTACATCGCCACCGATGGCGGCGTCAGCGACGTCGTCATGGCAAAGGGCTCCACCTTCATCGACAACGGCGCGGCGACCTATACCACCAACGCCTCGTTCGGCGGCGATCTCTCCGGGCGAGGCTATTTGGTCAAGGACGGGACCGGCGCCCTGACGCTGTCGGGTCAGGACGCGGCTTTCAGCGGGCGGATGGAGATCAAGGCCGGGACGGTCTTTGTGGCGACAGCAGATGCGTTAGGGACCAGCGAGGTCATGTTCGAGTCGTCCGGTGCGTCCGCAGCGCTCAGGGTCGAGGCGGCGGATGCGCCAGCCAACGGTTCCACCTTCGCCAACACCCTGGTGGATTTCGACAGCGGCTCTGAGGTGCTGGACCTTCGCAGCATCGCCCGTGCCGCAGACGCGACGGCGACCCTCCACGGCTATTACCTCACCCTTTTGGATGGAAGCTACACCGCGACCTTCAAGCTTATCGGCGCGAAGGCCACGACGTACCAGGTCCTGACCGACGGGGCGGGCGGTACGGCCATCAGCGCCATGCCGAGCAAGGGCGCCGCCTTGATCCAGGCCGCGGCGGCCTTCGACGTACCCGCGGCCGCGTCTCTCGCGTCGACGCCGTCCGTCGGCCTGCAAGCCTTAGTCTTCACTCTGGGTGCGTCAGCGGCGCCCAAGCACAGCTCAGGTCAGCCATGATCCGGCTCGGCGGAGCCGCTCAGCCTCAGCCATCGATCTGAGAGACTAGCACGGCATTCAGCCACGGGCGTGACAAACCGATGGCCGCATCGGAGCTGATCCGGGTTCCTGATCGGCGAGAGCGGCGATGACAGAAAGTGCGGTCTTGCGCGCTAGGCGGCATAGTGGGTGGTGGCGGTCCTTGAAGATGCTAGAACAGCGGTTGAGCGAACGGTCAAAAGCTTAGCTAGGTGGTACGATGGATAGGGCGGTCCCTCAGTTTAAAGGCTTCTTCGACGCTTATCGCGGGGGCGCTTTCGAAGGCTGGGTATGGCGGCCAGACGCGCCGGAGCAACCTGTCACCGTCGAAGTCTACGCCAACGATGTCTGCCTTGGCGAAATCGAAGCGTCTATCTTCCGACCCGATCTTCGCGCAGCGGGCATAGGCCATGGTCGTTTCGGTTTCAGCCTGCCCTTCCCGATCGATCTTGAACGTTCCGAACCGATCCGGATCACCGTGCGGGTGAAGAACGGCCCGCTCCTTTCTGGCGGCGAGACCACCATCGGGAGATCTGAGCCTGTAAGCGAGGATGACGCGGCCGCCTTCAAAGCCTTCGTCGCCGCCGTACTTGGCCAGAACAACCGGCGCAAGAGCGTTGCCGAGAGGTCTGAACCCAAGACCAATTTCATCGTCTACTGTCCTACCGGCCTGGAGGCGCGTAGCGACTTCCTCAGCGTTGCCGAATACGATTATGGCTTTGTGCTTAATGCTTTCACGGCGCTGCTCGAGCGCTTCGGCCAAGTGCACCGGGTGGACGATCCGGCCCGCCAGGTCGACGTGCTTCACGGCGCCCACCTCCTGAGGGGCGAGGTCAGCCTGTTCCTCTCCTTCGCGCCGCCGCACCGCACCACGCTAGGCCTCCGCTGCCCGGTGATCCCGGTCATCGCCTGGCAGTACCCGACGATCCCGTCAGAGGTCTGGGACGGAGAACGCCGGCATGACTGGCGCTGGGTGTTGGGCCAGGCCGGGCGCGCCATCACTCTTTCAAACCTCGCAGCGCGCGCCATCAAGGCTGGCCTGGGAGCCGACTTCCCCGTCATCAGCCTCCCCACGCCGATCTGGGACCGTCAGCCCCAGCTCCATCACCTGCCTGTCCGCTCACCTACGACGCCGGCCAAGATCAAAGTGGACGGCTTCGTCTGCGAGAGCCGGACCGTGGAGTTCAGCGCTGGCATGGCGGCGCCTCGCCTGCCGGCGCCGGGCGAACTGCCGGACTGGGTGGATCTGGACGGAGTCGTGTTCACCTCGGTCCTTTCTCCTGCTGACGGGCGCAAGAACTGGCCAGACCTCGTCACCGCGTTCCTGGCCGCGTTCTCAGATCGTCCCGACGCCACGCTGGTGCTCAAGATGGTCGGCGACGGTCCAGAGCTATGGTGGTCAGACCTGTTCGACCGGGTCGGCCGCATGCCGGCCTTTGCTTGCCGCTTGGTGATCATCAGCGCCGCCATGGACGACGCTGATCACGGCAGCCTGATCGCCGCGTCACACTGGGTGGTGAACGCGTCGACCGCGGAGGGGCTGTGCTTGCCGCTCATGGAGTTCATGTGCTCTGACCGACCGGCGATCGCGCCGGTCCATACCGCCATGGCCGACTATCTGGACGCCGCCTGCGCACTTGTGGTTCATTCCGACGAGCAGTACTGCGGCTGGCCTCACGACTTTCGGATGGGCATGCCCGCCACCTCCCACCAGGTCAGCTGGTCATCGCTCAGGGACGCCTATGTCGAGGCGTACCGCCTCGTGATGGAGGAGCCTGCTCGCTACCAGGCGCTCGGACAGGCGGCGGGAGCGCGGATGGAGGCGTTCTGCAGCGACGCGATGGTGGCGGAACGGCTGAGCAGTTTCTTGGGCCTGGGCCATCTGACGACCCCTCCCCCGCAGGCGTCAGCGCTCGTGATCGCGGACGCCTTCGCTTGATCATCCTGGAGCACTCCCTCTACGCCGAGAAGACCATCGCCAACAGCCTGGGGCTTCCCGAGTACAGCTACTGGTTCGTACGCAAGGCTTTCGCTCCGTTGCTGGAGCGGTTCGGCGCCGTGGTTCCCTTGGCGTCTCCCGTCGAGGACGCGGATCGGATCTTCCGGTCCGCGAAGGCGCACGCGCAGGATTGCGTGTTCCTTTCCTTCAGCGCTCCGCACCAGACCCCCACCGGTCTGACCTGCCCCACCGTGCCCGTTTTCGCCTGGGAATACGACACGATCCCAAACGAGGCATGGGACGACGAGCCGCAGAACGACTGGCGCCAGGTGCTCAGGCGGACGCCGGCGGCGATCACACACAGCCGCTTCAGCGTCCACGCTGTGCGGCGGGCGCTCGGCTCCGACTACCCGATCTGGAGCATACCCGCACCGGTCGCCGACCGGCAGGCGGGCCTGGAGACGACGGCCGTAGGCTGGCGGGAGCGGATCGAGCTGGACATCTCGAACGCGCTGGTGTTCGACAGCTGGGCCATCGACCTGTCCCTTTTCGCTGACGACCTCGGCGTTCGTAGCGCCAAGGCGATCGAGTCGCTGCAGAGGGCGATGCGCGAGGGCGGGCGTCAGAGCCGTCGCATCGAGCTGGGAGGGGTGGTTTACACCAGCGTCCTGAACCCGATAGACGGCCGGAAGAACTGGGCCGACATGGCGACCGCCTTCACCTACGCTTTTCGCGAGGAGCCGCGCGCCACGCTCATCCTGAAGACTACACACCGGGACCTGCATAAGGCGGTGACGCCGATGCTGCAGTACCTTGCGAAGCTAGGTCGTTTCCGCTGTCGCATCTTGGTCGTTCACGGCATGCTGAACGACTCGGAGTACCAGCGCCTGATCGAGGCAAGCTCCTACGCCGTCAATACGTCCCATGGCGAAGGCCAATGCCTGCCTCTGATGGAGTTCATGGCGGCGGGCCGTCCGGCGATCACGCCGCGACACACAGCCATGCTGGACTACGTCTCACAGGACAACGCCTTTGTGGTCGCCGACCATCATCGTCCCGCCTCCTGGCCTCATGACATGCGCCACGTCTGCCGGTGCCTGCGCCATCAGATCGAGTTCGCCGATCTGGTGCGCCGCTATCGGCAGAGCTTCGCCGTCGCTCGCGACCAGCCACAACAGTATGCGGAAATGTCGAAAGCCTCGGTCGAGGCCCTGCGCGCCTTCTGCGGCGATGAGGTCGTGGCCGGGCGGCTGGGCGAAATGTTCGCCTACGTATGCAAGGAGGAGCATCCTCGATTAGCGCTCGCACCGGAACGGGTCGGGTCAACTGGCCGCTCGCCGAACGCCGCCCTGCCTCCCGCGCCCTCCATGGAAGACCACGGCTTCCTCGTCGGGCTGACGGACGACATGCTGACGGGCTGGTACAACCGGGACACGGGAGAGCTCACTCCGGGCTTTCCGATCTCGGGGCAGGACATCGTGGTGGACGTGGGATGCGGCGATGGCGGCCCGGCCCAGTTCTGCGCCCGGACCGGTGCGCACGTCATCCTGGCGGATGTGGACGGACCGAGGCTGGAGCGGGCGGCCGAGCGGCTGCGCGAGGAGGGCGCCTCACGGGTCGACGCCTACGTCACCGACGCAGACCCCTTGCCCCTGCCCGACGGCCAAGCCACGCGTGTGGTCTGCATGGAGGTGATGGAGCATGTGGAGGACCCGGCGGTGCTGATGCGCGAGCTGGTCCGCGTCGGGGCGCCAGGAGCGCTCTACCTTATCACCGTTCCGGGCCACGTGCATGAACAGATGCAGAAGCACTTGGCGCCCCCTGAGTACTTCGAGCGTCCAAACCATATCCGCATAATCGATCCCGTCACCTTTGAGGATGTGATCACCACCGCAGGGCTGCAGATCGAGCGGAAGTTCACCTACGGTTTCTACTGGGCCCTTTGGTGGACCTTCTTCTGGCAGTGCTCCGTCCCGCTGGAGGAAGCCAATCGGCATCCGTTGCTGGCCAGCTGGGCCAAGACATGGGCGCTGGCGCTGGAAGGCCCTGACGGCCGCCGTATCCAGCCGCTGCTCAACGGCCTGATGCCAAAGAACCAGGTCATCATCGCCAGGAAACCCGCGTGAGGGGAGTCGGCGGACGGGTGCGCGAATGGTTTGCTCCACGGGCGGAGACGGCGCCTGCGGGACCCCTGGTGCCGGCCGCCTCGCGGTTTCTGGCTTCGGAACCTCATCTTTTCGCCATGGCCGAGGGACTTGTGGAGGGTGCTCCATGCCCTTCGGACCTCTTGGAGGCTCTAACGCAGCTGATCGCGGCGCGGCGCGCCGGAACGGGCGTGGAGGACGGCCCGCTGTCCCCACGAGTGACCGATCTTAGGGTGCGCTGGGAGGGCCTGCCGGATTGGTGGCGAGAGGGCGGCAATCTGCTTCTCTTCGGCGAGGGCTCGCACATGCCCGAGTTCAAGGTCGACGCGGTTCGAGGTCCGCCTAGGCGGTCGGTGGTGGCGATTGGGCGCGACAGCCGCTTCCTGTGCATGACCTTGGGGCAGGAGGGTGCGCTCGTCGCCATCGGCGACAAGACCATCGCGCCCCTTGGCGCCTTGAGCTGCTACGGATCCTCCACGGTGCTGGTCGGCGAGGGCACGACCTTCACAAGCTGGGCCATGCTCGACTGCCGCAACGGCGGAACGATCGTGACCGGGCCAGATGGCATGTGGGCGCACAACGTCAGCCTGATGACGGACGATACGCGCGCCATCCGGGATGCCGCGACGGGTCGACGCCTGAACACCTTCGGAGGCCGCATCGTGATTGATCGCCACGTCTGGCTTTGCGAGCGGACGCGCGTGCTCGATGGCGCCAGGATCGGGCCTGACTCGATCGTGGGCTTGGGAGCCCTGGTGAAACGCTGCGTCATTCCACCCAACTCGATCGCCGTCGGCGTCCCTGCCCGGGTCGTCCGCTCCGGCGTGACCTGGAGCCGCAAGGATGCGCCGTGATCGGGGGAGAGGACCTCGCCGCCCTGGTTGCGCTTGCGGACGGAGAACCCGACGGTACGCCTTGTAGCGAGAGGCTCCGGGCCGCCCTTCAGGAGGCGATGCAACGCCGGTGCGGCGCTAATGGCCCGCCTCCCCCAAAGCTCGGCGATCTGAGGATCCGGCGCGAAGGTTTGCCGGAGTGGTGGACCCTGGACAACCTCGCGCTCGCCGCGCCAGGCGTCGCGACGCCGATCAATTGCGACTTCAGCGAACGGCGGCCCAGCGGCAACGTCGCTGCCTTGGGCGCGGGTGCGGAGGTCGCCGCCCTCTCGTACACGTCAAGGGCAAGTGGAGGTTTGATCGTCGTCGGCGAACGCGTTCGCATGCAGACGGGATACTTGGGCGTAGCGATGAACGGGACGGTGCTGATCGGCGAAGATTGCGCGGCCGGTACCTGGGCGCGGCTGGATGCACGCAACGGCGGGTCGATCCGGGTCGGCGTGGACGGCCTTTGGGGCACTGACGTCAACCTCATCACCGACGACATGCACGCGATCCGCGACGTGGAGAGTGGGCGGCGCACCAACGTCTTCGGCGGCCGGATCATCGTGGAGCGGCACGTCTGGCTGTGCGACGAGGTGCAGCTGACGGGAGGAGCCCACGTCGGGGCGGACTCGGTGATCGGGATGGGCGCCCTGGTGCGAGGCCCGCTTCCGCCCGGCTCCGTCTGCGTCGGCTCTCCTGCGCGCCCGACCCGGCGCGGCGTGACCTGGACGCATGACGACCTGCCGTAAGGATGTCCAAACTCCGCGTCGCCCCGGCGCTTAAGCGATGTCGCCCGGAGGCGGTTCAGATCAGGCGCCGCAAAGCGGCGGCCAGCTGGTCAGGGTCGATCACTACGTCCTGGTTATGGGCGTTGAGCATATCGTTGTAGTCCGTATCCAGCTGGACATCCACGTCAGCCACCAGGACCTCGTGCCTCAGTTCGCAGGCTTCGGCCAGCACCGTGAAGGTTCGCGCCAAGCCTAAAAAGACGTTGAACGGCTTCTCGATGATCAGCAGGCGGCAGTCCGCAGGGCAGAAGATCATGTTGGCAAGACCGGCTCCGTGAACGCCTACGACGAGCTCCGCCTCAGCGAACATCTCAATCTGCTCGCTGGCGCTCATGTGCTCCAGGTTCGCTCGCTCTAGACCTGCACTGTCCAGAACTCCTTCCAGATCGGCCATGTTCGCCACCCTTCGCTTAGGGGAGAGCTGCTCGCGGCTGATCCAGAGGCGGGGTCTGCGACGTCCCCGCCGATTTGCGCCCACGCTTGCGATGAGCCGGGCTGAAAGGCTTCGCAGCACGTCGGGATGATATTCGTTCTGGCTGGGCAAGGTGACCAGGAACGCGTCTTCGACCTCATAGTCCTGATCAGGGTCGATCCAAACCAATCTATCGCCAGTGACTCCAAAGCTGCCGAGGTGCGCCAGGAATGGCTCGCGCTGAGCGCGCGAGTCGATCAGCACCGGCAGGCTTGAGTCCAGCAGCAACTCAGGCGCCAACAGCTCGACGATGGCCAGTCGAGCAAACCAGCTTAGCAGCCAGTGAAAGTAGTTAAGATCGGGAGCACCGCCAAGCAGAAGGGCCGGGCCTTGAAGCTTCGGTCCTGGACGGCGCAGATGCTGATAGGTATCTCTCCGAACCAGTGCGTCAACAGGGAACCATGAACCGTCCTCGTAGAAGTGGTTCCGGAACACCAGCCGCCGTTGCAGATCGAAGGGGATGCAGAAAGGGCCGATCAGGGCCTGCTCGACTTGAAAGACGCTGAGAGGCGCAAGTTCGCAGCTTCGCCCAGGTCGCCAGTCAAACTTCCGGAACTGGCGCGAGCTCGCGTATGAGTATTGTGCCAAAACCTCGTAATCTGACACGACTTTGCCGGTCAGTTCCACGCGATGTTCTCGCTCGTCGTTCATTCCCACCTCGTCGCGTCTCGCGTGCGTTCCCGAGTCGGCCGGACGGCGCCGAGGCAACCGGCCTTAAAGGCTTGTCTCCATCACCATGCCGTCATAGGCCGGTTTGAAGCTGGGCGGTAGGCGGCCCCGCAGCTCATTGTAGTCAAGATCGCTGCGCATGTTGGTCAGTGCGCCACGGGCGGGGATCAGCGCCTCGATCGTTTCACGGAAAGCGCTACATGAGCGCGGGTCGGATGAGAGATGTCGCGCAGGGCGTCCACGATGAACGCCTCCAGCGCCGCCATCGCGACGTGGCGCCCACACCCACGTTGACTAATGTTCCAGCCGGATCACCCGTGGGGACAGGCCACCTTTCGAGCCGCCCTGCGTGGCGTTCCACAAGACGCAACGCAGCGTGCGGACGCC
>NZ_CAHJWH010000044.1 GCF_903642205.1 Caulobacter sp. S45 | reverse complement strand
GTCGGCGGGGAAGCTTTCCTTGGGACCGGAGCCGCCGGAGCGGCCGCCGCCGAAGCCGCCGCCGCGACCGCCGCCGAACATGTTGGACAGCCCGCTGAACAGGAACTCGCCGCCGGCCACGCCTGCAGCCGTGGTGCCCGCAGTCCGCAGGAAGCTTCCAAAGCCGCCGGGCTGGGCCGGCTGACCGCCTCCGAACAGACCGCCGAGCAGACCGCCCCGCTGCGGGGGCGGCGAGTAGGCCGCTTGGGCTTGCTGGGCAGGATAGGGTTGTTGCACGTAACCCGGCTGGGCGTAGCCCTGCTGGGGGCTGCCTTGCTGACCGCCTTGCCATGGGCCGCCTGCCCCCAGGAAGGAGCCGCCGCCCTGCCCTGACGGTTGGGCCTCGCGGAGCTGGCTTTCCAGCTGACCGATCCGGTCCTGAGCCGCGTGCAGCGCCTGATCGGCGATGATGGCGTGTTGGACCAGCAGGTAGGCGGCATCAGGATTGGCGAGCAGAGAACGATCGATCAGGTCGGACGCCTCGGCGTCCTTCAGTCCACCTCGGGCCTGGGTCAGGTCCTGGAGGAAACGGGTGAGCAGGGTCTTTTCGTCGGGGGTCATGACGCCGTGAGGTCCCAGAAGCTGAGGCGGTCGCCTCACGAGCACATGTGGTCGTGCGCCCCCGGCACGTCCAGTCGCGCCGGGTTAAGCTTCATTCATCCCGCCAGAGTTGGCGCATTGGCGAGCGTCAGGCGGCTTCGCGCTGCGGCTCGACCTCTTCGGAAGGAAGTGGGAGGTCCTCGCTCACGACGTCCGCCACAGGGAAGCCCATGTCGAGGCTGTAGACGGTGAAATCCATGACGCGCTCCCGATCACCGCACCTTCATCGTATGCGTTGTGCAGCCATCGCGCCGCCCTGTCTGCGCCGCAAGCCCGAACCTGGCTAGGTCGGTGCGGCGGATGTGCGCAGCCTGGCCTCTGCCGCACGGCGCGCCGCCGGGTCGCCGACATGCATCCACTCGCCCAGCAACAGAACGCCATGCAGGCGGCCCTGGACGGCCAGCCTGCGCCAGATGCGGGAGGTGGAGAACACCTCGCCCGGCTCGGCGGCCGCGAGCGTCGGCTTGAACACCTGCACGCCGCAGAAGGCGTAGGGTGCGGACGGAGCCTCGTCTCGGAAGCTCAGCCGTCCGTCCTCCGCCATGAAGAAATCGCCGGGCCCGTCGAGGCCGAGCGCGTGCTCGGTGCGGGTCACGAGTAGAAGCGCGTCCATGCGGGCCTGATCGAAGGCCGCGCCGAGGCTCCGCAGCGCCGACCTGCCCGTCTCCACCCAGATCGCGTCGATGTTGGCGGTGAAGACAGGGGCTTCTCCCAGCAGCGGGTAGGCGGCTTTGAGCCCGCCGCCGGTCTCCAGCAGCTGGGTCCGCTCGTCGGCGATGACGATGTCGGGCGGCCCGGTGCGCGCGCCGAGATGGGCTTCCAGCCGATCGGCGAAGGCGTGCACGTTCACCACCGCACGCCGCACGCCCGCCTCCGCCAGCCGATCGAGCATGTGGTCGATCAAGGCGCGTCCGCCGACCTCCACCAGCGCTTTCGGGCGATCGTCGGTCAGCGGCCGCATGCGCGTGCCGAGGCCAGCCGCCAGGACCATGGCCGTCGCAGGTGGGCTCACGCCCGCGCCTCCGCAGGCGCATAGCGGTCGAACCAGAGCTTCAAGGCCGCCAGGTCGGGATGTTCAAGGTCGCGCGACAGGTGTCGCCACATGCGCGGCAGGAAGGCGCGGTACTTCTCGCGTCCGAAGGCGGTGATCTGGCGGGCGAAGACCGGTCCGAGGATACGCAGGGCGTTCAGGGCGCCAAGCGCGGCGTAATCGGCGCGAAACGCCTCGGCGTCCATATGGGGCCGGGCCGCGAGATATCGGGCCAGCATGGCCGCCTCGAGCGCCGGCGCCACATCCTGTCGCGCGTCCTGCAGCAGCGAGACGAGGTCCCAGGCCGGGTGGCCGCAGACTGCGTCCTGGAAGTCCAGCAGACCGACCCGGCCCACGCCTATCCGGTCGGGTAGCCAGAGCAGGTTCTCCGCATGGTAGTCGCGGTGCGTGAACACCGTGGCGCCCCGCTCGCCCCGCGCCAGAATGGGCGCCCAGAGGTCCGGCCAATCCGCCAGCGCCTCCGGCGGCGGCGGCGCCATCCGGGCCAGCGGCGGCCACCATTGCAGCCAGAGGTCCAATCCCATGCGAAGGGCCAGGGCGTCATAGGTCGGCAGAGCCCAGGCCCCGCCGCCCGGCACGTCCAGGATGGCGGGCGGCGCCTCGGCGTGCAGGTTCACCAGCAGATCGACCGCCTGGCCATAGACCTCGGCGGGGTCGGCGCCGGCCTCAAGCCGGTCCCGGAACAGGTCCGAGCCGAGATCCTCCAGCACGGCGAAACCCTGTGACGCGTCGAGCGCCAGGACAGCGGGCGCGGACAGGCCGCGGGCGCGCAGGAAGGCGGCCACCGCGGCCCAGGCGTCGACCCGCCCGCCCGCCAGGCGTGTCACCGCGTTGTAGCCGAGCGCGATCCTCTCAGAGGGTGTCGCATCGGAAGGGGCCGCCTCGCTCTCTGCGGCCGGCGGGGCATCCATCAGGATCAGCGGAGTGTGTCGGCTCGCCGGATGCAGCCGCACATAGGCGCGGGTCGACGCGTCACCGGGCATCGGTTCGCGGACCGCATCTGCGAGCCCGTGGGTGCGCAGGAACGCCTCGCGCAGTTCGGAGCGACCGGTCAGGTCCGGCGGGACCGCATCAGTCCCGCGCGGGTCGGAGAAGATCATGCTCACGCCCGGTCCATACGCCATGTCCACGCAGAGTGGCGATGCGCCCGCCGTCGTCTGCGATCTCCAGCCGCACGTCCAGCCGGTCCGGGGGCAGCGCGCCGTCCAGCCGCTCGCTCCACTCGACCACCGCAGCGCCCACGTCCAGCGCCTCGTCCAGGCCGATCTCGAAGGCCTCTTCAGGCCGCTTCAGCCGGTAGAGGTCGAGGTGCGCCAGAGGGAAGTTCGGCCCCTGATAGGTCTGCATCAAGGTAAAGGTGGGGCTCGGCACGTCCTGATCCGGGCGGGTCAGCGCTCGCACGAGCCCTCGCGCCAGGGTGCTCTTGCCAGCCCCAAGCGGTCCGAACAGGCAGACCGCCTCACCCGCACCCAGCGCTTGCGCCACTTGAGCCCCGAAGGCCTCCAGCGCCTGCGGCGAGTCGAAGCGGCGGTGTGAACTGTCGCGCTCCAGGGCTTGCATGGACGAGCTGTTTCCCATGAGCTATCGACCCCGGCAAGCCGGGAACGCACCGGCGGGCCGGTCGGCGGCGCAGAGGATTTCGGGCTTGGCGAACAAGGACGGGCGCATCCTGATCCTGGGCGCGGGCCACGCCGGCGGCACCGCTGCAGCTTTGCTGCGCCAGCAGGGCTGGACCGGGCCGGTGACCCTGCTCGGCGATGAACCGGTCGCCCCGTATCAGCGCCCGCCCCTGTCCAAGGCTTGGCTCAAGGGCGAAGCCGATGCAGACTCGCTCGCCCTGCGTCCGGAAAGCTTCTACCCCGAACATCAGATCGAGCTTCGCCTGAACGAGAGGGCGGAGCGGATCAGCCGCGGCGCGGGCGGAGGCGAGGTTCAGCTCGGCAGCGGCGAGAGCCTTGCCTACGATCGCCTGATCCTGGCCACCGGATCGCGCGCACGCCGCATAACCCTGCCGGGCATGGACCTGGAGGGTGTGCTCGAGTTACGCACCGCCGCCGATGCCGACCGGCTGAAGGCGGCGCTCCAGCCCGGTGCAAGGCTGGCGGTGGTCGGCGGCGGTTATATCGGCCTGGAAGCCGCTGCCTCCGCCCGGGCGCTCGGGGCCGAGGCCGTGGTCATCGAGCTGCAGCCGCGCCTGCTGTCCCGAGTGGCGCACGAGGCCCTCGCCACCTTTGTCCACGATTACCACCGCGCCCGAGGCGTGGCCTTCGAACTGGCCGCCGGCGTGGATGGGCTGGAGGGCGAAGGCGGCCGGGTCTGCGCGGTGCGTCTGGCGGACGGCCGACGCATTGCCTGTGACGCCGCCCTGATCGGCGTCGGCGCCGTTCCGAACCAGGAGCTGGCGGAGGCTGCAGGGCTGGCCTGCGACGCAGGCGTGGTGGTCGATCTCGCCGCCCGCACCTCGGACCCTTGCATCCACGCCATAGGCGACTGCACCCGCCGTCCTTTGCCGCTCTACGGCTGCATGGGCCGGCTGGAGAGCGTCCCCAACGCCCTGGAGCAGGCCAAGCAGGCGGCCGCGGACCTTTGCGGGACCAAGCCGCCGACGCCGGAGACGCCGTGGTTCTGGTCCGACCAGTTCGACCTGAAGCTCCAGATCGCCGGCCTGCCGCTGGATGCAGTCCGCACCGTCGTACGCGGCGAGCCGGCCACCGCCCGCTTCGCCGTCTTCCACCTGAACGCCCACGACCAGGTCCAGGCGGTCGAGGCCATCAACGCAGCTCCCGAATTCATGGCGGGCCGCCAGTTCATCGGCTCGCGTAGACCGGTCCACCCCGGTATGCTTCGCGATATTTCCGTTTCCATGAAGGAGGTCGCGGCCTAGTCGCCGCCACCTCGCCCTTTCCCACCGCACGGACGCCCATGGCCAAGATCACCTATGTCGAATTCAACGGAACCGAACATGTCGTGGACGTGAAGCCCGGCCTGACCGTCATGGAGGGGGCGGTGAAGAACAACGTCCCAGGAATCGACGCCGACTGCGGCGGAGCCTGCGCTTGCGCCACCTGCCACGTCTATGTTGACCCAGCCTGGACGGAGAAGACTGGCACGCCCTCGCCCATGGAGGAGAGCATGCTAGACTTCGCAGAGGCCGTGGAGCCGAACTCGCGCCTTTCCTGTCAGATCAAGGTCACTGAGGAGCTGGGCGGCCTCTTGGTCCGGATGCCGGAAAGTCAACACTAAGCGGCGCCGGGCGGCGTCTCCGGACGCTTCCTCATCGTCTCGAAACGCTGTAGTCGGCGTAAGTGGCCTGGTAGCTCAGTAGGATAGAGCAGCGCTTTCCTAAAGCGGAGGTCGGGGGTTCGAGTCCCTCCCAGGCCGCCACGCAGTCCAGCATCCTGCTCTGCGTCAGCCAAAGTCAAAATTCGATTGTGACTACCGCTGTTCAGCGGAGCCATTCCGTCGTCGGCCAAGCAGGAGCGGGTAGGGTCACGCCGTGAGCGAGAGCGGAGCCGTGTGCCTGGCCGCAGAGACGGCGAAGCGCGACGGTTTTGATCCCACCCGCGCCTGGTCGTGCCCCCCTCGTTGGGAGGCAGCGGCGGTCAAGCCCCCGGAGGGGGCGGGTCGGGGGCCACCTGGCCGTTAAGTCCGTGCTAGATAGTGTCTCAGTTTGAAATTGAGGCTTTGCGTTCACCGGCCCAGAGCCGCGCACAGGCAAATGCGCAGGCGCCCGCGACCGCGCCGCCGAAGCCCTGATCGCCGGCTGAGCTAGTCGCAGTCCCGAGCAAACCGCCAACGGTCCCGGCTGCTATGAGGCCAAGCGCCCAAATAGCTACAGCGCGAAGGTTGGCCATGCCTCTCGTCCGCCTACTCAGCAACTCGCTTCTTGTAGAGTCCGCGCTTGGCGGGTTCGGGCTGGCGCGCATCAATCCGCTCCGCGATGTCCTCCAGTGACCATAGCTTGTCGGTGATCCCCGCCGCCATAGCGGGCGTGACCTTCAGCGTCTTATGGATGCGGCAGAAGTTGTAGGAGGCGAAGTAGAGCGCCAAGGCTTGGATGTGGTTGTCCAGCTTCTTTGAAAAGGCGTTCGTCAGGCGGGTGAACCGACGCATGCACATCCTGTGGACGTGTCGATCTTCACATGGCGTTTGGTGACGGGATTGAGCGCTTGCACACGCTCCTTCACCGGCCCTTTCCGACCGCCGTTGCCGGTATTCTTCGCCACGTGCGGATCATAACTCATCTGCGGGCGGATGCTGAGCCGCCCTGGGTCCAACGCGACCCTCAGCCGTGTAGCGATTAAGGCCAAATTCTGGCTCGGGTCGCGAGCCGTTGCGGGCCCATCGCCCTCCCCCCCCCTCGGACCGAGTTGAATGTCGTGTTTCTGGAGCCCCGCTGGAGTCCGCAGCGGGCGCGGAGCAACCCAAAGATGGTCAGATCTGATCCGTCCCGCACCTGCCTATCCCGTGAGCACCTTGCGGATTGAAGCCCCGATCTGCCCGCCGCAGTATGTTTCGCCGAAGTCCTGCCGGGTGCTCGCGGCAAGCGCCGCCAGCGCTGGCAGCTCGCCCATGCGACGGACAAGGGCCGTCGTCATAGGTGCTGCTGATTGCAGCATCGGCCCGAGGGTAGGGAGGCGGTCGGTCATTGTGGACCACAGCGTGTGGGTGATCACGTCAGCGAGGCCAGGCACGTTGCCGCCGAGTAGAAAGCCAGCGGCAGGCTGCAGGCCGTGGCGACGGCCGGTCTCCTCCCAGATGGACATCCACTTCCGCAGCCGCGGGACGAAGGCGCGCCAGCTTCCCGACGTCCACATCTCGCGTCCCCCGTCCAGTGTAAGCTCATCGATGACGTCGTTCGCATCATTGACAACTTTTGCACTCAGCGCCCGGAGGCTGGCTGAGGACGGCAGGAGGTCCAACGTCTCACCGAGATACAGGATTATGGCCGGCATCTGGGCTATGGCCACTTCGGCCTTCCTATCAACCAGGACAGGCGGTCCCATGAAGGGGACCGGCATGTCCTCAACCGGTCCGCTCATAAGGGCTTCGATCGCCTCGTGGCCCCCCTCCGTCCAGGTCACGCCGGCGTAGGCCAGCACGGCTCGAACGAACTGGCCGCGGAAGGGCACGGGCCAGTAATAGAGCTGGTACTCAGACATCGTGCACCCCAAGCTGCAATCCGGTCAGACGCTGAACGCGGCAGGCTTTGGTTCGGTCATCGGCCGCGGCCGCTTTGGGCGCTATTCGGACAACGTCGTCGCCTTCAGCAAGTCCGGGATGGCTGAGCGGAGCTGGAAGTAGCCTCGCGTCGACTTCGGCCAAGTGAGTTCGTCCCAGTCTCGTCGCACCCGGATGCAAGGCGGCAGGACGTCCGCAGACGGCCCGACGGGCGCCCAGGCCGTAAGTGCGGGTAGGCCTTCCTCCCATCCCGGCTCGGCCGCGCCTGTTTTGCAGCCGAAGTGCGCGCCGGCTCTCGCCAAGGCGTCCAGCATGGCTTCCTGATCGGCGGCTCGGACCTGCTCTGATGCGCCTTCCGCATGGGCTGTGACGGCTGCCACCTTCGCGACGCGCGCTGAGCCGAGCACCAAGCTCTCCGGGTTGAGGTCGTCCAGGTGCAGGAGCAGCGCGATCTCGCCGGCAGGCGCCGTGTCTGCTGGCGCGAGCTCAATCAGGGGAGCTACCTCCTGCTCGGTAAGAGCCTGCACGTTCTCGTTCAGACCCGCCGGCCTGAACCGTCCCTCAGTGTAACGCGCGATGTTCTCCGCACGGGCTACGTAGGCCTTTCCCCGCGTGTGCAAGCCCGCCACCCACCGCCAGGACAGCGTATTACTCGCAGGGTCGCCATCAAGCAGGTGGCTCATGAAGAAGTCGGCGCCCAACGCCCAGGGTAGGCGCAAGGTGAAGATCCAGATGGAGGCGAACCACATGCGCGCATGGTTGTGGAGCCAGCCTTGCTCCACGAGGTCGTGCGCCCAGTCGTCGAAGCCGTCGATCCCTGTGCGCCCCTCGACGGCCTCAACGTAGGCCCGGCGCAAGCCGGCGTTTCCCACCATTGCCTCATGGGCGTTGAAGGCCTGACGTTTGTAGTCGGTCCAGATGGCAGGTCGGGTCTCTAGGTGGCCCTTGAAGTAGCTGCGCCAGACTACCTCCTCGACAAAGCGCTCCGCCATGCGATGCCCGTGGGCGTCGATGGCCGCGGCGATCACTTCCGCCTCGGTGATGAGGCGGCGACGCAGGTACGGTGACAACACTGAGGTGGTTGGATGCCGGTCCGGGCCGCGATCCGTATTGCGGGACGCGGCGTAGCGGCCGCCGCTAGTGGAGCGGAAGGCAGCCAGGCGCGCCACACCGACGGAGCGCGTGAAAGGCTCAACTTGGGTCATCTCTCTTAGGTAGGGATGCCCTAAAGCGTCCGCAGGTACATGCCGGCTCGAACGGCAGCCCGACCATCTGCGGCGAACCGCAAGGCGCTGCAAAACTTCGACTTTCTGGCAAAAAGGCGGTGGCCGCTTTTGGCGCAGACCGCCACGAGTTTGCCCGCGAACCTCAGTAGCGACGCGATCAGTCCAGCCCCTTGGCGATGGCGGCGAGCTGCTTGGTGCGCCCCTGCGTTAGGCGTGCTTCGCACTCTGCGGCAACCTGGGGCTCCATGCTTCCGCCGCGCACTGAATAGGCCTCCACCGTGCATTCGCTGTCGCGGAACTTGAGCCAGTCTCGCTGCGCGGCGAGCAGGGCGTTGGCGTAGCTCGGCCGGGTATCGCCGCGGGGGACCTCGGCGTAGTCCTTGTCGCGCTGATGCTCAGCGGCGAGGGTGAGCTTCCACTGAACATTCATGGCCGCGTCGGCCCGCCGATCGGCGTCGCCGGCACATCCATCCGCCGAGGCCTGGTCCGGCGGGTTGGCGCAGTTGACGCCGGCGGCGAGGAGGAGGGCAAGGAGCACGGCGAGCCTACAGCTGATGTTTGGAGTAGGGCTTCTTGAAGCCGCGCTGACGGAAGTAGACGCTGCCGCCGACGATGACCAGAACCACGAGGGTCATAAGCACGGCTGCGGCGAGCCGGTGCTGATGACCCTGGTAGTTCGAGAGAGCACCGGCCCAGACCGCGACGCTGGTAGCCATCGCGGGGCCGAAGCGGGCGTCCACGCGGCCGGGCAGACCGTCCACCCAGCCAAAGGCGAGGGCGCAGTCGGTGTCCTGGTATTTGACGTCGCTGCCGGGTTGCCACGTCAGGGTGGCTATACCCGAGTGCGAGTGCATGGCGAAGCCAAAGCCCGGCGCGATCTCGGCGTTGAAGAAGTCTAGGAAGATGAAGGGCTTCAGTTGCTCGCCCCAGCCGTCGGGCCTGATCAGCCGCGAGATCGGGCCATGCTGGACGCCCCTGGACGCCGGTCGAGCCCGCCGATCTGTCCAGCCATGTGACGATCCGCAACCTCAATGCGCCGCGGCCGGACACCTGGGTGCTTTGCAGGGGCGACCGCACCGAGGAGGTGCAGGTCGGGGGCTCACTCGTGGTCAACAACTTCGGGCTGATGCGCCAGCTTGCGGTGCTGGGGCTGGGCGTGGCCATGCTGCACGAGCCCATGGTCGGACCGGACGTTCGCGCCGGCCGGCTGAAGCGCATCCTGCCGGACTGGATTCTTCGCGAGGCGCCGGTCTACGCGCTGATGCCGAGCCGGCTGGTTCCCGCCAAGACGCGCCTGTTCATAGACATGCTGACCGCACGCGTCGGCCCGCAGATGGGAGCCGCCTTCGCCACGTCGCGGCCGGAGTGATTGGACCGCGGGCGGGAATGTCATTCCCAAGTAGATGGATTATCCTGCCGTCTGAATACAGCTAGGCTTTCACTCGGATCAGAGGAGAGAGCCATTGACCCGCCGCCCCGGACGGATCGCTGATGGGCGCTCCCATCGACGAGGCGGCCGACGTCTTCACCCTTATCAACACCTTCCACACCTCGCGAGAGCGCCAGGGCGCCATTGTGGAATCGCTGCGGCGCTTCACCGAAGACGTGGCGCGGGAGCTACCAGGATTCGTCGCCGCCTCGATGCACGTCAGCCTCGATGGAGCGCGGGTGGTCAACTACGTGCAGTGGAGGAGTCGCGCCGATCTCGACGCCATGCTCGCGCTGCCCTCGGCCAAGGTCCACATGGCCGAGGTCGGCGCGTTGGCGGACAAGGTCGAGCCCGTTCCCTACCGCGTGGCCTATGTCGGTTCGGCGGGATGACGCGAGCGGTCGCCGCCGCGCTCGCTCTGAGCTTCGGGGCGGCTGCGGGGTCGTTTGCGGCGGGCGCCCCGTCGGCTCCGCTCTCGCCTTTCCGCTACGATGACGACCCGGCCGGCTATGCCAGCGCGCCGGCGGACGATGTCTACGCGAAGCTGAAATACATCCCGCTCGGACCTGAGGACTATCTCGCCTTGGGCGCGGACCTGCGCGAGCGGGTGGAGGCGAGCGACGTGGGCCTGCTCGGCTTGCGCAATCCGGGCGCAAACGCCTACGATCTGCACCGGCTGCTGGTCTTCGCTGACCTGCAGCTTGGCCCCGACGTCCGAGGCTTCGTCCAGCTCGGCGACCACGAGGAGGTCGGGCGCAAGCCGGCGGCGATCCCCACCGACACCGATCAGCTCGAGTTGTCCCTTGCGAGACTGGGCGCATCGCTACAACGCCGATGGCGTCGACGGCCTGGTCGACCGGCCGCGCCCTGGCCGTCGGCCGCGGCTGGACGCGTCCCAGCAGAAGCAGGTGGCGCAATGGGTCGACGAAGGTCCTGATCTTGCGCGAGACGGGGTGGTTCGCTGGCGCTGCGCCGACCTAGTCAAGCGGATCGGGACCCCTGCCGTGCCGACGGAGACAGTTTGCACTCAGACTGCCAGCACCGGCACTACTTGACAGGATTCTGGAACGTAGGCAGAACGTTCGTGACGCGTTCCGGCAGGCGCGCCGCCGAGCCGTGGGACGGTCATGCTGACGCGCAAGCAACATGAACTTCTGATGTTCATCCATGAACGCATCAAGGAGAGTGGGGTCTCCCCTTCGTTCGATGAGATGAAGGACGCGTTGGACCTGGCGTCGAAGTCCGGCATCCATCGTCTGATCACGGCGTTGGAAGAACGGGGATTCCTCAAGCGTCTGCCGCACCGGGCTCGGGCGCTCGAGGTCGTGAAGCTGCCGGAACAGGCGGCTCCTATGGGCCGGAGGCGCACGGCCTTTCGTCCACAGGTGGTGGCGACAGGCGGCGTGGGTGACAGCCAAGGCCGGCCGGCGCCGGCCAACGATTTCCAAAGCCTGCCGGTGCTCGGGCGCATCGCGGCGGGTACGCCCATAGAGGCGATCCAGCAGGAGCGCGAGCGCATCGCGGTTCCTGAGGCGCTGCTGGGGTCGGGTGAGCACTATGTGCTGGAGGTGCAGGGCGACTCGATGATCGAGGCCGGCATCCTGGACGGCGACTTCGTGGTCATCCGCAAGGGCGATACCGCCCAGACGGGCGAGATCGTCGTAGCCCTGGTGATGGGCGAGGAGGCGACGCTGAAGCGGCTGCGCCGCAAGGGCGGCTCGATCGCACTCGAAGCCGCCAACCCCAGGTACCAGACCCGCGTGTTCGGACCCGACCAGGTGGAGGTGCAGGGCAAGCTGGTGGGGCTCATCCGCCGCTATCACTGATGGCCGGCCGCTCCGTCGCCGAAGGCCCGGTCCCTCTCTTCGATGGGATCGGACGTTCCGGCATGGCGGGGGGAAGGCTCCAGGGCCGCAATCCCCGCTCCGTCTGCGCCCACGCCACCCGCCAGCCCCTTGGATCGGCGTAGATTTCGGCTGAACCGCCGCGCTGGAAGTCGATCTGGGTGAGCATCAGGGCGTGAGGACAGAGGTCCGGCGCAGGCGCAGGGCCGCGCACCACCAGAATGTCGCTGGCCTGGCACAGGGCGGCCAGCCGGTCGGCCGGCGCAGGGCGCCGGCTCCACCAAGCGCCTAACGCGGGGCTGACGCCGTCGCGCGGCGAGCAGGCGCTGCGGTCGCAATCGAAGGCCAACTCGGCCTCGGACTGAGAGTCGAAGGGGGTGAGCAGGCCGCGCCGGGTGGTCCAGGCATTACTGGCGAAGCCGCGGACCGCAGGCTTCAGCACCACGGCGCGGCCATCCTCAACGACCGCAGCGTTGTCGCCGTCCTCCGCGACCCAGGCCACGGGCGCGGGCGGCCTCGGCCAGACCAGCACCGCAGCGGAGAGCGGCGCGGCCAGCCAGCGCAGGCGGCCGCGCCACAGGCAGGCGAACACCAGGGCGACGAAGGCGGTGACCAGCGCCGGCTGGGGCGCGCTCGGCAGAGTCCGCACCGCGCCCGGCAGGGTGGCGAAGAGGTGGGCGATGGCCAGGATCGCCTGGGCCGCGACGCTCGCCACCGCCTGGGGCGCGCCCATCCAGCCCGGCGGGATCCCGGCCGCCGCGCCGGCCGCGCAAACCACCACAGATGGCATCAGGACGAGGCTCGCCACCAGGTCGGCGGCGAGATTGGCGAACAGGCCGTAGGTGGCCATGCGGTTGAAGTGCTGCAGGGCGAAGGGCGCGGTCGCCAGCCCGGCCACCAGGCTCACCGCCGCCATGGCCACCGCCCAGTCCCAGGCGTGCTGCGGCCAGGCGATGAACCAGGGCGCCTCGATCTTGCCCGATCGGCGGGGCCAAGCCTCCGCCATGGCGACCAGGGCGGCGGTGGCGCAGAACGACATCTGGAACCCCGGCTGCACCACCGAGATCGGCTGCAGGGCCAGTACCGCGAGGGCGGCGACTGCAAGCGAGCGCATGCTGATCGGCCTTCGTCCGCACAGCATGGCCAGGAAGGCGACGCTGGCGGTGATCGCGGCCCGCCGCGCCGGCGGATGAGCGCCGGACAGGGCGAGGTAGACGACGCAGGCGACCAGGCCTGCCCCCGCCGCCAGCTTCTTGCCGGAGACGCGCAGGGCCAGCCACGGCCATGCCGCCACCAGCAGCCGCACCGCCGCGTAGACGAAGCCGGTGACGGCGGCGGTGTGCAGGCCCGCGATGGCGAGCATGTGCGCCAAGCCTGAGTTGCGCAGGTCCTGAGCGTCGGCCTCGCTGAGCCAGGCCTGGTGGCTGGTGGTCACCGCCGCCGCCAGGCCCGCCGCGTCGCCGCCGCCGAGGTTGTTCGCCAGCCGGCTGGCCAGCCGCCAGCGCAGGGTGTTCAGCCTCACCTGCGCCCAAAGCCGCCAGTCCATGGGCGGCAGGCTGACGGGCCTCGGCGGGCTGAGGGCCAGGCCCACGCCGCCGAGGCGGGAGAACCAGGCGTCGCGGGCGAAGTCGAACCCGCCGGGGCTCGCCGGGCCTGGCGGCGGGTCCAGGATGGCGTGGACGGTGAGCCCGTCGCCCGGCTCCACGTCCGTGGGCTCGCGCAGTGTGATGCGCACGCGTACCGGCAGGGCGGCGGGCGCGAGGCCCGAGATCGCCACCGGCTGGAGCAGCAGACGCAGCCGCCCACCCGCCGTTTCGGCGATATCGACGACCCGTCCGGTCACCTGCGCCACGCCGAGCCCGTCGGGGATCACCGGCGCGCGCGCCTGCTCGGTCACGAGCTTGGCGTCGGCGAAACCGAGCAGGCCCACGGCCGCCAGGGCGAGGGCGATCGAGGCCGCCGGCCGCGCCGCCGTCCGCCAGGCCATGGCCGCGACCGCAAGCGCCACCCCGCCGCTCCCCCAGCCGATCCAGGCGGCCGGTTCGGACTTCAGCCCGAAATAGACGGCGCATCCGCCGCCGAAGGCGACGGGCAGCCACAACATCCAGCGCACCGCCTGGGCCCGCACCTCCTCCCCCAGGGCCGCCCAGGCGCGTCGGGCGAGCGCCGCCAGGCTAGGTCTGCGGCGGGCCAGCGTGCTAGAAGCGCCGGCTCCGCCCCCACCCGCCCTGGTCCCCGCCCCTTCGATGACCGACCCATCCGCCGTCGTCACCCGCTTCGCCCCCTCGCCCACTGGCGACCTGCACATAGGAGGGGCGAGGACGGCGTTGTTCAACCTGCTTTTTGCACGGCATACGGGTGGGCGGTTCCTGATCCGGGTCGAGGACACCGACCGGGAGCGCTCCACCGCCAGCGCCGTGCAGGCCATCTTCAAGGGCCTGGACTGGCTGGGGATCGCCGCCGATGCGGAGCCCGTGTTCCAGCACACCCGCGCCAACCGGCATCGGGAGGCGGTGGCCGACCTGCTGGCCCTCGGCCGCGCCTACCGCGACTTCACCACCGCCGACGAGCTGGAGGCTGAACGCGTAGAGGCCCGGGCGGAGGGTCGCGTGGTGCGCTCCGCCTGGCGCGACCGCGACGCGGACCAGGCGGACGGACGGCTGTTTGTGGTGCGCTTCAAGGGCCCGCACGAGGGCGAGACCCTGGTGGACGACCTGGTCAAGGGCCCGGTCCGCTTCCAGAACAAAGAGCTGGACGATCTGGTGCTGCTGCGCACCGACGGGACGCCGACCTATAACCTGGCCGTGGTGGTGGACGACCATGACATGGGCGTCACCCACGTGATCCGCGGCGACGATCACCTGAACAACGCCGCCCGCCAGTCCCTGATCTACCAGGCGCTGGACTGGACCGTGCCGCGCTTCGCCCACATCCCGCTGATCCACGGGCCGGACGGCGCCAAGCTGTCCAAGCGGCACGGGGCGCAGGCGGTGGGGGAGTTCGCCGGCATGGGCTACCTGCCAGAGGCCATGCGCAACTATCTTGCGCGGCTCGGCTGGGGGCACGGCGACAGCGAGATCTTCACCGACGAGCAGGCGGCGGAGTGGTTCGACATCGCCGACGTGGTCAAGGCGCCCGCGCGGCTGGACTGGGCCAAGCTGAACCACGTCAACCAGCAGTACATCCGTAATGCCGACGACGCCCGGCTCACCGCCATCGTCACCGAGGTGCACCGCGGGCGCGGCGTGGCCCTGCATGACGCCGCCCTGCCCCGCCTCGCCGCCGCCACGCCCCTGGTCAAGGAGGCGGCGCACACGACCCTTGAACTCGCCGACCTGACCCTGTTCGTCCTGCTCACCCGCCCGCTCACGCTGGACGACAAGACCCTCAAGCGGCTGGACCCCGAGACCCTCGGCAGGCTCGGCCGCCTGGCGGCTACGCTGGCTCCGGTAAAGGACTGGGCGCCCCCTTCACTGGAAGCTGCGATCCGCGCGTTCGCGGAGGCGGAAGGCGTCGGCGTAGGCAGGTTCGGCGCGGCCCTGCGAGGCGTGCTGAGCGGCGGAACGCCCGCCCCGGACCTCGCAAGCGCCCTCACCGCCCTGGGCCGGGAGGAGAGCCTCGGCCGCATTCACGACGCGCTTTCCCCAGCCGCGTGAGACGCTATAAGGCGCCCGTGGCGGTGTTCCGCCGCGGCGCACAATGCGCCTCTGCGTCGCACGGGAATGAACCATGGAGAGCAAGGTCACGTCCAATGGGTCGGCCAGTATTTCGGTCGGCGGCAAGGAGGTCACCCTTCCGGTCCTGAAGGGCAGCGTCGGGCCCGACGTGGTGGACATCCGCAAGCTGTACGGCGAGACCGACGTCTTCACCTTCGACCCGGGCTTCACCTCCACCGCGAGCTGCGAGAGCCAGATCACCTACATCGACGGGGACAAGGGCATACTGCTCTACCGCGGCTACCCCATCGAGCAGCTGGCCGAACATTCCAGCTTCCTGGAGGTCTGCTACCTGCTTCTGAACGGCGAGCTGCCGACCGCGGCCGAGCTGGAGCAGTTCACCCATACCATCACGCACCACACCATGGTGCACGAGCAGTTCGACCGCTTCTTCCAGGGCTTCCGCCGCGACGCCCATCCCATGGCGATCATGGTCTCGGCCGTCGGCGCCCTGTCGGCCTTCTACCATGACAGCACCAACGTGCATGACCTGCAGCAGCGCGAGATCAGCGCGCACCGCATGATCGCCAAGGTACCGACAATCGCCGCGCGCGCCTTCAAGTACGCCATCGGCCAGCCCTTCGTGTATCCGAAGAACGACCTCGGCTACGCCGAGAACTTCCTCCAGATGTGCTTCTCGGTTCCGGCTGAGGACTACAAGGTGAACCCGATCCTGGCCAAGGCCATGGACCGCATATTCATCCTGCACGCGGACCACGAGCAGAACGCCTCCACCTCCACGGTGCGGCTGGCGGGCTCTTCGGGAGCCAACCCGTTCGCCTGCATCGCGGCAGGCGTGGCCTGCCTGTGGGGGCCGAGCCATGGAGGCGCCAATGAGGAGGCGCTCAACATGCTGCGCTCGATTGGCCATGTGGATAACATCCCTGAATTCGTCCAGGGCGTGAAGGATCGCAAGTACAAGCTGATGGGCTTCGGCCACCGGGTGTACAAGAATTACGATCCGCGCGCCAAGGTGATGCAGCAGACCGCCCACGAAGTGCTGGACGAGCTTGGCAAGCACGATGATCCGCTGCTGAAGGTGGCGCTGGAGCTGGAGCGCATCGCGCTCAGCGACGACTACTTCATATCGCGAAAGCTCTACCCGAACGTGGACTTCTATTCAGGCATCACGCTGAACGCCATGGGCTTTCCCAGCGAGATGTTCACCGTGCTGTTCGCTCTGGCGCGCACCGTCGGCTGGATCGCTCAGTGGAAGGAGATGATCGAGGATCCCGCGCAGAAGATCGGGCGCCCGCGCCAGATCTACACCGGCAGCCCGTCGAGGGACTTCGTGCCGGTCGATAAGCGGGGGTGACCGCCTTTTCCTCGGCGGAAGCACAGCGTCCGCTGACACCGCCTGGGTCGCAACCCTGACCAGTTCCGCTCTTTCCCCGGACTTGTTCCGGGGGCCGGGGGCGCTTCATGTGAAAGCCTCGCGCTCCGGATGCCCGCAACAAGTGCGGACAAAGAGCATCGGGAGGACATGACTGCGGCATGTCGATCTCCCGCCGTCACTTACCTCTGCAACAGGTTGAGCGCCGCATCGGCCGCGCGCTCGGCGGGGACCAGGGTGGGGTCTCTCCCCATCGCGTCCAGGGCCTCGAACTGCGCCTGCACCTGGCGGCGGCGCAGGCGGGGATTGGCCAGCCGCTCGGCGAGGGCTGAGGCCAGCCGCTCGCCGGTGCAGTCTTGCTGGATGAACTCCGGCGCCACCGCTTCGTCCGCTGCGATGTTGAACAGGGTGATGAAGCGGGTGGTGACCAGCCGTTTCAGCACCTGGTAGGTCAGCGGCCCAACCCGGTAGGCCACCACCATGGGACAGCCGAGCAGGGCCAGCTCCGTGGTCACGCTGCCGCTGCAGGCGAGCGCCACGGTGGCGGCGGCCATGGCGTCGAGCTTGGGGGCGTCGCCCTCCACCACGTCCGGCGGCACGCGCCACGTGGCGAGGACCGGCTTCAGGGCCTGGGCGACCGTAGGGGCTACAGGGACGACGACGCGCAGGTCTGGATACCGCCCCTTCAGGCGGGCGACGGTGTCCTCGAACGGCGGACCCAGACGCGCAATCTCGGAGGGGCGGCTGCCGGGGAGCACCAGCAGGATCGGCGTATCGTCATCTGCGCCGATGTGGCGTCGCAGGCGCTGCGGGTCGGCCGAGGAGACGTCGCGGGCCAGGGTCGAGTTGCCCACGAAGGTGGTGGCCAGCCCCTCGCGCTCGAACCAGGGCGCGTCGAAGCCGTGAATGGTCAGCAGGTGGTCCACCGAGCGCGCCAGCACGCGGGCGCGCCCGGGTCGCGACGCCCAGACCTGGGGCCCGACATACTTCACCAGCGGCAGAGTGCGCCGCAGCCGCCGAAGGCCCTGCGCCACCCGCAGGGTGAAGCCCCAGGAGTCGATCAGGACCGCGATGTCGGGCCGTTCGCGCGCGGCGAGCGCCACCGTGTCGCGCACCCGCCGCTTCACGCGTGGGTAGGCGCGCACGCCCTCGAAGATGCCCAGGATCGACAGCTCGGCGATGTCGAAGGGGCTGGTCACCCCCTCGGCCGCCATCCGCACCCCGCCGACGCCGACGAAGCGCACGCGCCCGCCCAGCCGACGACGCAGGGCGGCGGCGAGTTCGGCGCCCAGGATGTCGCCGGAGGCTTCGGCCGCCACCAGCATGACGGTCAGGGGAGGGGCGGCGGCCTCCACCTCAGCACCCTTCGCCCGGCAGGCCGACGACGAACAGGCCGAGCCGGTCGGCCAAGGCGACGACCGCCTCGCGCTGGAGGACCAGCAGGCCCCCCGCCTCCGCCGCGATCCCGGCCAGGCCCGCGGCGGCCGCGCCTTCGACGGTCGCCGGGCCGAGCGTGGGCAGGTCCACGCGCCGCTCCTGGATGGGCTTGGGCCATTTCACCAGCACGCCGCACCGGGCGTCCGCCGTTCCACGCAGGGTTGCAGGCAGGGCGGCGCAGCGGGCCAGCATGGCGTCGGTGCCTTCCTGCGCCTCCACGGCCAGCATCACGCCGCCTGCGACCACCACCGCCTGACCGATGTCGAGCGCACCGACGGTGCGGGCGGCGGCGAGCGCCTGGGCCAGGTCGGCCTGATGCTCCGGGCCGGGCGCGTGGCGGCCGAGGAGCCCCGGCGGAAGGGTGAGGCCGGCATGGACCTGATCGGCCCCTTCGACCGTAAAGCCCTCGCCTTCGAACTCGGCGACGAGGAAGCGCAGCAGGGCGTCGTCGCCCTTGCGGGCCGCGGCGATGGCGGCGGGGAGCGAGCGCAGGCCGCGCAGGTCGGGCTTGAGGGCCGAGAAGTCGGGACGCTTGACCTGGCCGGCGAGGCAGACGGCGCCGCAGCCCGCTTCGCGCAGCAGGGCGAAGATGCGGCCGAGTTCGGCGATGCCGACCTCCTCGCCAGGAAAGCGGGCCAGCGCCGCCGGATCGGCGAAACCCCTCAAGCGCAGGACGAAGAGCGGCCGGCCCGCGGCGGTGCAGGCCTCGGCGAGGGCCACAGGCAGGTCCCCGCCGCCGGCGACGAGGCCGAGTTTCAAGGTCTCACTTCCCTTCCGGAACGGCGTTGGTAGGTGAGCCAACTTATCCTCCCCTGCGCAGCGGGGGAGGTGGCGCGTCGCGGAACGCGACGTGACGGAGGGGGCGTCGCCATCGCTGCGGCATCGCTGCCTGAAACGCCAGCGGCGGCGACGCCCCCCTCAACATGCTGCGCATGGTCCCCTCCCCCGCTGCGCAGGGGGAGAAGATC
>NZ_CAHJWH010000043.1 GCF_903642205.1 Caulobacter sp. S45 | reverse complement strand
GGCGATCTTCTTGCCGTCGTTCTTATCGAGCCCGTAGGCCAGGGCCGCCGCCGTTGGCTCATTGATGATACGCAACACTTCCAGCCCGGCGATACGGCCGGCGTCCTTGGTCGCCTGGCGCTGGGCGTCGTTGAAGTAGGCCGGAACGGTGATCACCGCCTTCTCGATCTTCTCGCCGAGCGCGGCCTCGGCGGACTCCTTCATCTTCTGCAGGATGAAGGCGCTGATCTGCTGGGGCGAATAGTCCTTGCCGTGAGCGCGCACCCAGGCGTCGCCGGACGGACCGCGGACGATCTCATAGGGCACCATGCCCTTGTCCTTGGTCACCATGGGGTCGTCGAACTGGCGCCCGATCAGCCGCTTGATGGCGAAGAAGGTGTTCGACGGGTTGGTGACCGCCTGGCGCTTGGCAGGCTGGCCGACGAGGCGCTCGCCGTCGTCCTGCAGCGCCACGACGCTCGGAGTGGTGCGTACGCCCTCGGCGTTCTCCACCACCTTGGGGGCCTTGCCGTCCATGATCGCCACGCACGAATTGGTCGTGCCGAGGTCGATACCGATGATCTTGCTCATCTAGTCCATTCTCTCCTTATGCGGCGGACGGCCGGCACTGATGGGCGGCCTTGTCGATCAAGCGCCGCGTGCGCCCGTCCCCTGGTGGGTCTTCAAACGGCCGGACCGTGGAGGCGCCAGCCCGCGAGCCGCATCCCTGCCCTCACGTGTAGTCGATATGGGAACCTCTGCGGGCGCCGCAAGGGTGGTCGCGGCTGGCGTGGCGACCGGTCAGCCTACCCTGCTGACCGCCCTGCATGCCCTTGCGAGGCGGAGCCGCTACGTCTAGATCATCCGCCCTCGCTCAAGCCGCGCCCCCCAGGCGCCGCGCCCCGACCTGGAGAGGTGGCTGAGTGGTCGAAAGCACCGCACTCGAAATGCGGCGTACCTGCAAGGGTACCGTGGGTTCGAATCCCACCCTCTCCGCCATCCGGTCAGGCCCCACAACATGCTCGCGGCCTCGATCCAAGAGGGTCGCCTCCGCGAGCCTGTCTGCGGCCGACCTTCCGACTCTGATTTGGCCCTGGTTCGAACTGACCGGGGCGATAACAGGGGCCTAATATGTCCTGCACGTGCGGTGGACGGCGTTAGCGGCCTAAGCAGCGACCGCCGTGATTACCAGCGGTGCTAGGAAACGTCCCTCCACCTGACAGCCATCATTGCTTCATGCACTGCAAAGACATCTATCACAATAGCAGAGATGTCAGGTTACATAATCTTGCGAAGCTGCAAGACTTCGTTTTTAGAATAAGGTTGTTTGCGAAATTCGAGAGGAGTATTGGGCATGGACTAACGGTTGGTGTGAAAGAGGCGCCCTGAATGAAGACACTTCTGGCCGCACTAAGCGCTTTCATGTCCGTTGGTTGCGGAGCGGCCACGGCTTCCGCCCAGCCTCCCCCATCCTATCGGCAGGTGGGAGCGATCCCGTTGGGCGCGCCTGAGCGGTGGGACTACGTCGTCGCCGATGCCCCGAGCGGGCGCGTTTTCGTGGCCCACGGAGATCGGCTGAGCGTGGTGGACGGGCGCGGGCTGACGCTGATCGGAGACGTGACCGGCCTGAAAGGCGGCGCACATGGGACCTACGTTTCGGCCTCGACGGGTCTCGGCTTCACCGACGACGGGGAGGCGGGCAAGGCCATCGCGTTCGACCTGAAGACGCTTGCGGTTCGCGCGACCCTTGATGCGGCCCCGGACGCGGACGCCATCGCTGGCGGCGGACGCGGCGTCTACGTGATCGACGGCGACTCCGGCGTGATCACCGTGATCGATCCTGCGGGCCTCAGGGTCGTGGACACCATCAAGGTCGGGGGTTCGCTGGAGTCTGCCGCCGTGGACGGCGAGGACCATCTGTTCGTGAACGGGGCGGAGCGGGCGGAGATCGTGCGCATCGACACCGCCACCAACGCCGTCACCGCCCGCTGGCCGGTCCCCGACTGCAAGAGCCCGCACGGCATGGCCATAGACCCGCCGCGCCACCGTCTGTTCACCTCCTGCGTCAACGGGCGGCTGGACGTGCTGGATACGCAGAGCGGGCGCGAGGTCGCCTCCGCGCCGATCGGGCTCGGCACCGACTCGGCGGCCTTCGATCCGGTCCGCCGCCGCGTCTTCAGCTCGAACGGGCGGGACGGGACCATCAGCGTGATCGAGGAGGTCGATGCGGACACCTACCGGCCGCTTGCGCCGGTCAAGACTCAGGTGGGTGCGCGCACCATGGCGGTGGACACGTCCACGGGGCGCCTCTTCGTCGCGTCGGCGGAGATCGACCCCGCGGGTCCCACCACGGGCCGGCGGCGCTTCCTGCCCGGAACGCTGAAGCTGCTGGTGTTCGATCCGGCGAAGTGAGTGGATCGCGAAAATGTCTCACCCGGGTGCTAGACCGCGGTCGCGGAGACGGGCTGGGAGAACGGGATGACAGCCGCAGCAACAGGCGCCCGCGCGGCAGGTCTCGCCGGTTTGGCCACGCTTCTCCTCGGGGGCGTCTCCGGCCCGGCGGCGGCTGCGCCCTTGGCCGCCGACGGCCAGGTGGGCCGTTACGCCCACGTCGTCGTCATCGTGGACGAGAACAAGAACTACGAGCAGATCCTCGACCCCGCCGCCGCCCCGGAAATCTCCGCCCTGGCCAGGACCTACGGCCTGGCGACGCACTTCTACGCTGAGGTGCATCCGAGCGAGGCGAACTATGTGGCGCTGCTCGGCGGCGACACCTTCGGCATCCACGACGACGACGCCTACTACTGCGATCCGGGATCGCAGCGGCCCTTCTGCGACGGCGCCGGCGCGCCGGGCTACGCGGACCACACGGTGAAGGCGCCCCACCTCGGCGACCAGTTGCGCGCCAAGGGGCTGGACTGGAAAGGCTACTACGAAAGCCTGCCGGAGCCGGGGTCGGACGCGGTGGTCGCCAGCGACCCGGCCTTCGACAACGGCACGCGCAAGACCGCGCTCTACGCGTCCAAGCACTCCGGCTTCATGAACTTCGCCGACGTGCAGTCCGACCCTGCAAGGGCGAATCGGATCGTCGGCTTCGGCCAGCTCAAGCAAGACCTCGACACCGGCCGGCTGCCGGCCTTCGCCCTTGTGGTGCCCAATCAGTGCAACGACATGCACGGGTTGCACGGCTCAGGCGTGCCGACCGACTGCGACGGGCTGAACGTGGCGGCCCTGATCCGCCGGGGCGACGCGGCCAACGGCGCGTTGGTGCGCCAGCTGATGGCGAGCGCAGCCTGGCGATCGCGCGAGAATATGGCCATCGTGCTGACCTTCGACGAGGGCTCGGGCAAGACGCGGGAGGGCTGCTGCGGGGTGACTCCGGACGCGCCCTCAAACTTCGGCGGCGGCCATATTCCCGCGATCGTGATCACCAATCACGGTCCGCGCGGCGTGCAAGACGATGCGCCCTACAGCCACTATTCGCTGCTCCGCACCCTCGAGGACACCTTCGATATCGGCGAGCATCTGCGCCATGCCGACGACACAGCCGCCGGCGTCGCGCCGATGGTGAAACTGTTTGCGGCGCCTCCAGCGGGCCGCTGAGCCGTCACTCGGGTCGCCGGCGCTGCTCCGGCGGTGCGTAGAACCGCATCAGGTCGTCAGCCGCCACGCTCACGCCTGTCGCTTCGGTTATGACGGCGAGGATGTCGGCGTCGCTGCGGCCCGCCTCACGCATCTGCTGGATCTCATCGCTGATCATGCCGATGAAGGCCGGAAGCGCGAAGGTCTCGGGGCCGAGCCCGAGAGCATGACGCAAGGCGCCCTGCGCACCTACGGCCTGGGCGACGGTGAAGAGCGTCGCGTCCGGCATTGTGGCGGCTCCCTTGATACGGACGATCGGCGCAGGCGCCGAGTGTAGCCATCTCCATGATAGACACGATCGCTCTCCTCAACCGCCACATGGTCGATCGCCGGCCCAGGCTTGGATGGGCGTCGGTGGCAGGTCCAGGGGAGCGTGAGCGTCCGGTCCAAGCCGGCCGGCCTTGCTGCGGTGCCCCGGATCAGAACTTCACGCGCACGCCGCCCTCGATGGTCACGTCGTAGAACTCCCGCTGGATCGGGCGATCTGAGCTGCCCTCGTAGTAGCGCAGGGGCGTGTTCAGCAGGTTCTTGGCTTCGAAGTAGGCGCCGTAGTTGGGCGTGAACTGGTAGCTGGAGGTCAGGTCGAGCGTCGTGCGGCCGTCCTGGATCACGTCCAGGGACTTGTCGCCCCCCAGGCCGAACAGGCTGTGGCTGACCTGCTCGGCCGCCAAGCGCACCTGGGCGCCATAGGCCTCGTAGAAGGCGGCCAGGTTCCAGGTGGTCTGGGAGGTGCCGGGCAGCAGGCCGTACTGCGGCTGGCCGGTCAGGTCCTGCGCCCCGGTGTATTCCTCGATGCGCGACTGCACGACCGTGACGTTCGCATCCAGGCCGAAGCCGTCCAGCGGCTTGATCAGGAAGGTGAACTTCTGGTGGTAGTCGGCCTGGATGCCCCGGGCGTGGGCCGAGGAGATGTTCTCGTAGGTGGTGATGTTGGCGAGCGATCCCTGCGCCAGCGGGTTGCCGCTGACTCCGTTCTGCACCCGCGGCACGATGTAGTTGCTGAACTCCTTGTCGAACAGGGCGAATTCCACGATGCCGCTGTTGGGCATGTAGTATTCCAGGTCAAGATCGTAGTTTTGGCCGGTGGTCGGTTTGAGGTTGGGGTTGCCCTCGCTGATCGTCACCGGGCTCTGGGTCAGGTCCACACTCGTGGCCGTGGTGTTCTGGTTGAACCCGGGCCGGGAGATGCCGGTGGAAAAAGTCGCCCGCGCGAGCAGCCGGGGCATGATGGTGTACCGCAGCTGCACGGTGGGAAAGGCGTTGACGTAGTCTTCGTGGCGGACTTCGAGCGCTTCACTGGAGCTGCCGTCGATGTTCGTCGTGGCGACATAGCCGCCATATTTTGCGTTGGTGTCCTCGACCCGCACGCCCGCCAGTATGCCCAGCGGACCGATCTCGGTGGTGTACTGAAGATAGGCTGCGTAGATGTTCTCGTCGGCGTTGAAGAAGCTGCCGTCGTTGAACACCGGGCCGCTGTTCGGCAGCGTCGCGATCAGGTTGCGCACGGCGTAGCGGTCGATGAAGGGGCCGTTGGGGTAGTGGCCGTCGTAATAGGTGTTGGCAGGCCCTGAGATACCTTGCAGCGTGAGGTCCGGCAGGCCGCTGTAGCTCTCGTCGTACTCGGTGGCCACCTTGTCGCGGATGCGGGCCTGGCCGCCGATCTTCATCCGGTCGTTGTCGTTGATCAGGTGCAGCGGGAAGAACAGGTTGGCGGCGTAGGTCCGCTCCTCGTCCGCATCATAGTCCTCGTTGTTGCTCAGTTTCGAGAGCGTGTAGATCGAAGGATCATTCAGGTTAATCCCGTTCGGGAAGCTGAAGCTGGGATAGGTGATGCTGGTGCGATTGTCGTAGATGATGGGCGTGTTTGCGGGTCCTGCGAACCGCGCGCCGATGTTGTAGTTCACCCGGTAGGTCGCGCGGCTGTAGGCGGCATGGTAGTCGAGCGACACTGGCCCGAAGTCATCCTTGCCGCCGATGACATAGACCTGGTTCCTGTGCGCCTCCTGCTCGTCGGTCAGGGTCGTGGTGGGCGTCGTGGTGTCGACCAGGGCGTTCGGATGGCTCGGGGAGACGGGAATCTGGCCGTTCGCGTCCTCGTTGCCCATGTCGCGGAACAGCAGGAAGTTCTTGTGCACCGCCTCGTTGTAGCCGGCGATGTCGGCGCGCACGTAGAGGCTGTGGTGGTCGTTCGGCTGGAAGTCGAACTCCAGGCCTTCTCCGTAGCGGCGGCGATGGTAGTCGTAGCGGCGCAGGTCGTACTCGCTGACGGCGTTGCGCTGGGCGGTGGCGTCGTCGACGTAGCTCTCCTCCAGGTCGTCGATGCCGCGGCGGTCCTGGCGGGTCGAGGCGGTGATCACGAAGGAGAAGGGCGTTGGGTTGGAGAAGAAGCCGGCGCGCACCGGCTGCGCCTGCCCGTCGCCCTGCACCAGCAGCTTGGTTCCGTCGAAGCCGAACCGGGCGCCGACGGCGCCTTCCGCGCTGAAGGGGCCGGAATGGCCGTGCAGCGGCTCGTAGCCCTCCCCGACCGTTCCCTCGAAGAAGGGCTTGTTGATGCCGGCGGCGCTGCGGGGCGTCAGGTCGATCTGGCCGCCCAGCCCTTCCGCTTCGTGGTCGGGAAGACCCGTGTAGGTCACCACGATGCCGTCGATGGCCCCGGTCGGAATGGTGTCGAACTCCACCGCCCGGCCGCCGCCGCCCGCCGCCGTACCGCCCGGATTGGTGTTCAGCAGCACCACGCCGCCGTAGGTCGCCCCGTCCAGATTGGCGTCGATGCCGCGGATGTTGACGAAGCGGCCCTCTCCGGTGTCGCTGGAAAGCGAGACTCCTGGGATGCGTCCGAGCGCTTCGGCGGCGTTGAAGTCGGGATATTTGGAGATGGTGTCGGCCGACTGGACGCTGATCAGGTTCGGCGCATCATACTGGCGAAGCCGCGCCAGACCTTCCTGCCGGGGGGCGGTGACCACCACGCTGTCCACCGTGGTCGCCTGGCCGGCCGCAGACTGGCCCTCGGTAGAGGGGGACGCGGTCATACCGGCCTGTGCAGGGCCGGGCTGGTACGGAGCGGCCTCGCTCTCGGCGGCCTGGCCCGGAGCCATGGGAGCGCCAGGCTGAGCCCGAGCGGCTTGCGTTGAAACCAAGAGGCTGGTCGACGCGAACAGAGCGATAGGGCGTATGCGCACCGTGAGATCCCCCGGTGTCCGCTGGACGGGTGTGCGGACCTCGCACAAGATTGCAAAGCCACGCGACACTTTCGTGCCGGCGAGATGAAGTAGAAGACTGGGAAAGCTTGCAATTCGACAAGCTTAGACTGCGTGGCTGAAAAGCCACGGCTCGCCATGTTGTGACTTCTTGCGCCGTAATCAGAACCGGTTCATAGCGCCAAGCGGAGTTGTGCGACTTGATGATCCTGCTGGTGGAGGATAACCCCCGAAACCGCTGCTTATGTCAGCGATGGACTAGGCGCGCTCGGTCAAACGGTCGAGATCGCCTCCGACGGGCGCGCGGGCCTGCTGCGGGCCAGCGACCCTCAGTTCGACTGTCTCGTCATCGATCGGCTGCTGCCCGGCTTCGACGGGCTGACGGTGGTGCGCACGCTGCGCAGCACGGGCGTCAGGACGCCCATCATCTTCCTGACCGCCGTCGGTGGTGTCGCCGACCGGGTTCAAGGCCTGAAGGCGGGCGCCGACGACTACCTGGTCAAACCGTTCGAGCTGGAGGAACTCGCGGCCCGCGTGGAGGCTCTCCGGCGCCGGCCGCCGCTGCCGGAGAGCCAGACCCTTCTGCGGGCCGTCGACATCGAGCTGGATCGGCTGGAACGGACCGCTAGGCGCGCCGGGCAGGCGCTGGACCTCACGGGCAGCGAGTTCAGGCTGCTGGAGGTCCTGATGCTGAACGCCGGCCACGCGGTGACGCGCTCGATGCTGTTGCAGACGGCGTTCGGCCTGGACCACGCCAACCCCGCCACCATCATCGAGCCGCACATCAGCCGGTTGCGGGCCAAGCTCGAGCGGGACGGACTTCCCGACCCCGTGCGCACCTTGCGCGGCGCCGGCTACTGCATCGATGCGGCTTAGCCGCCTTTGGCGCGCCACCAGCTTCAGGCTGGCGCTCTGGCAGACGTTCCTCTTCGTGGTCGCCTTCGCGGCCGCGGGCGTCCTGGCCGACATCGTCGTTCGGCGGGACGAGCTCCAGGCGGTCGACGCCGAGATCACCGCCGAAGTCGCCGACCTCAAGGCCGTCTATGGCGCCGGCGGTCTCGCGGCGCTGCGGAACACCGTGGCGGCCCGCCAGCGTGATCCCAGCATCTGGGAGTTTCGGATCGAGGATGCCGCAGGTCGCCGTCTGGCCGGCGACCTGCCCGCCGCCGGACCGCAGGGCTGGTCCACCCGGCGTCTGATCGAGGGCGACCTGCCGGACGACCAGTCGGAGGTGGTGCGGGCCCTTCGGGGCGAGGTCGGCGGCTTCGGCCTGACCGTGGGCGAAGATCTCGGGACGCGGGAACGGACGGACGAAGCGCTCCTGGTCGCGGTTCTCGCCGTGGCCGCGGGAGCGGTGGCGCTCAGCTTATCCGTCGGCGGCGTCCTGGCTTGGCGCGCGCTTGCACGTGTCGATGAGATGGCCACGACCATGCAGCGCTACGGCGCCGGCGACGTGGAGGTTCGGGCGAGGACCGGCGCACGGGCGCCAAGCGACCTTGACGAGCTTGCCGCCGCCTTGAACCACATGCTGGAGCGGACCACGCGGCTGATGACCGGGCTGCGCCAGGTGTCGGCCGACATCGCCCACGACTTGCGCCGTCCGCTGGCGCGTCACAACGAGCGCATCGCGCGCACGCTGCAGGCTCCGGCCTCGCTCGACCTCTACCGCGAGGCGCTGGTGAGCGCGTCTGGCGAGGTGGACGATGTGCTGCGCACCTTCCAGGCGCTGTTGCACATCGCCGAGCTGGAGGCCGGCGCACCCGGCCTCGCGACCGAGCCGGTGGACCTCGGCGAGGTCGCCGGTCGGGTAGTGGCCGCCTATCTGCCCATGGCCGAGGAAGGCCAGCGCACCCTGTCGCTCGCCGCCAAGCCGCAACTCACCACCCGCCTGCTGGCGACACCCGACCTCCTCGCCCAGATGATCGCCAACCTGGTCGAGAACGCCTTGACCCACACGCCCGTCGGATCGCACGTCACCGTCGCGGTCGAGGCCGAGGGCCTCAAGCTTTCCGTGACCGACGACGGCGCGGGCGTTCCGGCCGAGGCGTTGCAGCGCATCTTCGAGCGCTTCACGCGCCTGGATGCGAGCCGCAGCACCCCGGGTACAGGGCTGGGCCTTGCCCTGAGTTCCGCCATCGCGCAGGCCTTCGATGGGCGGATATATGCTGAGTCCGCAAATCCAGGTCTCCGGGTCGTGGCCGACTTTTCCCGATCGCCGCACGTGCTGTGGTGAGTTCGCCTGAGCAGAAAGGGTATGACGCGTGGACCTATCCCGCCGAGAGCTGAACAAGGTTCCCCAGATCACCCTGGCCTTCTGGGTCATCAAGATTTTCGCCACCACGCTGGGCGAGACCGGAGGTGACGCCGTCTCCATGACGCTGGGCCTCGGCTATCTGGCGAGTACGGCGGTCTTCTTCGCCATCTTCCTGGTCGTGGCGGCCGCCCAGGTCCGCGCCAACCGCTACCATCCCGCCCTCTACTGGGCGGTGATCCTGGCCACCACGACGGCGGGGACGACCCTGTCCGACTTCCTGGACCGGAGCGCCCACCTCGGCTATCTCGGCGGCTCGCTCCTCCTGCTGGCGCTCCTTGGCGCTATCCTCCTCGCCTGGCGGCTCGCAATGGGCCGCATCGTCTTCCAGCACGTCGCGGACCGCAGGGTGGAGAGCTTCTATTGGGCGGCCATCCTGATTTCCAACACGCTCGGTACGGCGCTTGGGGACTTCACCGCCGATGATAAGGGTCTCGGCTACCACGGTGGCGCCCTGGTGTTCGGCGGGCTGATCGCCCTGATCGGGGCCGCCTACCTCTTCACCCGCATGCCTCGCGTGCTGTTGTTCTGGGCCGCCTTCGTCCTGACCCGGCCCCTCGGCGCCACGCTCGGCGACAGCCTGACCAAGCCGCTGAGGGACGGCGGTCTGGAGCTGGGGACAATTCCCTCCTCCGCGCTCCTGGCCGTAGCCGTCGTCGTTCTGGTCGCCTTGGCGGCCCGCAAGCCGTCCGTCGAAGCGGATGGCTGAACGCCGCACCGGGCTGGCGCTTCTCGCCGCCGCGCTGCTCGCCGCGGCTCCGGCCTGGGCAGGACCGCCCTATGTCACCGATGATCCCGAGCCGACGCGGACCGGCGGCTGGGAGAACTACGCACTCGTCTCGGGCGTGAACACGCCGGGAGAGACCGCGGGCGTGGCGGGCGCGGAGCTCAATTACGGCGCGGCGGAGAACCTGCAGCTCAGCGCCCTCCTGCCGCTCGCCTTCGACAGCACCCACAGTCTTCGCGCCGGAACCGGCGACGTGCAGCTCAGCGCCAAGTACCGCTTCCTGCACCCGCCGGAGGGAAGCTGGCTTCCGGACGCCGCGGTCTTCCCGGCTCTGACCCTGCCCACCGCGCCGCGCCGGCTGGATACGGGCCATGCGTCCGTCTTCCTGCCGATCTGGCTGGAGAAGGACGTCGGGAAGTGGTCCACGTTCGGCGGCGGCGGGTACGACATCAATCCTGGCCGCGGCCAGCGCGACTATGGCCTAGTGGGCTGGGCGGTGACGCGCGCCCTCAGCAAGCGGCTGAACCTGGGGGTGGAGCTCTACCACCAGACGCCGCAGACGATCGGCGGTCCCGCCTTCACCAACCTCGGCTTCGGGGCGATCTACCAGCTGACCAAGCATTGGGCGGTGATGGCCTCAGGCGGTCCGGGACTGCAGCACAGCGCGCACGTCAACGACTCCGCCTTCTATGCGAGCCTCCAGTTCACCAACTGAGGGTCTCCAGGAGCGAGGCGCAGGGGTGGACGCCTCGATTGCGCCGCCCGGGCTGCCGAGCGCGGCCCTTTCGCTGCACCGTGCGCCAAGCCTGTGGGCGGGGAAGGTCTGCGACGTCTCACCTGCACGGGAGGACGGAGATGTCGATCGCCCACAGGCACACAACGAGGGCGTTGCTGCTCATCACCCTGCTGGCCGGCCTGACCCTCAGCGTGGTGGCGATGGCTTGGCAGACGCCGCTCGTGCGCGACCAGATCGTGGCCGACGATTAGAACGCTGACGCTAGCTCGGCGTCTTCACCTTTTTCCCGCCTGCAAGCCGGACAGAGACCGGACGATACCCACCTCCAGCCTGGGCGCTGTCACGTTGCTGCACGCAAGCTCAACGATCCTCATGATCCGCACCGTAGATGCGGGTAGGCGGATCGAGCACGGGAGCCTTGGGGCCGCTCACCTCGTAGACGTGGTAGAGTGGACCCGCGCCAGTCGATGCGTCCTGTCGCAGCGCGGCTACCGGCGTGACGCTGTCGAACCTCGCCTGGACCTTGGACAGCTTGCTGCAGGCGTTCTTGCAGACATACAGCGCCCGGCCCTGGAAGAGCTGCGGCGAGGGCGCGGGTTCGTTGCTCCACCTCACCCGGTCGCTGATCTGCACCACGGGCGTGGACGACGGCAGGTAGAGCTGGGTCAGGCTGGCCAGGGTGTAGTCAGTGGTCAGAATGACCCTTGCGCCGGCGCGGGCGCGAAGCCGGTCGATCTCCTCGCCCACCGTCGTCCAGCCGATGCCCAGCACGCGCGTCCGCGGATCATGCCGGCCGAGCGGCAGGAAGCCCGTTGTCGCCTCCGCATAGGCGAGCACGGCCAGCGCCAATCCAAAGGGCGCCGCGATCCTGGCGGCGAGTTTGCCGACGAGGTCGAGGGTAGCTGAGCCATGCCGGGAATGGTGGCAGGCGTAGGCGGCCGCGACGGCGAAGGCCGGATAGGCCGGCTCAGGCCAGTTCCCCTGTACGCGCTCATGGGTGGCGTGCCAGATAAAGTAGACCATCATCGGCGCGATCATGGCGATGAGCAGGCCGCGCGAACTTTCGGACCGGGGGCGGGAGCTTGGGGTCGCCAGCCCGATGCACCCCAGCACGAAGATCGGCGGGGTGGCCAGGATGGTCACCGCGGCGAGCAATTCCCCCAGGTAGCGGAAGGTCCAGATGTAGACGGTGAGCCGGCCGGATTGGTAGACCAGCGACGCCCAGTGATGCTGCGCGTTCCAGACCAGCACGGGCGAGAACACGGCCAGGGCGACCAACCCCCCTAGCCAGGGCCAGGGCGTGGCGAACCACCGCCGGTTCTCGCGCATCGCGAGGAGCCAGAGCAGGATGCTTACACCGAAGAAGGCCGTGGTGTACTTGGAGCATAGGCCCAGACCGAAGGTCGCGCCGATCGCGAGCCACCACGCTCCCCGGCCGCTGCTCTGCATTTGCGCCAGGAAGAGCAGGAGAAAGCAGGTTGCGGCGACCACCGCCTGGTCCGATGTCGCCACCAGCGAGCCGATCGACATGACCAGCGTAAGGTTGAAGTAGACCACCGCCGTCCTGGCCAGGGCGGCATCGTCGAACAGCAGCCGCGCGGCGCGTCCCAACGCCCAGCTGGCCGGCAGGCTGAGCAGCACGGCGCAGACGCGCACGCCCAGCGGCGTGTCGCCGAACACGGCCGTCCCCAGGCGGATCATCGACGGGTTGACGAACGGGTGATCGATGAAACCGGCGGCCAGGTGCTTGGAATAGCGCCAGTACAGGGCTTCGTCGGAGGCGAGCGGCGTCCAGGCGGCCACGAGGAGCTTGACCAGGGTCAAGGCGCCCACGAACAGGACCATCCTGGCCCCGGGTGAAAGACGCGAAAGGCGCAAACGCCATTCCACGGCGGCGGTCAGCGGCATGTCGCCAGCCGTCATCCCGAGACACTCGCGGGCCTGGTGGTCAATCGGGTCTCTGAAGGCCGTGGGACGCTCAGGGGAGGCAGGCGAGTTGCATCCCCTAGAGCTCGAACAGGCGAAACTCCGGGCAAGCGTCATGCTCCAGCACTGCAACGTCTCACCTGGCATGACGCCGCCGCCTTCCCCGCGCCTCACCCCCGCAGCATGCGCGCAGACGTTTCCGACGCGGACCTCGCCGGGTGAGGATGAAGGCCGATGGTGGAGCGGCCTCGCCTATGAAGACGGTCTTGAGCTCCAGCCCAGAAGCCATCTGCCTTCCAGGATCTGCCACGTGGCGACCGCTAACGACCCGATCGCGAGATCACGTCCCCGCTTGATGAGGGCCAAGCTCAGCGCGATCTCCGCTGGCAGACCAAGGATCGGACCCAGAAGGACGTAGCCGCCTTCCATGATCCCGAGCGCCCCGGGGACAAAGAACGCCACGCTGCGGAGAAGGTAGACAAGGCTCTCCATGACCAGGACCATCGGGAGCGGCATCCGCGCACCCATAAGGCGCAAGGTCAGCCAAACTCCGCCGACCGCGACCAGCCACGCCATCAGGTGAAGACCCATAGAGAGCGCTACACGCGCCGGCTGGCGATATATGTCCGCCAACTCCAGCTGAACGGACGCCAAATGCGCTCTCATTTTTTCAGGCCACCGCACACTTAGCCTGGTTAGAATTCTTGGAGCGAAGTGCTGCGAAAAGAAGAAGCCTGCGGCGGTCACTATGCCAAGCACCAGACCGGCATAGATCGCGGGATCGACAATCTTATGAGGAAAGTTCGGTGGAGGACGAAGACTCAAGACAGACAAGCCGATCATTGTAAACAGAAGCTGCCCAGCCATCTCCGCGCCTAGATCGACCAGCGTTGACGCAATCGCGAGGGAGGTGGACACGCCGAACAGACAAGCGCCCCTCACGCCCACAACGAAGCCGCCGAGCTGTGCAAGAGGGAGGATGTCGGCTGCCACCTCACGCATGATGCGGCCGAAGACAAAGCCCGGAAGCTGTCTGAGCGGGGTGCTTGGGGCGATGACGTACCAGGACACGCCGAGTAGTCCCAGAACGCCGAGGGTATAAGAACAGAATATGATGAAGCCAGCCAGCCCAAGATTGTGCAGCGAGCCTGAAATAGCACCCACACCGAAGTGGATCAAAAAACTCCAGATGGCGATGGCGCCTAGCACCATGACGCTTAGTGTCAGAATTCGCCCTGCGGCTTGCTTTTTCCTCAAGGATGAACCTGTTGAGAGAAGCAAAGGTGGGGGGTAACTCTCGTGATCTCCACTAGCGCATTGCGCTAAGAACAACGGGTGCAAGGTCCTCGGACGGGCGACCGGTCGGTATCGAGGCCAAGCCGGTGACAGGCCCTGATTCCTTCCCCGTGGACTCGTCCGCGCCGGGCGGATGAGGGATGAGCTGCCCTTCGCGGCCGATCCGGAAGGTCCGCCCCCGCCATGTCACCGTCTTGCCGAGAAACGCCCATGCATATATGAGTGCGGACAAGAGGTCTCGGGCGGGCCACAGCCACCAGATGCCGCGACTACAGCTCGCGAACCTCTCGACCCGCTCCATCACAAACATCCTCGCGCCGCAGACGACGGCGAGCACCATCAGACTCGTCATGCTCCCTTGGAGCAGGACGATCGCTACCAGGGCGAATGGAAGAGGATGCATGATGGCGCTCCCGGCATAGCTTACGGGATCGATCAGCCGCAGAGTACGGGCCCACCGGAGTTCGTGACTGCCGACATGCAGCCCGTTTCGTTCGGGACAGGCGTGTCCCACCGTCATCGGCGGCACCGCAAAGCTGTAGCCCAGATCGCGGATCGCCCGGCCGATCTCGAAATCGTCTGCAAGGTGGTCTGCGAACCTGGCGAGTCCGCCGATCTCGTCGAAGACGGTCTTGCGGAGCGCTATGGTTGGCCCGAAGCAGGGTTTCGCCAGGCCTATCCTCAGCCCGAAGGCGACGCTGGGCAGGAAATGATAGTTCATCGCCATGGCTGAAAGGCGGGACCATGTCGACCGCGTCGGGACGCCGACATAGGCGCAGGTGACGAAGCCGATGTCTGGAGGGGCAAGGGCCGCCACCAGCACCCGCAGGTAGTCGGGATCGACGGTGATGTCGCTGTCGGCAATGACGATGATCGGGTGGCGGACAAGACGCTCCATGTTGATCAAGTTGGATATCTTGCGGTTTGCGCCGAAGGTCCGGTTGCTGACAACGAGGTGTATGTCCAGCTCCGGGTATGTTCCGATCAGCTGTTTGACGATCCCGGCCGCGGGGTCGGAGCCGTCGCGCACTCCGAAGATGATCTGTACCGGAGCGGGATAGTCCTGAGTACAGAAGCCTTCGAGGCGGACCGCCAGTCCGAATTCGTCCCCGTGCAGCGGCTTCAGGATCGTTACGGGCAGGCAGGCTGTCGGCTGCGAGACCGGCCGGATGAAAAACCACTTCACGGCGAGCGCGGCCAAGATCGTGTAGATCACGCCCAGGGACGCGATGGCGGTGAAGACCCATCCGAGGACCGAGATCGCGGCGCTCACCTCATGTGCCAATCGCCTGCACGCCCGGAACCGAAGCTGTGGCCCACCTCCCTAGACGTCGCCGATGGCGGCTAGGCTCATCATTTGTGAAACTTTTTTCCGGCTGGCCAGCGGCGAGGCCGATGCGCGCCTGGCCGCCGCAGGTTGTGGCTCGACCTCATGGAATATCGCGCTTCCGGGTGAGGTGGAGCGGCGACGGCGGCGTCCCTGAGACATGCGGCGTCACTTGCCCACACTCGGACAACTCGAGGCGCTCGGCTCAGAGCGGCTCTGGCCGTTCCTTCTCACCATCGGTCTTTACATGATGGTTGAGAGGGTGGCGGAGGTCTGCCGCCTGCACTTCATCCAGAGCATGGAATTGGGTCTCGGTTGGGCCACAGCGCCTGTCCAGGCCGCTTTGGCGATGTTCTGGGCCTATGTCGCGCATAGGCGGCTGGCGTTCCGGGGATGGACGTCTGGCGGGAAGCTGGCCGGCGCCGCCGTCTTCGTTGTGATCAGTCTGGGATGCCTGGATCTGGAGTTCCTCATGGAGCGCTTGGCGCCCCGCCTTGAGCTGGGTGTCTGGGGGCTCCTGAGCAGCTTCAAGTTCGGGCTTGTGGGTCGCCTCGTCTGGCCGATCCGGCCGCACCGCCTTGAGGAACTGGCTTGAACGCTCCGTGTGTCGCCGACCAAGACCCGCAACCTCACGCCTGCGAGCCGATTTTGGAGACAACCGTGTATCTTCGCGGCCAGGCGCAGGCTTGGGTCGTCAGCCTCGACGAGGCGTGCCTGTTCTCGACGATCGACGAAGACGAAGCTTTCCGTTTCGCCTGCGATGCGCGTCGGGTCGAGGGAGGAGAGCCGCTGCGGCTGATGATCCTGAGCGGTCCTTCGGCTGCTGCTTACGAAGGGTCCGCGGTTAACCCGAACGAAGTCGAGTACGTTGCGAAGCCGACCTTATGCGATGCCTTGGCCACCACGATCGCAGTGGCGCCGGACCGTCGTGCTGTTGTCGCTGCCTAGGAGCCCGCCACCTGGCGCGTTCAGGGTCCCAGGCGTCCCGCCAGCCGGCGGAGCGGCTATGGCTTGGCAGCCACCCTGAATCCATGACAGATCGCGGCTGACGATCAGAGGCGTCGGGAGCCGTCGCTTGCGTTCGTTCCCGTCGAGAGTCGCGGATCTTCGACTTGCCCGATATGTCCTCGACGCCCCTTGCGCGCGCCTACATGGAACGGCGCGCCGACCTGGTGCGGGTGTTCACCGCGCGCCTTCGTTCGCAGGCGCGCGCCGAAGATCTCGTCCAGGCCATGTTCGAGAAGGTGATGGCTGTCCCGGCGCAGGAACACATCGGCAATCCGGTGGCCTACCTGTATCGGCTCGGGTCCAACCTGATGCTCGACGACGTGCGCCAGGCCCAACGTCAGCGCGCGCGCGAGAGCGCGTGGTCGGACCTGCAGGGCGAGCGGCGCGGCGGCGACCGCGCCTCCGATGCGCCGGGGCCGGACCGGACGGTCGAAGCCCGCCAGCGGCTGGCGCGGCTGATGGCGACGGTGGAGACCCTGCCCCCGCAGACGCAGCGGGTGTTCCGCCTGCACAAGCTGCAAGGGCTCAGTCACCAGGAGACCGCCGAGAGCCTGGGCGTCTCCAAGAGCGCGGTGGAGAAGCATGTCAGCCTGGCGCTCAAGCTCCTGACGGAACGCACGTCATGAGGGGCTGGGGGATGGGGGTGTCCGTGGCGTCTTCACAAGAGACGGAAGGGCTTTGGCGGAGATGAGCGGGGAGGAAAGAGGGGCGGGTGCGTCAAGCCTCGAGCAGGACGCCGCCGACTGGGTCGTGCGGCTTTCCGGCGACGATGTCGGCGAGACCGGATGGCTGGCCTTTGTGGCGTGGCTGGATGACGCGCCTGCCGATCGGCCGGACCTGCGCAGGCAGGCCTTCGACCGGGCGCAGGCGGTCTGGCTCAGCCTGGACCAGGTCCGCGAAGGCGCCAGCGCGCCCGCGCCGCGCCGCAGCCGCGCTCCGTCAACGCGGCGCAGGCGATCGAGCATCGTTGGATGGGCGTCCGCGGCAGCTGCGGTTGTGGCCTGCGTCGCCGTGTCTGGGGCTTGGTTCATCTCGCGCCCCCATCCCGCGAACCGGGCGCCTCCTTCCGCTCTGCTGGCCTACGTCACCCCCGCAGGCCAGGGCCGCACCTTTCAGCTCGCCGACGGGTCCCGGATCGACATGGACGGCGCGACGGCGCTGACCGTCGATCTCCAAGGCGTAGATCGGCGCGTTAGCCTGGCGCACGGGGAGGCGCGGTTCGACGTGGCGCACGACCCTTCGCGCCCGTTTGAAGTCGATCTCGGCCCCGCGCAGGTGAGGGTGTTGGGGACCGCTTTCGACATCGTGCGGGAGGGCGCCGTCACCCAGGTGGCCGTGTCGCGAGGCGCCGTGAGCTTCCAGGCGGGCGAACACAGCGTGACGCTTCCTGCTGGGCGGGCCGCCCGGCTCGGCGCCGACGGCGACTTCGAGCTCGCCCAGGTCAGCCCGGCCGACGTGGGCGCCTGGCAGGCGGGGCGGCGGGTGTATTGGGACCGGCCCGTGTCCGAGGTGCTCGCCGACCTGAACCGCCGATATCCGCAGCCGATCCGCCTGGCGGGTCTAGAGGCCCGGCGGATGCGCTTCACCGGGGTGCTCGTGCTGGGGACGCGCGACCAGATGGTGGACCGGCTGACTGCGCTGTTGCCGCTCGACGCCAAGGCGGGCCAGGGTGGGGAGATCGTGCTAAGCGCACGCCGTCCCTGACCGTCGTCTGAACTTGACGCCTCATGCTCGGCCCGGCCTGCTGGGCGTCCTTTGCTGGTTGAGCGCAGCGCCGGCCCTGTGGGCGGCCGGCGTCCGCCGGTCCTACGATCTGCCGTCACGGCCGCCCGCGCAAGCCGCACTGGCGGTGGGTCTGCAGGCCGGCATCACCGTGGGCGTCTCAGTCCCGTGCCATGGCGTCCAGGTCGCGATCCGCGGCCGGATGGATGTCCATACCGCCATCGACCTGGCTCTGGCCGGCAGCGACTGCCGTGCGGTGTGGATGGAGGGTCAGACCGTTCGGATAGAGCGTCGGCCGCAACCAGCTCAGGCCGCTGCTCCGAAGCCGCCGCCGGCCACGCCGCCTGAAGCCAACCTGGCCGAGGTGGTGGTCACAGCCTCCAAGCGGGGGGTGGACGTCTTCCACCTGCCCGGCTCGGTCAGCGTGGTCCAGGCCCAGGCGCTCGCGGCGGTGCGCGTTCGCGATACCGCTGACCTGCGCCTTCTGGCTTCGGGCATGACGGTCACCAATCTCGGCGCCGGGCGTGACAAGGTCCTGCTGCGGGGCCTGTCGGACGGGGCGTTCACCGGCCACACCCAGTCCACCGTCGGCCTCTACTGGAACCAGACGCCCACGACCTACAACGCGCCGGACCCCGATCTCCGCCTCGTCGACGTGCAGTCTGTGGAGGTGCTCCGCGGCCCCCAGGGCACCCTGTATGGCGCAGGCGCGATCGGTGGAGTGGTCAGCGTCACGCCCGTCGCGCCGGACCTGTCGGCCGCCTCGGGCTTCGCGTCAGCTACGGGCGCCACCACCGCCGGCGGCGACCCGAGCGCAGGAGCGGAGGCCATGTTCAACCTCCCGCTCGCTGGAGGTAAGGCCGCCTTGCGTCTGGTGGCCTATGGCGAGGAGGACGGGGGCTACATCGATCTCCCCAGGCTGGGTGTCCAGAACGCCGACCATACGCAGGAGACCGGGGTCCGAGCGGCGTTCCGCACGGAGCCCAGCGCCGAGTGGAGCGTCACCCTCGGCGACATCTACCAGGACATCTACAGCGACGACACGCAGTACACGACCGGCGATCCCCAAGGGCTGGAACGCAACACCCGGGTGCGCGAGCCGCACGACAACGACTTCGAGCAGGCCTATCTCGACATAGGCGGGCGCGGCGGCTGGGGCGAGCTGCACAGCATAGGCTCGTTCATCAACCACGAGTTCGACAGCCGCTACGACGCCACCGACGCGGCGGCGGATTTCGGGGGTGCGTCCGTTCCGACGGCGTTCGACGACGACACTCTGGTCCGGCTCACCTCGCAGGAGCTGGACTACCGCGCGCCCTTGCACGGTCCGGCGTCGCTGCTGGTCGGTGGCTATGGCAGCTACGGCGACGAGCACGAGACCACTCGGCTGGGGCCAACAGGTGGTGGGAAGACGCTCTACGCCGAGGACCGTACCGACCGGATGGTCGATCTCGCCCTGTTCGGCGAGGCAAGCTACGCCTTGACGAGCCGCCTGACGGCGACCCTCGGTCTCCGGCTCGCCTATGCGGAGCGGCGTACGCTGTCGCTTGTGGACGAGGCCGGCGCCCAGGCGCCGTTCAGCGGGCGCTACGTCACCAAGGAGTGGTCACCCAAGCTCGCCCTGGACTATGCGCTTGTCCAAGGCGTGCGCCTCTACGCCCTGGCGTCGAAGGGCTACCGGGTGGGCGGCTTCAACACCGCAGGCCCGCTGACCACCGCCTTCACGGCGCAGGGCGGGGCCGAACCGAACCGCACCTATCTGCCGGACGACCTCTGGAACTACGAGGCGGGGGTCAAGCTGCAGGGCTGGCGCGGACGGCTGCAGGCGCGAACCGCGCTCTACTACGATGTCTGGGACCGGCTGCAGGCCGACCAGCTGCTTCCCTCCGGCCTCTCCTACGTCGCCAACGTCGGCGACGCCCACGTGAAGGGATGGGAGTGGGAGGCGAGCGTTCGACCGCTACAGCCCCTGATCTTCGAGATCGGCGCCCTGTTCACCGCCCCCGACCTGCACAAGGTCGATCCCAGCTTCCCGGCCGGCCAGTCCGACTTCACCCTGCCGGGCGTGGCGCGCCGCTCGATCAACAGCCGGATCGAGTATGACGTATCCTTGAGCGGCGGCCGTACCCTGGAACTGGACGCCGCCGCCCTCTACGTCGGCCACTCCTACCTGTTCTTCGGCCCGCAAGGCTCGAGCGAGATGGGACACTACCTCGACGGGAGGCTCCAGGGCGTATTCCGGACGCCCGACTATTCCGTCGGCCTGCTGATCTCCAACCCGGCCAACAATCGTGGAGACACCTTCGCCTTCGGCAATCCTTTCAGCCTGGGCGCAGGGCCGCAGTCTACGCCGCTGCGACCCCGCACGGTGCGCCTCACCCTCACGCACGGCTTCTAGCCTGACGCGTTCAGCCTGCCCCAGTGTGGGGTGCGCGCCAGCGGCGTTACTACAGGTGGCCGGAGGCGCCAGGTGTAGATCTTGCAGACCCCGGTTTACGCCGCTCCTGACACGGTCCTGGCAGAGTTTATCATGAAGTCCACCCCGCGTTCCCGGGTGACGGTCCTGCTGCTGGCGCTGCTGGC
>NZ_CAHJWH010000042.1 GCF_903642205.1 Caulobacter sp. S45 | reverse complement strand
TCAAGACAGCCGCCAGCGTCAATGCGCCAGACGGAGCCTGCTCGCGGCCGCCGGACCCTCCCGCGCACGTCAGCTCACCTAGCCGACGATCCGGTCCGTGCGGCCGCCGATCGCATCGCCAGGGCGGCGGCGGCGGCGATGGACGGCAGAGCTGAAGGCGCGGAGCCTGTCCCACTCCGTCGCGCCTGACGACGCGCAAGGTTGGCCCAAAGCTGCCGTTGGGAGAGTCTGAATCCTGTAGGTGCCCTACCCCGCGGGTCGCGCTGGCAGCTATGCCCTCCGCTTCGGACATTAAGCGACCGGATCGAAGCGGCTATCTGCCATTCCGCTTATCCGGACGGAGCTGGCTCTTAGCGGACTCAGAAACGTCCGCTTCTCGGCGGCTCTGTCGACCCGCGGCATGTGACGGGGTTGCACCAAGAGCGGCCGTTCGCTTAGGAGTTTCACCACGTGTAGGCGACAGCTTCAGGCTAGAGAGCCGCAGAGACAGGGGAGTCAGTGAACCTCGCGCCCATAGTCAAGCTTGTGCGAGCCTACGACGCTACGGAGTGGGAAATATTTATCTCCGAGTGGCAAAAGGGTCTTCAAGGTTATGCTTCGGTGAAGAGGCTTGGCGGGGCGGGTGACCACGGCCGGGATGTCGTCGGCCTGTGCGGGCCCAAAGCGTGCTAGGGTATCTGGGACAATTATCAGTGCAAACACTACGAGGTGCCGTTGGCGACGGCCAAAGCGTGCGAGGACGCTGGCAAGATAATCTTCCATGCCTTTCGGGGCGAGTTCGCCGCACCGCGGGCCTGTTATTTCGTGGCTCCACGCGGGCCGACTACCGAGCTCCGCGATCTGTTGCTGAACCCCTCCAAATTCCGCGCCGTGGTGATATCCACCTGGAATACGCGCGTGTCCGGCCGCGTGGTCGCGGGGCAGAAGCATGATCTGACGGGCGCGCTTCAGGCCTTTGTCGAGGCATATGATTTCACGAGCTTCCGCTACTCGACGCTCGATGAAATCCTCGACGATCACCGGCGAACCGCCTATTGGGCGGCTCGTTTCAACGGCGTGCTACCTCCAGCCCCGGCTGGGGTCGCGCCTCAGGACGTCGCGCCGAGAGAAACCGTCTACGTAGGCAAACTTCTCGAGGTCTACTCCGAAGAAACTGGCGTCGCCTTGAACTCGCTCGCTGACTTGGTGGCGCATACCGACTGGCAGGAAGACCTACAGAAGCAACGAGTTAGGTTCTACGACGCGGAGGCGTTCATGGCGCATTACCGCGATCAGACGGAACCTGGAACGATCGAGGACTTCGCCGATCAGATCTTCGACGCGATCGATCCCGCGGTCGCCGCCGAAAATGGCGCTCATCCCCGGCTGACGGCTGCGCTGTCAGTTGCGGGTCAGGCGGCACCCGCGAGCGTGCTCGCACCGCGAGCCAAGGTCCGCGTCAAGCAGGGCGTCTGCCACCAGCTGGCCAACGATGATCGATTGACGTGGAAGCTGTGATGGGCAGCGCAGCGCCCAAAAGGCTTCGGCCCCGTATATTCAATACCGCTTTCGAAAGCGGTCTGCGATCGCTCGTGCTGCTCACCGCCTGCTACCCCGCCCGATTGGGGCTGAGGCGCCTGGTCGTGCTTGACCACCTTGTGGTGCACACGGCCGATGTTGATGGCCCTCCAAGCCTACACCCGCAGGAGGAGTCGCGAACCGCCGAGCTTCTGGTGCGCCGCGGACTGGTCAGCGCGGGCTTATCTCTGATGGGAACGAGGCGGCTGATTAATCGGTATGCGACGCTCGACGGTTTTCGCTTCGAGGCCGGCGAGGAAGCCGGGTCGTTCGTCGACCTCCTGCGGAGCGACTATACGGGCAAATTGAAGAAACGGGCGGCGTGGCTTGCGTCGGCGGTCGCACCGCTCGCCGACGATGAGATCGACGCCCTGGTGAAAGATCGAATGGACCGCTGGGCGACCGAGTTCCAGAGCGACTACGGCGTTTCGACCTAGCCATGCAGCTCCGCTTTCTCTTGGTGACGGGGCCGAACAGCCCGCCGGCGGCCGTCGAGTTCGGGCCCAGCCTGAACGTGATCTATGGCGGCTCCAACACGGGCAAATCGCACGTCCTTCGATTGATCGACTTCGTGCTAGGAGCGAAATCTCCACCAGAACCGATCATCGAGCAGGCAGGGTATGACCTCGCGCATCTAGGAGCAGTGCTGGACGATGGGTCCAAGCGAACCTTCGTACGCGCTCTTCAGGGAGGGCACATCAAGGTGCTCGAAGGGCTAACGCGGGAACGGCCCACCCAAGCGCAGGGAATCTCCGTGTCGGCGCAGCACGGTGCCCAAAATTCGCTGTCGCGCCTGCTTCTCGCACAGGTCGGGGCGGCTGACGCGCGCGTCCGTGTCGATGCTTCTGGAAAGACCCGCGATCTAAGCTTCCGCGATCTGGAGCGGCATTCGCTGGTGAACGAGACCAAAATTCAGGACGGGTCGTCCCCGGTGCTTTCGGGCCAGTTCGTGACCAGGACCGCCGAGACGTCGATCTTCAAGTATATGCTGACCGGGGTCGACGACTCCGCGCTTGACGTCGCCAAGCCCGACCTCGCGCAACCGATGAGACAGGCGGCACAGCTGGAATTGCTCGATCGACAGATCCGAGACACCGAGCGCGAGATCGCCGATGCCGACCAGGATAATGATGGTCTCATCGAACTAGATACGGCGTTGGACGAAGAACTGAACCGCTCTTTTGTTGTCCAGGAGACGGCGGAGTCGAGCTATAGGGAGCTTACTTCAAGCCGCCGCGAACTGCGTCGCGAGTACGAAGCGGCTCAGGACCGCATGGGAGAGATCGACAGTTTGACGGCACGCTTCGCGCTGCTGGCTGAACACTATCGGTCCGATGAGGAACGACTGGCGTCGATCGCCGAGGCGGGATCGTTCTTCCTATTGGAGGATGCGGCCGTCTGCCCGATGTGCGGCGCCGCCCCTGAGCATCATCGACCCCATGATGCGTGCGAAGGGAACGTGTCGGAGATCATGGCGGCGGCCGAAGCCGAGATCGCCGAGGTCCGCGAGCGCGCTGTCGAGCTTCAAGTCACGATCGGTGGCCTGACGGAGGAGCGAGCAGCACTAGCCGCCCGGGCGCGGGAACTGCTGCCGAAACTGGAGTCGCTTCAGGCGAACATTTTGCGAGAAGTGCCCACCGTGCAGACCATGCGTTCGCAAACGAGCGAGGTCATCGCGCGGAAGCTTACCATTCAGAAGAGTCTGGAGCTGGTCCGTCGGCGCGACGGCCTGGTCGCGCAGCGCACTGAGCTCGGGGTCAGTCCCGGGTATGACAGCAGCACGATCGTTGCGCAGCAGCAGTTGGACGGCGCGACGCTCGACGCCTTCAGCCAGGTCATCGAAGCCGAACTACAATCATGGGAATTCCCTGAGGCCAAGCGCGTGTTCTTCGAACTGCCGAAGATGGACATCTCGGTCGCGGGCAAGTCTCGCGGTGCCAACGGGAAGGGTGTCCGCGCGCTGCTTCACGGCGCCTTTTCATTGAGCCTTATGAAGTTCTGCAGGGATCAGGCGCGTGCTCACCCGGGCTTTCTAATTCTCGATTCGCTATTTATCACTTATCGCGATCCCTCCGATGATGATGACACGGCGATCGCGAGCACCCCGCTCAAGGATCGTGCGTTCCACGCCTTCTCAACGCTCCCGGACGATCTGCAACTAATTATCATCGAGAATGTCGACGTGCCGGAATGGCTGGTAGGTCAGCCGCAGGTGGTGCATTTCACTGGAAGCAAACCTACGGGCCGAGCGGGATTTTTCCCGAAGTAGCTTGGTGGTCAGCCAAGCAGCGTCTGCTCTGGAGGCTTACCGTCGCGCCTACCCGGTAGCCGGCGTAGCACACCACGCTGTAAGCCCGAATCCGTTCCCGAGCGATAGGTGCCCGGATTGCACACCCTAGACGTGCCATTGTCTCTTCGGCAATCTCACGATCTGCGGGGGAGTATGACGGTGCAAGCTGCTGCCGGGTTGGATGATAGCCGGACCTCGGTTTTCCAGACCGACCTTCCCGTAGGCGCAAAGCTTGAGCGAGCGCGCACCGAGCTTCTGGACCTCGGTGCGCGCAACCGGCTCCTCAACATACCGCGCGCGTCGAAGAGCGCCAAGCTCCTCGAGGTGGTCGACGAGCGATCCGCAGAGGTGTTCCGCATCCTTGTGCGCGAGCACAAGGCCTTCACCTTCCTCCCCGGACGGGCGGCCGCGCTAGGCGTCGGCGGCGACGGCGCGGAGGAGGACGAGGTCGCCGAGCTTGCACAGCCGGAAGACGATGAGGTCGACGCACGCGGCGTGGCGCGCCGCCATGCCGACACCCGCCTGCAAACCCGGCTGACACCGCCTAGCCTGCAGAAGCGCCTGCTGGAGCTCTACTACGACGCTCGCGCTCTGGAAGAGGAGCAGGGCGCCAACGTGCTCTTCCTCGCGCTGGGCACACTCAAGTGGATCGACCCGAATAATGCCGCCAACATCCGCTACGCCCCGCTGATCCTCGTCCCGGTGTCGCTGGAGCGCGGCAACGCGGCGGAGAAGTTCAAGCTCCGCGCCCGGCTGGAGGACGTGGCGGCCAACCTGTCGCTCGAGACCTACCTGGAGCGCATTCACGGCCTCAGGGCACCCCATCTGGAGGTGACCGAGGAGTTCGAACCCGCTTTCTACTTCTCCACGTTCGCCGAGGCGGTTGCGGCCAAGCCGGGTTGGGCTGTGAACCCGGACGACATTGTGCTGGGCTTCTTCTCCTTCGCCAAGTTCCTCATGTACCGCGACCTGGACCCGGATTGCTGGCCGGCGGGCTCGAAGCTCGATCAGCATGCGCTCGTGCGCCCGCTGGTGGCCGACGGCTTCGAGGAGGGTGAGCCGCTCCTCCCGGACGACGCGGTGGTGGACGACCACATCACGCCGGCGGACATGGTTCACATCGTCGACAGCGACAGCTCGCAGACGATGGCCATCCACGAGGTGCGGCGGGGTCGCAACCTCGTCATTCAGGGGCCGCCCGGGACGGGCAAGTCCCAGACCATCGCCAACGTGATCGCCACGGCCGTGGCCGACGGCAAGACCGTGCTCTTCGTCGCCGAGAAGCTGGCGGCGCTGGAGGTAGTGAAGCGTCGACTGGACAGCGCCGGCGTCGGCGACGCCTGCCTAGAGCTACATAGCAATAAGGCTAACAAGCGCGCGGTGCTGGAAGACCTGCGCCGCACCTGGGAGCTCGGCGCGCCTCGTGGCGATGAGCTGTCGCCGCTCGTCGCCCGTCTCCTGGAAGCACGCGACCAGCTAAACGCCCACGCCAGACGGCTGCACCAGCCGCTCGGCGAAGCCGGCTACTCGCCCTATCATGTGATTGGCCACCTGACGCGGCTGAAGCAGGCCGGCCAGAAGCCGACCGACATCCGGCTCGAAGGCGCGACTGCCTGGACCGCCGACGAGTTCTCCGGGCGCGTGGCGCTCCTGGCGGAGCTCGTCGATCGGGTGGTCGACATCGGCGTTCCGCTCCGCCACGCCTGGAGGGGCATCGGACTGCAGCAGACCCTGCCACCCGACGTAGACAGGCTCATCGCCCGGATCGTCGCGCTGTACGACCGCCTGCAGGCGATAGGCGAGGAGGACGCCGCGATCGCGGCCGTCCTGGAGGCGCCCGCCCCTGCTACCCTGGAGGACGCCACACAGCTGCTGTCCCTGGCCGCTCGACTCGCCGACGCGCCCAACCTGGAACCCGAAGCGCTGGGCGCTACCGTCTGGCGGGAGGACGGCGAAGCCCTGTCCACGGCTCTCGGCCATGGTGAGACTCACGCCGCTCTGCAGGCGCGCCTCAACGGCGTCCTTGCGCCATCCGCCTGGTCGGTGGACCTGCAGGTTGCCCGAGAGGGCTTCGCCGAACTCCCCTCGGAGACGCCGGCAGCGATGTTCGACGACGCGCGCGCCCTCGTCGAGGCGATCCCGCGGCTGGCGGCGGAGGTGCGCGTCCTGTCCACCGCCATCGGGCGTGAGCACGCACCTGAGGACCTGCGCGGCGCGACGGAGCTGGCGCGCATAGCGCAGAGGGTCTCGGCGGCGCCGGACGCCGACCCGGCTGCCTTCGTTGCGGAGCTTTGGACCAGCGGGGTGGAGCGCGCTGACGACCTCGCCGAGGCCGTGCGCACGTTTGAGGCAGCCCGGGCTGAGATCGGATCGGAACTGACCGAGGCCGCCTGGAGCCTCGACGTCGCCGGGGCGCGCGGGACGCTCGCCGCCCACGGCACGGGCATGTTCAAGGTGCTGAGCGGAGAGTGGCGGGCGGCGGATCGGCTGGTGCGTTCGGTCCTGGCCGACCCCAAGGCGCCGCTCGACCGGCGGCTGGCGCTCCTGGACGCGCTCGGGCGCGGCCGCGCGGCCGCCGATACGATCCGCGGCGAAGCGGAGTTCGGGCACAGCGCCTTCGGAGCCGACTGGCGGGGGGAGAAGTCCGCCTCGGCGCCCCTGCTCGCGCTTGTCGAATGGATGCGGAGTCTGAAGGGGCTCGGCGCCGAGCCTCGCCTCGTAGCGGGTCGCGGGCCCGACCGCAGCCGTCTGGCCAACCTCACTCGCCGGATCGGCGACTTGACGGCGGCGGTCGAAGCGCCGCTACGGCGGCTTTGGAACAAGCTGGGCGCCGGACGACCTTTCGCCTTTGGTGAAGCCGACGGCGCTGACCGCGGGGCGCTCGATGCGGTCCATCGGGCCGTCGCCCGGTGGAGCGAGGCGGACGCCGCCTATGCCGCCGTCGCGGCCCGGTCCGAGCCGGACCTGGCGCTCCGTCTCTCCGCCCTGCAGGACCTGCAGCACGACCGGGAGGCGCTCGCGCGGCTGGAGGAGGTTGGCGGACTCGGCCGAGCCGCATTCGGTTCGGCCTGGCGTGGACCGGCCAGCGACTGGCCGGCCCTGCGAACAGCCGCGAGCTGGGTGGGCACCAACCTCGACGTCCACCAGCTCGCAGCCCGTGTCGGCGACCGCGCCGCCCTGCTGCACCGCGCCGAGGCTGCAGCTACGGAGCGCGCCGCCTTCCTCGATGCGATGGCGGTCCTGCTTGGAAACCTGCAGGCGGACGCTTCCGCCGCGGTGACCCCGGGCGCGGCCGAGGCTCCGAGAGGCGAGCTGGCAACAGCCCTCCGCGCCTGGCGCGACGACACGGAAAGCCTGTACAAGTGGATGCAATACCGCTCGCGGGCGGAACGCGCCACGACGCTCGGCCTCGGCGACATCGTTTCGCGCCTCCACCGAGGCGAGCTGGCGGCGGGCGAGGCCCTGGCGCAGTTCGAGATGGCCTATTTCGAACAGGCGTTCGCCTCCCAGGTCGCCCTCGACGGCGAGCTTGCGCAGTTCGACGGCGACATCCACGACCGGTTGGTGCGCACCTTCGTCGACCTGGACCGTCAGCGCATCCGCCACGCCGCCCTGGAGGTCGTGCGCGCCCACCACCGCCGCATCCCGCCCAAGGTCGGCGCGACGCTCGGACCACTGCGGGTGCTGAAAAGCGAAATCGCCAAGAAGAAGGGCCACCTGCCGATCCGCAAGCTCATGGAGGGTGCCGCGCCCGCGGTGCAGGCGCTGAAGCCCGTGTTCATGATGAGCCCACTGTCGGTGGCGCAGTTCCTGCCGCCGGGCGCGTTGAACTTCGACCTCCTGGTGATGGACGAGGCCAGCCAGATCCAGCCGGTGGACGCACTGGGCGCCATCGCGCGAGCACGCCAGGTCGTGGTCGTCGGCGATCCCAAGCAGCTGCCGCCCACCGCCTTCTTCGCCAAGATGACCGCCAACGACGATGGCGATGATGATGACGGCGGCGGCGCCTCCAATATCGAGAGCATTCTCGGCCTCTTCACCGCCCGCGGCCTGCCTACCCGGATGCTGCGCTGGCACTACCGGAGCCGCCACCAGTCGCTGATCGCCGTCTCCAACCGGCAGTTCTACGAGGACAAGCTCTACATCCCTCCCAGCCCCTTCACCGAGCAGTCGGGGCTGGGCCTGCGCTTCCACCACGTCAGCGACGGCGTGTTCCTGGCCGGCGCCAAGCGCACCAACCCCGTGGAGGCCGAGCGCGTCGCCCGCGCCATCGTCGAACACGCAGCCCTGCACCGGGGCGAGTCCCTGGGCGTGGTCGCCTTCTCCGCCGCGCAAAAGAAGGCCATCCAGGAGGCGCTGGAGGTGCTCCGCCGCGACTTGCCCCTCGAGCACGAGGCCTTCTTCCAGGCCCACCCAAGCGAGCCCTTCTTCGTCAAGAACCTGGAGAACGTGCAGGGCGACGAACGCGACGTCATCCTGATCTCCGTCGGCTACGGGCCGACCGCGCTCGGCGCCAAGCCGCCCATGCGCTTCGGACCCGTGGGCCAGCAGGGCGGCGAGCGGCGCCTTAACGTCCTGATCAGCCGGGCCAAGCGGCGCTGCGAGGTGTTCGCCTCCCTGACCGACGAGGACATCGAGCCGGAGTTCGCCAGCGCCCGCGAGGGCGTCTTCGCCTTCCGCCTCTTCCTGCACTTCGCCCGCACCGGCCGGATGACCACCGCCGAGGCGGCCGCGCGCGACCGCGACGAGGTCTTCGAGACGCAGGTGGCCGAAGCGCTGCACGCGCAAGGTTACGTCGTCCACAGGCGCGTGGGCGTGTCAGGTATCTTCATCGACGTGGCCGTCGCCCACCCAGAGCGACCCGACCGCTACCTCTTGGCGGTGGAGTGCGACGGCGGCTCCTACCACGACGCACGGTCTGCGCGGGATCGCGACCGGCTTCGGCGCAGCGTGCTGGAGGACCACGGCTGGGCGGTGCACCGGGTCTGGAGCACCGACTGGTTCAAGCGCCCCAAGCAACAGCTGCAGAAGCTCGTGGAGGCCATCGAGGCCGCGCGGACGGACCTGGCAGCCCGGAGCCAGGCCGAAGAGGCGAAGGCGGCCGCGACGACCTACAGCTTTCGCACAGTGGAGCGGGAGGACGTGACGGAATTGAGCCTCTACGCAGTGGAGGAGGCCTCCGCCGGCAGCGAGCCCTATGTCGAAGCCAAGCTGACGCGGCCGGCTCATCTCGCCTGCGAGCTGCACGATGCGCCGACCGGCGCACTCAGCGCGCTCGCGGAAGAGGTGGTGAGCGTAGAAGGGCCGGTGCACCGCGATGAGATCGTCAGCCGCATTCGCGAGGCTTGGGGGCGCAAGCAGGCGGGCAGCCGAATGCGCGAGGCCATCATACGCGCGCTCGCCATCTCCACTCGGCAGCACCGCATCCTGGAGGACGGCGCCTTCTATGCGGTCCCGGGCGCCCCGTGCCGGGTGCGCGATCGCTCGACGGCGCGCTCCACGACGCTGAGACGTCCGGAGAGCCTGCCGCCCGAGGAGATCAGCAAGGCGCTGCGCATCTGTGTCGGCCGCAGCTTCGGGGCGACGGAAGAGCAGGCGGTTCAAGCCGTTTCACGGGCGCTCGGCTTCAAGGCTACCAGCGCGCAGCTGCGAGACGTGATCGCGGCGGTGCTGGAGCGGGACGTCGCGTCCGGCGCGTTGCAGCGGCGTGAGAGCCTGATCGACGTGGGCCCGCACGCGCCAGCCGACCATGCCGCGCCGCCAGCCTCGCCGCTGGAGACGCTGATCGCCGGCGGCGAGACCAATCGGCTTGAGTTTAAGGAGACGCTGCGCTGGGACATCCGCCTGAAAAAGATCAACCGGAAACTTGAGGACGTCGCCATTAAGACCATCGCCGCCTTCACCAACATGGAGGGCGGCGTTCTGCTGATTGGCGTCCAAGATGACGGGACGGTGGTCGGCCTAGCTTCGGACCTCGCCTGCAGCGGCGACAGCCGCGACCAGTTCGAGCTGCACCTGACCAACCTGATCAACGCCCGCTTCGGCCACGCTTTCAAGGCGTCCAAAATCAGGGTGAGCTTTCCGGAGGCGCAGGGTCGAGCGATCTGCCGCGTCGATGTCCAGCCTTCCCGCGAAGCGGTCTTCGTCAGCCTTGCGGACCAGAGCGGCGCGGTGGCGGAGCGGCTGTTCGTGCGATCCGGCAACGCCTCACATGAAATCCCGCCCAGTCAGATACCGGGTTTTGTTCGGGAACACTTCCCCACGCCTGCCCAACCCCAGCGATGAACTCGAGGTGGCGCGACGGAGCGTCGGCACGCTAAGCCTTGGCGATGATCGCCAGCGAGTTCGTCCAAAAGTGGAGTGACGCCACACTCCGCGAGCGGCAGGGCAGCCAGGAGCATTTCCTGGACCTGTGCCGCCTGCTCGGCGAGCCCACGCCTGCGGAGGACGACCCACATGGCGAGCGCTATTGCTTCGAGCGCGGCGCTACCAAGGTAGGGGGCGGCGACGGCTGGGCGGACGTCTGGCGCAAGGGCTGCTTCGGCTGGGAGTACAAGGGCCGCCACAAGAACCTGGGCTCGGCGCTGCGCCAGCTTCAGGCCTATGCGCTGGACCTGCAGAACCCGCCCTATCTCGTGGTCAGCGACATGGAGCGGATCGTCGTCCACACCAACTGGACCAACACGGTCTCGCGCAGAATCGAGCTGACGCTTGCCGATCTGCTGGAGCCGGTCAGGCTCGACGAATTGCGCCAAGTCTTCCGCGGGTCCGACAGCCTCAAGCCCGGCGTCAGTCCCCAGGAGCTCACCGCCAGGGTGGCGGTGCGCTTCGGCGAGCTGTCCACCCGGCTGCAGGAGCGGGGCGAACACCCCCGCGCGGTGGCGCACTTCCTGAACCAGCTCGTCTTCTGCATGTTCGCCGAGAGCGCCCGGCTGCTGCCCGATCGGTTGTTCACCCGCACGCTGAAGGCGACGCTGCAGCGCCCGGCCGCCGCGCGCGCCCAGCTGCGCGATCTGTTCGCCAAGATGGCCGAACCCAATCCGGAGCAGCGCTACTTCGGCCCCGACCTAATCGGCTGGTTCAACGGCGGCCTGTTCGACGGAGCCGAGCCGCTGCACCTGGAAACCGCGGACCTGAGGACGATCGCCGACACGGCGGCCGAGCACGACTGGTCACAGATCGATCCCTCCATCTTCGGCACCTTGTTCGAGGCGGCCCTTCACGCCACCCGGGAGCGGCCGGCGCTCGGCGCCCACTACACCGACCGCGAGAAGATCCTGAAGATCGTCGATCCCGTGATCGTGCGCCCGCTCACCGCCGATTGGGACGCGACCCGCGCGATCCTGCGGGCGGCTATGGACGAGGTGAAGGCGGTCGATGACGAGCGTCGGACGGTGATGGAGCGGGCCGGCAACATCCTGCGCGCCGACCCCGCCGGGGCCAAGGCCGGAGAGGCCGCTCGCCGCCGCATCCTGACCGCCATCGCCCGTCGGCGCGACGCGGCCCACGCCCAAGCCAAGGCGGCGCTGGAGGCCTTCCTGGAGCGGCTAGGGGCCTTCCGCGTGCTAGACCCGGCCTGCGGCTCCGGCAACTTCCTCTACGTCGCCTTGCACGCGCTGAAGGACATCGAGCTTCGCGCGCTGGTGGACGCCGAACGCCTGGGCGTGCCCGCGCCCGCCCCGCGCGTGGGGCTCGCCGCGGTGCGCGGCATCGAGATCGAACCCTATGCCGCGGAGCTGGCGCGGGTGACGCTGTGGATCGGCGACCTGCAGTGGATGCGCAAGAACGGCTACACCGCCTTCGCCGAGCCGATCCTCTCCACCCTGAACCAGATCGAGAACCGCGACGCTCTGCTGAACCCCAACGGGACCGAAGCCGAGTGGCCGCCCGCCGACGCCATCATCGGCAATCCGCCGTTCTTGGGCGGCAAGCGCCTGCGCGACGGCCTGGGCGATACCACGGTGGAGCGCCTGTTCGCCGCCTATCGCGGCCGCGTGCCGGCGGAGGCCGACTTCGTCACCTACTGGGTGGAGAAGGCTTGGCGGGCTATCGCTGCAGAGCGCGCGATGCGGGCTGGCCTCGTGACCACCAACTCCGTGCGGGGCGGCGCCAGCCGGCGCGTGCTCGACCCCATCGCCGACGCGGGCGCAATGATGGAGGCCTGGGCCGACGAACCCTGGACCGTGAAGGGCGCCGCCGTGCGCGTCTCCATGCTCGGCTTCGGCGGAGGGTTCATCGACCGGCGGCTGGAAGGTCGGCTGAGCGAACGGATCAACGCCGACTTTACGGGCGCTATGGCCGACCTTACCCAAGCCTTACGTTTGCCGGAGAACGCCGGGGTAGCGTTCCAGGGCATCACCAAGGGTGCCCCATTTGAAATTGGAGCGGACCTAGCCCGGACATGGCTGGCTTCCCCGCTCAACGTCAATGGACGGCCAAATAGCGACGTCCTTCGGCCGATCACAAGCGGAGGCGACATCGTTCGTCGTGGCAACCTGGGCTGGGCAATCGACTTTACAACAAAGTCGCGCGACGCTGCTGCGCAGTACGAAAGCCCTTATGAGTACTGCGTCCGCGAGGTGCAACCCCTACGGCAGAGCAACAGACGTCAGCTCTATCGAGACAATTGGTGGCTTTTCAGCGAGTCTAGGCCCGGACTCCGGTCAAAGCTGAACGGACAAACGCGCTTCATCGCCACGCCGAAGGTCTCTCGCACGCGCGTGTTCGTCTGGCTTTCTGCGCGCGTGATTCCAGACAACCTTGTGATCGCAATCGGCAGGGATGACGAAACGAGCTTCGGCATGCTCAGCTCTAAGGCGCATGAGCTTTGGGCCTTACGGATGGGAGCTTGGATTGGCGTTGGCAACGATCCAACTTACACACCGTCCACGACCTTTGAGACCTTCCCCTTCCCAGAGGGCCTGACGCCCGACATTCCAGCCGCCGACTACGCCGACGATCCCCGCGCCATCGCCATCGCCGAGGCCGCCGCCGAGCTGAACCGGCTACGCGAGGCCTGGTTGAACCCGCCCGATCTGGTGCGCATCGAGCCGGAGGTCGTCCCCGGCTACCCCGACCGCATCCTGCCCCGCGACGAGGCGGCAGCGCGCGTGCTTAAGACCCGCACCCTGACCAACCTCTACAACGCCCGCCCCGCTTGGCTGGACATGGCCCACCGCCGCCTCGACGCCGCGGTGGCCGCAGCCTACGGCTGGCCTGAGAAGACCTCGGCGGAGCTTCCCGACGAGGAGGTGCTGGCCCGTCTCTTCGCCCTGAACCAGGCCCGCGCCGGCTAGTCGCCCTCAGCCAGGGTCCAGATGCGCTTCAACGGCAAGTCGGCCTTCAGCACGTCCGGCAGGCCTTCATAGCCGTCTTGGATCAGGCGAATGAGGTCGCCGGAGTCCCAAATGCGGATTTCGAAGAAGAGCCGATGCGCCTCCCGGGCCAGCGCCTTGGTCACCCCGCCCCAGGCGACCAGCAGGCCCTGGTCGGCGTTGAACTGGCGCATGACGCCCTGCAGTTCGCGGAGCACGCCCACGTCCACCGCAGAGTCTTGGGACTTCACCTGGACCACGAGCCGTGGCGGGTCGAAGCCGAGCGGGCCCTTGCCGGCCAGGATGTCCACGCCGCCATCGGCGCCCGGCGGAGACACCACCACGCGGTAGCCCTCCGTCTCGAGGAGCGCGCCCACCAGCGCCGACAAACGGTGGCCCTTGAAGACGGTGGCGACCCGGAAGCGGATGGCGTCCTCCGCCACCTGCTGCACGTCCAAGGGCGCATCCGCGGCGTCGGAGGCGGCGACGCCTGAGACGGGCGCTGCGGGTGACCGGCTGGGGAGCGAGGGAGAGCCCGACAGCGCCGGATCGGCCTTGCCGGCGATGACGGCGCAGACCCGCGCCTCCGCCTCGTTGCGGTAGACCTGGAAGATGGTCAGGAAGGCACCGAAGGAGTGCTGCAGGTCCTGAGCGAAGACGCTGCGCGGCGCCTCCCGCACCCACTCTACCGATCGGGTGTGCAGCCGCTCCCCGCCGACGTCGAGGAAGACGTACGGACCCTTGATGCGGCCAAGCGCGAAGCCTGAGCGCTGCTTCAGCGGCATGATGATGGGCTCGCCCGGCTGCATGACGCGGGCGAACGGCCAGAGCTGGCTTTCCCAGTTGGACAGGGTCTTCGGCTTCTCGTCGGGGTAGGTCTCCCGCAGGGCCTCCCGGAGCTGGTCCCGCGTCTCCAACCTCGACAGGTCAGGAACCTCCTCCCAACCTATGACAGCGAGGCCACGGTCGAGCGCAAGCGCCTCACGCTCCCCGTACTTTCCAGACCTCACACCCCACAACGGCAACGACCGGCCCCCTCATCTTTTGCCAGCGGCGACGGTAGGGCTGATCTCGCAGGTAGAGCAATAGTGCCGCCGATCCGCAGTGGGGTGCCTGCCGCCGGGTGGAGAACGAGAAACGCTCTCCGGGAAGGCAAGGCTCTGAGGTTGAGTCCGCGGGGGGTCGCGGGCTACAGTAGTTGCGGAGCTGCCCTCATGGCGGCTCTGGGGCGTGAGAACCCCTGTCAACGCGGCGCTGAGTGCGGCCGTGACCCAGCACTCCTCGACCCTATGGTCGGGGAGGCACGCGCGCATGTTCAGGGCGAAAGCCTAAAGGCGCGTGCGGTCTTCCGTTGGCAGGCTTCTCAACTCCCCGATCACCAGGGAGACAAGCCGCATGGCTATTCGGACGGCGATCGCCGCCATCGTTATCCTCAGCTCAGCGTCGTCGTACTCGCCTACAGTCGCAAAGGCGCGTGTTCACTCAGTCGCGGCGCCAGGGATTTGCAGGCGCATCCGGACTGACCTTCAAGCTAGCGAGAAGCAGCTCGGATATCTCTCAGCACAGACCATCGCGCCGAGCAGCGTTATAGAGCAGGCTGCGGCTAATAATGCGATGTCGACCACCTATGCAGAGATCGCGTCTTACAAGGCGGACTTGGCGTCACATGGGTGCGGCACCTACAATCACGAGACTTCGCAAGAAAGCTACAGGGATAGTGCCCTGAAGTGCGACGTTGCAGACCTCGAAGCCAAGCTTGAGCACATCAATACCGACCCCGTCGCCGAGATGATGGACCGGGCGGCCGAGCAAGCAGGCAGTCATGCCAGTGACAGGCGCGGTGCCAAGGACGATCCGTGTGATCGCGCCCGCTGGAAGAGGTAACCGTTACCTCGCCTCGCTCGCAGCCATGGCACGCGCTTGCAGGAACACGATTGGGCTCGAGACACCGGCTGGTAAAAGGGCATCCTGAGCTTTAGGCAATAGTCCGCTTTCCGCGCCCCTCCCCTCCCCGCTTGGGAAGAGGACGCGGTTGAGGGGAGCATTATTCACCCGGTATAGCCTCACTGTCCGTATCGTGGACCAGACGCTCCCCACCCATTGAGCCGGGCCAGGGGTTCGGTGGTGAGGTTTTTCCTCAGCGCATGCTCGCGCAGTCGGACGGTCGGAAATCCTCGCAGACCGCGAAGGCAAAGTTCCCGCCGGGTTCTTCCGGTTTTATGGGCCGGTAACCAGGAGATCGTTCATCTGACCGCGCACTTCAGCGACGGCAGCAGCGGGACAAGATCGCGAGAAGACCGCCGCTAAATCGATATACCTAGTCAACTATTCGACGTGCTCGCTCGTGGAGCGGTGCCGGCGGCCCTCGAGCCAAACCAGCACGTCATCACGGCGATAGACGACCTTACGGCCCTGCTTACAGTAGGTTGGGCCGCTGCCCGTGAGCCGCATCTTCGCGAGTGTGGACTTGCCGATGCGTAAGAATGCTGCAGTCTCCACGCAGGTCGCCACAGGAGGAAGGTTTACCATGTCGGCCCCACAGAACACTCGAGAGACCGACTGAGTACGTAAGGCAGCGTTCCTCAGATAGGATCAGAAAGCGTCTGGAGAGATCGGGCCTTAATTGTCCTTCGAAGCGCCCCGCTCAAGACCTCTCTTGATGATAGTGCGGGTGACACGACTGGCCTGAAAAAATGGATATGCAGCAAGCAATGCTGAGAGAAGGTCAAAAAACGGACCAGTATAGTTCCCTTCTCCGTCGCGGGTCTTGCCAGGACGCTTACCGGTGAGTTCTCTCCATGTGTTCGACATGGATGCAACCCAATCAACAAGTGTATCAGGAACTTGAGGCCTGCCATATTTGACAGTAGAAAACGCGAGCTTTGCTGCCCTTTCCACTTCGGCGTCGCATGCGTCAAGAACTCCGTTCGGAAGAAAGGCTTTCAACGCGTCTTCGTATTCTTGCGTTTTAATCAACTCCCGCTTCAAGGGCCTTGATGGAATTCCCATAATGCCGCTTTGTATTTTCCAGTAGCAAATCTATGGCCTTATTGATATCGATGTTAGACTTCCTCAAGCTTCGCTCAAGCGAAGTCCTGACTCGATGGCTACCTGGCACATTAATGCTTTCCGGCAGATCAGAGCGGGGAAATGCTGGAAACTCATCATCCCCATCTTCAGTAACAAAGTGCTCTGAGCTTCCATTTGGGTGGCCATAACGCAAGAAACCTACTAGCCAACCAATGCGGTCCGACGCATCCATTATCAGGTTATTCATGTCCCCGTCGTTTATCTGATCAAGAGCGATAACGTCCTGGATTCGGCGGCCAGTCAGGTTCACGGTCTTTGTAGTAAGATCAATGACTGCTTCCTCCTTGCAGCCCGCTAACAGCAGAGCGTCAGACACTCCCTCAATTGCGTTTGTGTCAGGATTGAGCCAGATCTCGCCGGGTCCCAGGTCCAGCAACGTCTTGTTGACGTAGCGCTCCTGTTCAAGCTTGCCGTTACGTCGGGGCATCGGTGCGCGCCCCCGGCACTTCACGGAAGCCGCGACGCCATTTGTGTTGCTCGATGTCCCTCTTGGCAGCCGCACCAACGCTCAGGGTGGCTCGCAGCGCGATCCGGCACAAAGAGCGCTCAAGCGCGGGCCTGCCGCTTGGAAAGCGCGGAACGGGCTCGTAAGTCGGCCTTGAGGCAGGCGCTGTCATTGAGATCGAAAGTCGAAGGAGGAGGGGTGGGTCAGAGCGCTATCTCCGTGGACCATTTGGCGCATCTTCTGGGGCGAGTGGCTCTCGGCGCTGAGTAGACTCTCGCGGGTCTCGATGGACCCAGTGCTGCGGCCGGCTGAGGTGCAAGTTAGTTCACGCCCATGCGCTCGAACTTCCGCCGGAGATAGGGCTGTCTTGCCAAGGCCAGGGCGGCGTCTCGCTTCCCCTCGGCGGCGCGCCCGAGCCTCGTCTCTACGAGGGACCGGCCGTAGAGGGCGGCGAACAGGTCCGGCTTCTTGGCCAGGGCGGCGTCGTAGGCCGCCAGCGCTTCGGCGTTGCGGCCCATGCGCATCAGCACAAAGGCTCGGCTGTCCAGGGTGGCTGCATCGTCGGGGCGGAGCTTGAGCGAGGCGTCACAGGCGGCGAGCGCCCGGTCGAGCGCCATTCCCTCCTCCGCTACCTGGTAGCAGAGGTTGTTCAACTGAGTGGCGCCCCTCGTCTCGGCGACGGCGGCGTCGAGCGCCTGAGCCATGGCCGGCGCCAGACCTTGCCGATGATCGATGATCGCCTGGTAGACGAGCAGGGAGGCGGATCGGGGCGCTGCATTGATGGCGCGTGCGCAGTCCGCTTGGGCCGTCAAAGGCGGGCCCTTGGCCTCGACCTGGCCGTGGCAAAGCAGTCCGGGATCAGCGCCGACTGCCCGGGCGTGATTGAAGTCCGCCTCCATCGATGCTGTGCGGCCGAGCCGGCTGTCGATCTCGGCGCGTCCGACGAGAAGGTTGCCGAGGTCCGGGTGGGCCGCGACCAACCTGTCGAGGAGCGGAAGGGCGGCGGCGTAGTCCTCCCGCTGCGTGGCCTCGTTCACGCTCCAGAGCCGAACGTCGAGGTCGTCGGGCGCGATCCTGGCGGCGGCCGCTGCGTCCTCGTCGGCGGCGGGGTGATTGTAGCCGCCATCCGCCTGAGCCCGGACGAGCCAGGCGTCGGCGCTTGGCTTCAACCGGTTGGCGGCGTCAGCGTCGGCGCGCGCCAGGACCTTGTCGCCGTACTGGAGGTAGAGGCGAGCTCGCCTGAGAAGAGTGTCAGAGTCGTCGGCGGGTGCAAGGGCCAGCTCCCGCTTCGCCGCTTCGTCGCGATGCTCGTTCCAATCGATCGCGGCCCGGTAAAGGTGAACCCTGCCGCCAAGGTCCGGGCTCACGCGCGCCAGCGCCTCCAGGGTCTTGCTCGCAGCGTCGCCCTCCTCTTGCGCCATCTCGACGTCCAGCAGGTGCCGCAGCGTGAAGCCATCGTCTGCATCGAGAGCAAGAACCTTGCGATAGGCGGCCTCAGCGCCGGCAGAGTCCCCTGACTTTTCCGCGAATAGGCCTCGCGCGCGCGCCGCCGGCAAGGAAGGCGGACCCAGCGTGTCGGCCTTGTCGGCGTCGGACAGGGCGGACGGCTGTTTCAACCAAGCGTGGGCGACGGCGCGGTCTGCCCACGCGAGCTGCAGCTTGGGATCAAGAGCCATAGCCTGGTTGAATTCATCCACGGCGGCCGCGTAGCGGGCCGCATCCAGGAGCGCCTCGCCCTTGCTCAGGTGGCCTTGCGCTGTGACCGGATTGCTATCCAAGGCAAAGGCATCGTTCGCCTCGCGAGCGTGGGAGCCGGCCGGGGCGTAGACGCCGCCCTTGCCGAGCGCCGTTAGCTTATCCACCGAAGCTTGCGCCGCCTTGGCGGACACCTCAGCCGTCACCGACCGCTGGCTCGCCACGACCCGGAAGACCTTGCCCATGACCGTCGCCTTGCGGCGGTAGGCAATCCCGGCGATCACCTCATCGAGGTCGGCGTCCTTCGCCGCGGAGGCTAGGACGACATCGCCGGGCGGCAGCACCACGCTCTCGTCCGTCTCGACGTAGGTCGGGTAGTCCACCGCGTAGGGTGCGTTGGGGTCGGACGCGGCAGGGTCGCGCTTGACGTCAGGCGGTCCGCCGAACTCCACGTGCTGGAGTTCCAGTCCCGGATCGGACCAGTCGAGCTTGCTGGAGCCATCGGCGGTCAACCGCTCCTCGCCGGTCGCAGGGCTCCAGTTTTCGGCGACATGGGCCGGGGTGAAGGCGGTGTGGATACCGGTCCAGTAGGCTCGCAGCGCCGCTTCCATCCGTTCAGCCGGTACTGTGGCGAACTTGGCGTGGATCAGGGCGCCCAGATCGCCCGTGAACAGCGTGTCCAGGTGCGTGGGCTCGGGCGCGGTCACCCCGCCCGACCCGTCGTAGCGGATCACCTGGACCATCTGCGGCCGCATCAAGGGAGCGGGCTCGATCCGCACGAGCGTCGCGCCCTTTGCAGCTAGCGGCAGGACCCAGCCGAAGGCGGGCGTGGTCAGCTCGTCCAGGCTGCGGTCGCCCTCCCTCGCCCCGTCGAGCCAGTAGTCGCGGCCGCCCAGCTGCACCCGCACGAGTACGTGGTCGAACAGGGCGACCGAGGGCAGGTGGGCGTCCAGGCCGTCGCCGCCGGTGCTGCTCGCGAGCACCGGCTCGGCGGGCACGCCCAGCTGGTTCAGCAGCGCCAGCAGCAGGGCCGTTTTGGCCTTGCAGTCGCCGTAGCGCAGCCGCCAGGTCTCGTCGGCGCCCTGCGGCTTCAGCCCGCCGCCCGCCTCCGCGTGCGCCAGGTAGCGGACTTGGCCTTGCACAAGCTGCAGGGCGGCCGCGGCGCGGGACTTGGGGTCGGCCGAGGCCTGCGCGATCTGGCGGGCCTCCTCGGCCACGGGAGAGTTCGGCGAGAGGGTGGCGGCCTCGGTGAACAGGGGGGCCATGGCGGCGGCCACCTGGTCCCAGCCCGCGAAGGTGGTGAACTCCACCTGGCGGCCGTGCTGGAAGCGCTGGGGCGCGTGCGCCGGAAGCACGGGCGGGAGCACGTCGTCCAGGTCCATGGCCACTGTGGTCACGCCGGCCGCCTGGGCGGGGTGGAGGAGCGGCAGGCCGGACGTCTCCTTCCATCGCACCGGCAGCGCGGAGGGCCAGCTCGCCTCCAGCCGTATGCGGGAGGCCGGCGCCAGGTCCCAGCCGGCGAGGAAGGCCGAGCTGTGGCCCTTCAGCAGCGGGTCGGCGTGGCGGATCGAGACGGCGACCTCCAGCACGTCGCCTACCTGCAGGCCCTCCGGCTGCAGCACGGCGGTGAGTTCGCCGGTGAGCATGGCCTGCTCCAGGCCGGTCTCCCGCCGGAGCACCGTGAAGCCGCCGTCCTTGGGCAGCACGTCGATGCTCTGGCCGTCGCGCAGGATGCGGGCGCGGTGAAAGGTCAGCGTGTCGCTCCAGGGTGACCAGCGGAACGGGATGGCGCCCAGCCCCTGGAGACCCGCCGAGGACTGCGCCTTGGCCTCGATCTCGTGGAACTCGGTCCAGCCATCGGCGTCGAAGCGGATCTGCATGTCGTGCAGCAGCATCGCTACGGGCAGGCCCTTCGCGGCGTCCTTTTCAACAGGGAGCGCCGGCGAGGCGTGCACCCACGTTGGGATTGGCCCGGTCTGGGGCGCGTCCGCCGCTCGCGCGTCAGGACCGTACAGGCAGAGGCCGAGCGCCGCGCACGCGCCAGACAGCGCTATCCTGATCCCAGCCAAGCCCCACTCCCCCGTATCCATGAGGATCACGCCAGAATTTTCTGCTCACCGCAACTGACGCGGGTGACGCGTAGCCATGGCGTAGCAGCCACATCGTAGTGGCGAGCGCGGATGTTCTACGCCTCGGCCGGCCCGTTCAACGAGCCTGGCGCTGCTGAGCTAGGCCAGGCTTCGCAGCCCGCTCATTGCGATATGTGTCGAAACCAGTACCGCAGGATTTTAGACCCCTACCCCCGAAGATTCCTCAATAGGCCGCGAGGCGAGCCGCTTCCCAAATGTTGGTGCTGTATGGGTGCTGGATTGCGCTTCGGCGTCAAGCCGTCGCAACCCTCTAACCTATTGTAAAGTCTGGCGCACTCGACAGGATTCGAACCTGTGACCTCTGCCTTCGGAGGGCAGCGCTCTATCCAGCTGAGCTACGAGTG
>NZ_CAHJWH010000041.1 GCF_903642205.1 Caulobacter sp. S45 | reverse complement strand
GCCTTCAGCTTGTCGGCGATGGCGATGACCTCGTCGGTGGCGTGCAGCGCACCGGCGCCGACCAGGATGGCCACCTTCTTACCGGCGTTCAGCACCTCCGCCGCGCGGCGGAGGTCCGCCTCCTTCGGCACGATGTGGGGCTTCTGGTAGCCCGGGCCGGTGCGGGTGTAGCCGTGGACGCGCGTCGGCTCCTCATAGGGGCTGTCGGACAGGTCGTTGGGCATGATGGCGATGGCCACGCCGTTGCGCGACTTGGCGAAGCGCATGCCGCGGTCCACGATCATGGCCACTTGCTGGGGCGTGACCGCCTCCTGCACATATTCCGCCACGTCGGCGAACATGCGATCGAGGTTGATCTCCTGCTGGTAGTGGGCGCCGCGGACCGACCGGGCCGCCTGGCCGGTGATGGCGAACACCGGCTGGTGGTCCAGCTTGGCGTCGTACAGGCCGGTGATCATGTGGGTGGCGCCGGGGCCGCCTGTGGAGAGGCACACGCCCGTCTCGCCGGAGAACTTGGCATAGGCCGAGGCCATGAACGCCGCCATCTCCTCGTGGCGGACCTGGACGAAGTCAAACTTGTCGCCAGCCTTCTCCAGCCCGCGCAGCACTCCGTTCACGCCATCGCCTGGATAGCCGAAGATCGTCTTCACACCCCATTCCTCGAGGCGTTCGACAAAGACTTCACCGACGGTTTTGTGGGCCAAGTGAGGCTCCTGCACGAGCTGTGGCGCGGCGACGGAGGGGGCGCGCCATCCTTGAAGTATCCCAAGCACAACAGTCATGGAGGCTCGGCGTTCCCGCAGCCGCCGAACAGCGCGAAAGCTCTGATTTAGGCCGCAAATCACGGCTACCCGCGGCAAGGATTGTAAGAGGGGTGATCATGAAAGCGTGGATGACGGCCGCCGCCCTGTTGTGCCTGGCGGTCCCTGCGGGCGCTTGGGCCGGGGACCGGGGGACGGCGGAGTTCACCGCCACCACGCTGAACCTGTCGGCCGACGGAGAGGTGCGCGTGCGCCCGGACCTCGCCGTCATCGACTTTGGGGTCCAGGCCGAGGGGACGACCGCGGCGGCCGCCTTCGCCGAGGCGCGCAGACGGATGACGGCGATGGTCTCGACCCTGCGCGGCCAGGGCGTGGCTGACGAGGACGTGCAGACTGCACAGCTGAACCTGCAGGCCCAGTACGCCGACGCGGAGGGCAGGGGACCGCGCCGGCTCACCGGCTATGAGGCGTCCAACACCGTCAGCGTTCGCCTGCACGACCTGGCGCGGGTGGGCGCGGTGGTGGATGCTCTGGTCTCCTCAGGCGCCAATACGGTGAACGGGATCAGCTTTCAGCTCGCCGATGCCGAAGCCGCCGGGGACGAGGCGCGGCGGCGCGCGGTGAAGGCGCTTCAGGCGAAAGCCGAGCTGTACGCCCAGGCCACCGGCTATCGCCTGCAGCGGCTGGTCAGCTTGTCGGACGGCGGCGGCTACGCCGGGTCGCCCAGGATCGTGTTCGCCAAGCGGGCGATGGCGCAGGCCACCACCCCGATCGCCGCCGGCGAGCTGACGGTGAGCGCCAGCCTCAGCGCCCAGTACGAACTGGCGCGCTAAGGCCGGGCGGGACGACGCCGCGAAGCTTTGCTAGACCTTAGGCCTTAAGGCCTCGACGGGAGCAGAAACTTGCCCTTTCCGCACTTCAATCCCGTGCTGCTCCAGATCGGACCGCTGGCCATCCGCTGGTATGCGCTGGCCTATGTGGCGGGCATCCTGCTCGGCTGGCGCTATGCGGTGCTGCTGGTGAAGAGCTCGCGCATCTGGCGCGGCATGGCGCCTACCGCCGACGAGAAACAGGTGGACGACCTGGTGCTGTGGGTGGCCATCGGCATCGTCGGCGGCGGCCGGCTGGGCTCGATCCTGTTCTACAACACCAACGTGCTCTGGACCGACCCGCTGGAGGTGTTCAAGGCCTGGCACGGGGGCATGAGCTTCCACGGCGGCCTGATCGGGGTGGTGATCGCGCTCTACTTCTTCTCCCGCGCCAACCGGATCGACCTGCTGCGGATCGCCGACCTGACGGCGCCCTGCGTGCCCATCGGCCTGTTCTTCGGCCGCATCGCCAACTTCATCAACGGAGAGCTGTGGGGCCGGCCGACCACGGCGCCCTGGGGCATCATCTTCCCGCGCGCCGGCCCCGAACCGCGCCATCCCAGCCAACTCTACGAGGCCGGGCTGGAAGGGCTCGTGCTGTTCTGCATCCTTCGCTGGGCGACGCACGGGGCCAAGCTGCTGCCCAGGCGGGCCATGGTGACGGGGCTGTTCCTGACCTTCTACGGCCTGGCGCGGATCACGCTGGAGAACGTGCGCGAGCCCGACCGCGACATGCCCCACTTCCCGTTCGGCCTGACCATGGGGATCATGCTTTCGGTGCCCATGGTGCTGGTCGGCCTGGCCATGATCGCCTATGCGCGCCGACCCTCCGCCCTGGCGGCTGGCGCGACCGCGACGCCGGATACGGGGCTCGACACGCTGGAGGGCGGCCACGATCCCATGCAGAGCTTGGCTGTGGACGCCAGCGAGGCCGCGGGCGCCGGACCGCTCGACCGGCCTTGAGCGCGGCCGCGGCGGACGGGTCCGGCGGCGCGCCGGCCTGGCTGGCCTGCCGCATCGCCATGGACGGGCCGCTCACGGTGGCGGAGTTCATGACCGCCTGCCTGCACGACCTCCGCCATGGCTACTACGCCAACCACCCGAGCCTCGGTCCGCGGGGCGACTTCATCACCGCGCCTCTGGTCTCGCAGATGTTCGGAGAGCTGGTCGGCGCCTGGATGGCGGAGGTCTGGCGGCAGATGGGGAGCCCCGCACCCGTGCAGCTGGTGGAGCTCGGCCCTGGCGACGGGACGCTGATGGACGACGCGCTGCGCGTGCTGCGCCACGTCCCCGGCCTGCTAGGCGCTGCCGAGCTATGGCTGGTGGAGCCGAGCCGGCCGCTCCGCGCGCTACAGGCCGAGCGGCTCGCCTACGCCCGGCCGCGCTTCGCCGACACTCTGGCCGAGCTCCCGCCTGGCGCGCCGCTGATCCTGGTGGCCAACGAAGTGTTTGACTGCCTGCCCACCCGCCAGTTCGTCCGTGCACCCGGGGGCTGGGCGGAGCGTCGGATCGGACTGGGTGCGGCAGGCGAACTGGCTTTCGGCCTTTCGCCGCCGCCCTCCGGCGCAGCGGAGGATCTGCCGGCCGACGCTTACGAGGGCGCCGTGGCCGAGCGATCGCCCGCTCAGGCGGCCCTCGCCGCCGAGATCGGCGCGCGTGTGGCCGAGGACGGCGGCGCGGCCCTGGTGGTGGACTACGGCCGCGCCGAAACCGGCTACGGCGACACCCTGCAGGCCCTGTCCCGCCACGCCAGGGTCGATCCGCTCGCCAGCGCTGGCGTGGCGGACCTGACCGTCCACGTCGACTTTCCCGCCCTAGCCGAGGCCGCGAGGGTCCAAGGCGCTGCGGTCAGCCCCGTCGCCTCCCAGCGCGCCTTCCTGCGCCGCCTGGGCGTGGAGGCGCGCGCGGCAGCCCTGGCCCGCAGCCGGCCCGACCAGGCGGAGGTGATCGCCCGCCAGCTCCACCGGCTGACCGCACCGGATCAGATGGGCGAGCTGTTCAAGGTCGTCTCGATCCACACCCAAGGCCTGGCCCCGCCGGGCTTCACGCCGCAGGAAGGGACGCCATGACCCCGACCGCCACAGCGCTTCCCGTCGTCACCTCGCCCCTGCTGGAACGCCTGCCGGGCGTGCGCCATGCCTTCTTCACCCGCCAGGGCGGGGTGTCGGAGGGCATCTACGCCAGCCTCAACGTCGGCCGCGGCTCACGCGACGAGCCCGCCGCAGTGGCGCAGAACCGCGCCTGCGCCGCCGCCCACTTCGGCCAGCCGGTGGAGCGGCTGCTGGCCTGCCACCAGGTTCATTCCGCCCGCGCGGTGATCGCCGAGACGCCCTGGGGCGACGGCCGCCACGAGGTGGACGGCGTAGCCACGGCGAGGCCGGGCCTCGTCTGCTGCGCGTTGTCGGCCGACTGCGCGCCGATCCTGTTTGCCGACCCGCAGGCGCGGGTGGTGGCCTCCGCCCATGCCGGCTGGCGGGGCGCGCTCGGCGGGATCGTGGCCGCGACGGTGGCGCAGATGGTGGAGCTCGGCGCCGAGCCCGCCCGCATCACCGCTGTCGTCGGCCCCTGCATCGGGCCGAAGAGCTATGAGGTGGGCGAGGACTTCCTGCAGGCCTTCATGGCCGGCGCGCCGGAGGCCGAACGCTTCTTCAAGCCCGGCGCGACGGCGGCCAAGCGCCAATTCGACCTGCCGGGCTTCGTGCTGGACCGTCTGGCGCGGGCCGGCGTGAGCAAGGCGGCCTGGACCGGCCATGACACCTGCGCGGAGGAAGACGCCTTCTTCTCCAACCGACGCGCCGTCCACCGCGGCGAGGGCGACTACGGCCGGCTGCTGTCGGCGGTGATGCTGGAGAGCTGACCCCGGTGGAATTGGTCGGGCTCGGCTGTCTCCAGCCCGACTTACCCGCCCCCTTGGGGGAGCGGTTAGACGCCTCTCAGCGCCTCCGCCAGCAGGCGCGCCTCGTTCTCCCGCGAGGAGCCCTTGCGCCAGGCGACCGCGATTTCTCGGTGCGGCGCGTCGGCGCCCAGGTGGCGCACGCTCACCGAGGCCTGGTCCGCCAGCCCCGCCTCCACCGCCATGGCCGGCAGCAGCGAGACGCCCAGCCCCGAGCCCACCATCTGCACCAGGGTGTGCAGCGAGGTGGCGGCGAACCCGCCGCCATCGGGGGTGTTGCGCGGGGCCTCCAGGCTGCAGGCGGCCAGCGCATGCTCGCGCAGGCAGTGGCCGTCCTCCAGCAGGATCACGTCCTCGCCCTGCATGTCGTCGAGCTCCACAGCCTCCCCATGAGCGAAGCGGTGGTCCCGTGAGGAAGCCGCGAGCAGCTCGTCGTCACGCACCTGCGCCGTCTCCAGCCCCGCCGTGTCGTACGGCAGGGCGATCAGCGCCGCGTCCAGCGCGCCAGCCTTGAGCCCCGCCACCAGCTTGGCCGTCATGTCCTCGCGCAGGTATAGGCGCAGCTTGGGGAAACGGCGGCGCAACACTGGCAGGGCCTTGGGCAGCAGGAAGGGGGCGATGGTAGGGATCACCCCGAGTCGGAAACGGCCCGCCAGGGGCTGGCCGGCGCTCCGGGCCGCCTGGACAAGGTCCTCCACCCGGGTCAGTACGTCCTCCGCCCGGCGCACCGCCTCCTCCCCCACCGAGGTCAGGATGACGCCGGAGCGCGCCCGGTCCACAACCGCCGCGCCCAGGTTGCGCTCCAGCTCCTGGATGCCGGCGGAAAGCGTCGGCTGGGTGACGAAGGCGGCTTCGGCCGCACGGCTGAACGAGCCGTGCTCGGCCAGCAGCTTCAGGTACTGCAGTTGGCGGAGGGTGGGTAGCATGGTGAGCATCACATAGGCCAAGCCTATGCTTGCTGCAAAAAACAATCGATTTGCACCGCAGCAAAGCATGTCCTACCTGGGTCCGGTGCGGCGCTGCGTCGCAACATCCTCCCTCCTCCCCAAGGATCACCCCATGCTCGGCGTCGGCGAAAAGCTCCCCCACTTCAAGGTCACGGGCGTCAAGCCCGGCTTCAACGCCCATGAGGAGGACGGCAAGTCGGCCTTCGAGAAGCTCACCCATGAGTCCTTCGAAGGCAAGTGGAAGGTGATCTTCTTCTACCCTAAGGACTTCACCTTCGTCTGCCCGACCGAGATCGCCGAGTTCGCGCGCCTGGCCAAGGACTTCGAGGACCGCGACGCGGTCGTCATGGGCGGCTCGGTGGACAACGAGCACGTGAAGCTGGCCTGGCGCCGCAACCACCCCGATCTCGACAAGCTGCCGATGTGGTCCTTTGCCGATCCGTCGGGCAAGTTCGCCGGCAAGCTGGGCGTCTTGGACGAGGAGGAGGGCGTGGCCTTCCGCGCCACCTTCGTGGTCGACCCCGACAACACCATCCAGCACGTCTACGTCACCAACCTGAACGTAGGCCGCAATCCCGCCGACACCCTGCGCGTGCTCGACGCGCTGCAGACCGACGAGCTGTGCCCCTGCAACCGCCAGGTCGGCGGCGAGACCCTGGCGGCCTAAGACCCGCCACAGCCTTACAGATCGGCCGGGCGCCTTCGGGCTCCCGGCCTTTTTTCATCCTGATCCCCCGGAACCGAAACCTCATGTCGATTGACAGCCTGCGGGGCGCGCTGCCCGCCTACGCCAAGGATCTGAGCCTCAACCTGTCCTCGCTGATGAACGAGACGGTGCTGAACGAGCAGCAGAAGTGGGGCGCCTTCGTCGCCTGCGCCTACGCGGTGGGGACCGGCAAGGTGATCCGCGAGATCATGGACGGCTGTCCCCTGTCCGAAGAGGCGGCGACCGCGGCCAAGGCTGCGGCGGCCATCATGGGCATGAACAACGTCTACTACCGCACGCTGCACATCATGAAGAGCCGGGAGTACTCCACCTTGCCGGCCAAGCTGCGGATGAACGTCATCGCCAATCCCGGCGTGGACAAGGTCGACTTCGAGCTGTGGAGCATGGCGGTGTCGGCCATCAACGGCTGCGGCATGTGCCTGGACGCCCACGAGGAGGAGCTGCGCAAGCGCGGCGTCGCCAACACCGTGGTCCAGGCCGTGATCCGCATCGGGGCGGTGGTGAACGCCGTCTCGCGGGTGGTCGCGGCGGAAGAGGGCGCCAAGGCGGACTGAGCTTCGCCTTTCGCCGGGACGGCGTGCGCCTTCCAGACGCCGCCTGCATCTCGTCCGGCTAGTCTAGGTCTCCGTTCACCGACGGTTAACCATAACGCCGCCGATGTCCGGCGGACCGCCTCCGCCAGCTCCAGGACCCCGCCATGGCCATCGACCGCCGCCATCTGCTGCTTACCGGTACGGGCGCTGTGCTCGCCGGCTGCGCCTCCACCGGCCCCGCCCCGCCCATGGCGCCCGTGGGCCAGGTGGGACCGCAGTATCCCGCCGGGCCGCGGGCCGAGACCTACCAGCAGGACGAGATCGTCCATAACGTCTCCAACTTCTTCGGGGTGACCAGCGAGACGGTCGGGGGTGCGGTGGAGCACGTGTTCCGCGACCAGGGCCAGCCCACAGGCTATATCGCCGGCGAGGAGGGCTCCGGCGCGATCATCTTCGGGCTGCGATACGGCAAGGGGCTGCTCTACATGAAGCACCGGCCGCCGATCCGGGTGTACTGGCGGGGCCCGACGGCGGGGTTCGACTTCGGCGGCAACGCCAGCCGGGTCTTCACCCTGTGCTATAATCTGCAGTACCCGGAGGCGATCTTCCAACGCTTCCCAGGCGTGGAGGGCTCGATCTATTTCGTGGCCGGCATCGGGGTGAACTACCAGAGCGCCAACGACATCGTGCTGGCGCCCATGCGTACCGGCCTAGGCCTGCGGGCAGGCGCAAGCGTCGGCTACCTGGCCTACTCGCGCACCGGCCATATCGAGCCCTTCTAAGCGCCTGGCGGCCGCGCAGACCTCCAGCGTTCGCGTGAGGGCGAGGCCACCGTGGAGGGGGTGATCGTGTGGGCCATAGCCGAGGAGCGGGTGCTGGATGATCCGCTGGCGCGGGCGGACGCGGGCACGCTTTGGGTGCTGCTGGGTGGACCGGCGCTCTAACTGCTCGGCGACGGGCTGTTCGGGCGCGCCCTGTCGCTGCGCTTCTCGCTATGGCATGCGGCAGGGCTCAGCCTGCTGGCGCTGATCTGCGCAGGCTGGGCGGTGCTAGGCGGATCGCGGCTGCTGGTGGGGCTGGAGACGGCGGCGGCCCTGACGGCGGTTGCGGCCATCGGCTCCATCCTGTTCTGGCGGCAGGAGGCGCGCCAGGCTCTAACCTGAACGCGCCTACACCCGGCCTTAAGCCCGCTCAGGGCAGGATCGCAGGATCGCGCTCGGAGCGGAACGTGAAAGAGACAGTCGCCGGCGAGTACGCCACCTCCGCCGCGCTCGAACCATCCAGGATCGCGGACCGGCTGGACGGGCGGACGCTGGCTGGGCGCAGCCAGATCGTGTGGGGCGAGCACTGTTCGGAGTGCGCCTACCCGGTCTGCTACGCCTCGTGCAGCTTCTATGATCCTCGCCCGGACCTGAACTGCCGTCGCTTCGTGGCGGGGATCGAGGACGCGGGCGACAGCCTCATGCGTATTCGTTTCCGCAAGTGGGGCAAGCTGGAGGGGCAGGGGACGGCGCGCCTGCGCCCCTACGCTCTTGCGGATCGCCGGGAGAGCCGCGACGCGAGCCTGGCCCGCGGGCTGGCCGCGGCGCCGATCCCGTTCCAGCTGAAGCGGAGCGCGACCTGGCGGCTCAACCGGAACAAGGCGCGCGCGCCCCACGGCCGGGCGGAGCTGGCGGTGGACGCCTTCGTGCTGGAAGGCTGGTCCAATGACGGCCGCATCCACGCCTTTACCGTCACCTTCCTCCAGGAAGCCCGTGGGACGGATGGGGGCGCCGCTTCAGAGGGCGGGACCTGGCAGGCGCATCTGCAGCTCGGCCCGGACTATGGACGCCACGTTCTTCCGGCTGGGGCGATCGCCGCTGCGATCCGACTGGACCAGCCCTTCCTGGTGCAGGTCGAGCCCGTGGGCGAGGCTGAGGGGATCGACGTGACCCTGGCGCTGGCCGACTTCGTCGCCTTTCATGACCGGGCCGACGCAGTGGTCGGACCGTCGGCGCTTGGAGTCGGGTCGGGCAATGGCCAGGCTCCTGCTCTGGCCAAGGTGCTGGTGTGGGACCTTGACGAGACCTTCTGGACCGGCACCCTGGCTGAAGACGGCTCCGAGGGCGTCACGCCCCGTCCCGAGGCGGTCACCGCCCTGAAGGCGCTGGATGCGCGCGGTGTGCTGCACTCCATCGCCAGCAAGAACGACGCGAACGAGGCGTTGACAGCGCTGCGCCGCTTCGGCCTGGACGGCTACTTCCTGCACCCCCAGGTGGGCTGGGGTCCGAAGAGCGCGTCGGTGGCGACGATCGCGGCGGCGCTCGACCTCGGGCTGGACAGCTTCGTCTTCGTCGACGACCAGCCCTTCGAGCGGGCGGAGGTCGCCGCCGCCCATCCGCGCGTGCGTACCCTGGCCCACACCGAAGTCGCCGCCCTGACTCAGCATCCCTGGTTCGACCACCCGGAGACGCCAGAGGCCGCGCGGCGACGGAGCCTGTATCAGGCGGAGGCCGCCCGGGGGTTGGCGGTGCAGGCCTCAGGCAGCGACTACCTGGCGTTTCTCCGCGCCTCGCGCCTGACGCTGGACGTACGCGCGCTGGAGGCTGCGGATTTGACGCGGGTGTACGAGTTGTCCCAGCGCACCAACCAGCTGAACTTCACTGGCGCCAAGTTCACGCGGCCTGAGGTGGAGGCTCTGGTCGCGCCGGACCCGCACTGCGCCCGGCTGACGCTACGCTGCGCCGACGCCTGGGGCGACTACGGCCTGATCGGCTTCGCCGACCTGGACCTTGCCGCAGGCGAACTGGTCGCCTTCTTCATGAGCTGTCGGGTGCAGCGGAAGCGCGTGGAGCACGCCGCCTTCGCCTACATGGCCGGCCTGCTGGCGGCGCGCGGCCATTCCGAGTTCGCCGTCCGCTTCGACGCCACCGAGCGCAACGGCGCCGCGGTGCGCCTGCTGGAGGATCTGGGCTTTGCGCGCATAGCGGAGGGGTGGCGCCGGCCGCTTGGCCGTCCCTTCGCCGAGAGCGACATCGTGCGCTTGGACGTCCTCCAGCACGCCCGCGCGGCCTGAGGGGAGCACGGCCATGGGCCTGATGCACCGCGCCAACAGCTTCATCACTCGCCACCTGCCGGTGAAGCTGGCCCGCTGCCAGCTCACCCGCCCGGTGGCGAGCATGACCTTCGACGACTTCCCCAGGTCCGCATGGACCGTCGGGGGCCCGATCCTCGCCCGCCACCGCGCGCGCGCCACCTACTACGCAGCCGGCCGGTTCTGCGGGATCGCCGAGGACGGGCTCGACTATTACAACGCCGCCGACCTGCGAGCGCTCAGCGCCGCCGGACATGAGGTCGGCGCCCACAGCCACGCCCACCAGATGGCGCCCACCCTGGGATCCAAGGCGCTGGCGGCGGACGCCGAGCGCAACGCCGAAGCGCTGGCGCCCTTGCTGGACCGAGGCATGTCCAGCTACGCCTATCCCTATGGCGAGGTCTCGCCTCGCGCTAAGGCGCAGATGGGCGCCCGCTTCGCCACCGCCCGGGGCATCCGCTCGGGTGTGAACGCGGGCCTGATCGATCTCGCCCAGCTCCGCGCCGTGCCGCTGGAACACCGGCGCTGGGCGCCGGCCGAGATCGATGCGGCGGTGGTTCAAGCTGCGGCGGCGCCCGGCTGGGTGATCTTCTTCACCCACGACGTGAGCGAGAGCCCAAGCCCGTTCGGCTGCACGCCGGCCATGCTCGACTACACGCTGGCGCGCCTGTCTTCGGCGGGCGTCCAGACGATACCGGTCCGACAGGCCATGGCCCGGGCAGTGTTCGGCGGCGGCTGAACCGCAGCCTGGCGAGGCGCCGGCGCTGTCACCCGACACCGCCCGGTGTCAGGCGCTCCCGAGAATGGCCTCCGCCGCCTCGCCTCGGCTCGCGCCGGCGATGTGGATCGTCCACCACAGCGCGTAGAACAGGAGCGGCCAGCGCGATCCGCTTTGGGCGTCGTCGCAGAAGGCCGCCTCGACAGCCCCGGCCATGCAGAGCTCCCTGACCCCCTCCACCGCCGCCACCCGGGGGCCGAGTGCGCGGGCGCGCGGCGCGATCCAGGCCTCCACGGGAACGGTGAAACCCTTCTTGCGGCCGAAGGCGTCGGCGGCCGGGCAGGTCAGCGCCAGCCACCGCCGCAACAGCCACTTGCCGTGGCGGCCTCGCACCTTCAGTCGGTCGGGCAGCAACAGGGCGAACGCCGCCACCTCCGCGTCCAGGAACGGCGTACGGCCTTCCAGCCCGTGCGCCATGAGGCAGCGGTCGAGCTTGAGCAGCAGGTCGTCCGGCAGCCAGGTCGCCATGTCCGCCACCTGGGCCTGCTGCAGGCGGGTCAAGTCCGCACGCCGCGGCCGAGTCGCTTCGCGCCAGCGCCGCAGCGCCGCAGCGCCGCCGCCCTTCAGGAAGGGCGCGTGCACCTGCGGCTCGGCCGGGCGGCCGCCGAGCCAGCGGGGACGCAGCGCCCGGCGGTAGCGGCCATAGCCGCCGAACAGCTCGTCGCCCCCTTCGCCGGTGAGCACCACGGTCAGGCTGTCCTTGGCGGCCTCGGCAAGCTTCCAGGTGGGCAAGGTGGCGAAGTCGGTGGTGGGGTCGTCTAAAGCCCAGGCGACCTCCGGCGCGATGCGCCAAAAGTCCTCGGCCCCGAAGCGGGTCTCGCGCCAATCCAAGTCGAGCGCGCGCGCCACCCGCTCGGCCGCCCCCCGTTCGTCCGAGGCGCCTAGCGCGTCGAAGCCGCAGGTGTAGGCGATCACCCGGCGGGTGTTCAGCCGCGCCATCAGGGTGGCGATCGCGGCGCTGTCCACGCCACCTGACAGGAACAGGCCGTAGGGGACGTCTGAGCGCTGGTGCACGGCCACGCTGTCCTCCAGCACCGCGTCCAGCCGGCGCAGCGCCTGGGCCTCCGCGATCGGGACGGGCGGGCGAAGCCGATGGATGGCCGGCTGCAGCGCCACGGGGTCGAAGGCTCCGCCGGACCCGTCCAGCACCTCCCCGGGAGCGACCCGCTCGACGCCTTGGAAGATGCAACGGCGTCCGACCACGTAGTTCAGGGCCAGGAGTTCTTCCGCCGCCTCCGGTGCGACCGATGGCCGGCTGTCCAGCAGAAGCGCGCGAGGCTCGGAGGCGAAAGCGAGCGTGGGGCCGCGGGTGCGGCGCACGTACAGCGGTTTGATGCCGAAGGGGTCGCGGGCGAGCAGGGCGGGGTGGTCGCGACTCCGCAGGCAGAGCGCGTACATGCCCCTGAGATCGGGCAGGACCGTCTCGCCGACCGCTCCCATGCCTCGTTCTGCGAAGAGGTGCAGGAGCGGCTCGAAGTCCGATCCCGTCGTGAGCCGCTCGGCTAGCCCGTTCTCGCCGCTCAGCTCGAGATAGTTGTAGATTTCGCCGTTGCCCATCACCTCCAGGCCTGCGGCGTGCAGGGGCTGCCAGCCGCACTCCAGGTCGATGATGGACAGGCGCGCGTGACCGAAGGCGTAGCCGTCCCCAGCCTCCAGCCGGACGCCGTTGGGGCCGCGGTGCGCGATCGCGGCGATCATGCGCGTGACTGTCCCGCGGTCCGCGCCCGCGCCGAGCAGGCCGGCTATGCCGCACACAGCTCAGCCCTTCCCGAAACGGGCGAACAGCTCGCGCCACTGGGCGACCACCCGAGCAGGGGCGAACTCGCCGGTGATGCGCGCCGCGCCGGCCTCGGCCAGCCGCTCGCCCAGGGCCGGGTCGGCCTGCAGCCGCCGGACGGCGCCAGCTAGGGCCGGAGCGTCGTCGATGGGGACAAGCAGGGCGTCCTCTCCGTCGCGCACCAGGGCGCCGGGGCCGGCGCTGGCGGCGGTCACCAGGGGTAGATGGTGCGCCCAGGCCTGGATCACCGTATTGCCAAGCGGCTCGAAGCGGGAGGGGAACAGGCAGATGTCGGCGGCGCGGTAAAGGGCCGAGGCGTCCAGCCGCCAGCCCAGGAAGCGGACACGGTCCGTCACGCCCAGCCGCCGGGCCAGGGCTTTCAGCTTTTGCTCGTCCTCACCTGCGCCAGCGATCCACATCCAGCAGCCGGGCAGCTCGGCCAGAGCGCGCAGGCTGACATCGTGCGCCTTGTCGGCGTGCAGACGGCCCATGCACAACAGCAGGGGCGCATCCTCCGGCGTCGTCTCCGCGGTGCGGGAGGCGGGCGGATCGTCCTTGGGCACGGCGAAGTTGGGGATGTAGCTCACCCGGTCGGCGGGCCAGCCCTGACGTACGATGTAGTCTACGATGTCACGCGTATTGCCGACCAGGAAGTCCGCCCCGCGATAGTACTTCAGATCGTAATAGCCGCCGAGCCGGCCGATCCGGGTCCACGGACCGCTACGCGGGACCACTCGCCCGGCCCGGTTCATCCACTGCACCAGGATGCGGGCGTCGAGACGCTTGGCGAGGCGCCTGATGCGCCGGCCGGTGACAAGGTCGAACGGCGGCTGGAAAGGCAGCACGTAGGCCGGCACCCCCATGGCCGCGAGGGCGCGCTCCCTGTCCGGGTTGGCGTGGATGGCGGCGGCCTGGGGCGATCCGTCGCGCTGCAGGGCGTCCAGCAGGTCCAGGAAGAAGGTCTCTGCCCCACCGTGTCGGGGCGAGCCCAGCAGGTGCAGGACCGTCATGGATCGTCTTCTTAGCGGGCGAGCGGTCCTGGCTGAAGCCCCGTTTCGGCGGCCGGGCGCCGCCGCCGCTTAGGACTTCGCCTGACGGCGAAGCCGCTTGAGGCCTACGGAAGGTTTGCGTATATCCCCCGCTCGCTCCGGCCGCCCCTTGTTTGGACGAGCCTGTCAGCGGCTGGGTAGCTCAGATGGTTAGAGCGGAGGATTCATAACCCTCAGGTCGGCGGTTCGATCCCGCCTCCAGCCACCACGGCTAGCCTCATGATCCTGCGGCTTTTTTGACGCCGGAGCTAGCGCCGCCTCCCGAAATTGCGCAACTGTGGCATGATTAAGGAAACTCAACTCTCGCGAGAAGAGTTGCATCTGTCGTGCTTTACGTTGAGCGTACGGCGACAAAGGGACGGCTACATGACCTCTCCCGCTGCCTCCTTCCTGCTGGACCGTCTGACCGCGCGACAGCGGCAGTGCCTTGACCTGGCGGCGCGCCACTGGACCTCCAAGGAGATCGGGCGCCAGCTTCAGATCGCACCGAAGACGGTTGACCGCCACATCGAGGAGGCGGTGCGCAAGCTTGAGGTGGGCGATCGGGCGGCCGCGGTGCGGCATCTGCTCGACGCGGAGGCCGAGAGCCACGCCTCGGGTGGAACCGTTGCGGCGGAAGGCTTCACCCGGGGTGGGGATAATCCCCATGGGGAGCGCGCCCCCATGTTCGAGACCGCCCTGGCCGGGCACGGATCGTCTCGTCGAAGCGAGCGTATCCATGGTCAAGCCCCTGCTGATGTTCACCTGGACCGAAGTCCGGGACGCCCTGGAGACCCTGGCCGAGACCTCGCAGCAGAGGAGAGCGGTGTGCTGGTTGCTGGAGCGGCTGAAGCAGGACTCGGAGAGTTTATCTCCCGACGAGCTCCTGGTGGAGATAATCAATACGGCAATCCTCCTTGGGGCTCAGCCCCAGTCCGTGGATGGGCTCCCGAGCCTGCTCGACGGCTAGGATGGGTTGTGGTCATCGCAGCGGGCCTGGCGCTCGCGGCGGGCGCGTTGATCGGCTCCTACGACCTGATGTCCGCCCTTCATCGGTTCCGGGCCGGCTCACAGGCCCAAGTCTCTGCGAGCGTCGCCAACCCGATGCGCCCCGGCCCCACCCGGCCCGGCGCCTGAGAGGATGCAGACCTTGGAACGCAACGAAGCGGCCACCCGTGTGGCCGAAGCCCTGATCTCCACCGAGCGCGCGCTGGACGATGCCTTCGGGCGGATGGCAGGCCTGCTCGGCACCGTCACCCAGACCCGCCAGGACGCCAACTGGTCGATCCTGGTCGGCCAGGATGCGGTGAACGAGATCGCCGCCGCCCTGCCGGAGATGACCATCGTACGTGACCGGATCATCGCGGCCCACCGGCGCTTGGACCGCTGGCAGAAGCGCATGGGGGTCGAGGCCGAGATGCAGGGCGGTGTCGACAAGCCGCCAGGCGCCCAGGCGCTCGGCCCGGAAGAGCCGCAGCGCCTCCGCGTGGCCTGATGGACATGGACTTCGGGAGGGCTGCATCCCGGCCCTCCCGGACTTCACGTCGCCATGTTCCTCACCCATTTCTCCCAAGTCACCACGCTGGCGATGGTCCTGGTCTGCGCCTGGGCCTTGCTTGGGGGCCGGTGGCCGGAACGGGTGACCGCAGTGGCCTACGCCCTGAACTGGGTCGGGTCCGCCATCGGCGAGAACCGCAGCGCCGCCCACCACGCCCAGCCCATCCTCACTGCGCTGGACGGCGCCTTCCTGGTCGTGCTGCTACTCCTGACGGTGAGCTGCAGGCGTACCTGGGTGATGTGGATGGCCGCCTGCTCAATGCTGGCGGTCCTTACCGACGTGCTGACCGCCCTCGACCCTGACTTCGGCCCATGGACGTTCGTCACCGCCTATTATGTCTGGAGCCTAGGCGCGCTGCTCTCCCTCGGGGTGGGCATGGCGATCGAAGGCCGTAGGCCGGTGACCTTGCTGATCCGCTTCGGCTAGGGCCGCTCGCCCGTCCACTCCCAGTGCCATGGCTCGAAGCCGTAATTGACGAAGCCGAAGCGTCCTGCGTCGGCCAGCAGCCAGCGATAAGCGAAGCTTCGCGCCATCGCCAGCCGATTGGCGTCCACCGAGCTGTCCACAGCGAGACCCGGTGCGGTTTCGAGCACCAGGTCCAAGGCCAGTCCGGTGCGATGGGCCGAGCAGGCCGCGCGCACCACGCCCTGGCAGTTGTGCTCCTCGGCGCAGCGCTCAGCGTCCCTGGCCGGACTGCGATAGGCGGAGAAGACCCGCAGCAGGTCCGGCCGCGTCTTCAGAGCCGGCTCGGTCCGCCGGCCGAAGCGGACCATGCGCCGGTAGGCCTCCAACGCGCCGCGCCTGAGCAGGAGCGGGCGGCCTCCGTCGCTCTCCTCGGGCCTCAGGGTGGCCAGGGCCACCGCAGGCGGCGCGTCCGGGCAGACGCCGCGGGCTCTCAGCGCCACGAAGGGCCTCGCCGACTGCCACTCACCCTTCATGGCCGTCAACGTCGCCGCATCGACCTCACCCGTGGCCGGAAGACCGTGCGCGCCCTGCCAGCGCGCCGCCGCCCGGGCGAAGGCGGCCGTGTCGGCACTGCGGGTCGCCCCCGCGGTCTGAGCGACCTTGGGCGCGTAGACCGCCCATCCAACCTCTGGACGGCCGAACAGGTTCTCAGGCGCGCTGTAGAGGCTCGCCTCATTCCGGGCCAGGGCCATGACGTCGAGCCCCGGCTCAGGCGCACAGCCCGTCAGAGAGAGGGCCAAGGAACCGGACAGCCACAGACGCGGTTCCAGGCCCCGCTTGTCTGAGGACCACCTGATGCCCGATCTCTCCACCACCGATCTGTTCGATCCTGTCCAGCTCGGCCCGCTGCAGCTGGCCAACCGCATCGTCATGGCCCCGCTCACCCGCTCGCGCACCGAAGGCGACGCCGGCGTGCCGGGGCCGATGAATGCGCAATACTACGCCCAGCGCGCCACAGCGGGCCTGATCGTCAGCGAGGCGACCAACATCTCAGCCCAAGGCCGAGGCTACGCCTATACCCCTGGCATCTACACCGACGAGCAGGTGGAGGGCTGGAAGCTGGTCACCGAGGCGGTGCACCAGGCTGGCGGCAAGATCGTCTGCCAGCTCTGGCACGTTGGCCGCATCTCCCATTCCTCGCTTCAGCCCGGCGGCGCCCTGCCGGTGGCGCCCTCGGCGGTGAAGCCGCAGGGCCAGGCCTTCACCAACACGGGCTTCCAGCCCCTGGCGACGCCGCGCGCCCTGGAACTGGACGAGATCGCCGGCGTCGTCGACCAGTACCGCCACGCCACCAAATGCGCGCGCCGCGCCGGCTTCGACGGCGTGGAGGTTCACGCGGCTAATGGCTACCTCATCGACCAGTTCCTCAAGGACAAGACCAACCTGCGCACCGACGCCTACGGCGGCTCTATCGAGAACCGCACCCGCTTCCTGGCCGAGGCGGTGGCGGCCACCGTCAAGGCCTGGTCGGCCGACCGGGTGGGCATTCGCTTTTCGCCCATCAGCCCGGCCAACGACATCGCCGACAGCGATCCAAGACCCCTGTTCGAGGAGGCCGTGCGGGTGATCAACCGGTTCGACCTCGCCTACATGCACGTGGTGGAGGGGGCGACCCAGGGTCCGCGCGAGGTGGCGGGCGGCTTCGACCTGCAGCTGCTGCGCCGCGCCTTCAAGGGCCTGTACATGGCCAACAACGGCTATGACCTGGACCTGGCGGTGCGGGCCCGGGCGAGCGCGGCCGCCGACCTGATCGCCTTCGGCCGCCCCTTCATCGCCAATCCCGACCTGGTGGCGCGGATGAAGACCGGCGCGCCGCTGGCGGAGGAGGACAAGGCGACCTGGTATGGCGGCGATGCGCACGGCTACACGGACTATCCGTTTATGGAGAAGAAGGCGGCATAGTTGGGCAGCGTCGATCAGCTCCGCACGTCCCCATCCAACCTCATCGTGAGCCTGTCGAAGGACAAGGTACCCGCCGCGGTGTGACGCCTTGTCCTGCGACAGGCTCCGGATGAGGCGGCGGTAAGCGGAACGTTTATTGCCCGCATTAGCCAAGCGCCGAGAGCCGGGTGACGTGCCCCATCTTGCGCCCCGGCTCGATCTCGCGCTTGCCGTACAGCCATAACCGCGCGGCAGGGTCGGAGGCGAGCGCCGCCCAGTCCTCCGCCGCCTCGCCCAGCAGGTTGTGCATGTGCGCCGCTGCGAAGGGTGTGGTGGGGCCGAGCGACCAGCCGGCGACGGCGCGTACGTGCTGCTCGAACTGGTCGACTTCGCAGGCGTCCAGCGTCCAGTGGCCGGAATTGTGCACCCGCGGAGCGAACTCGTTGACCAGCAGGCCCTCGGCCGTTTCGAACAGCTCGATGCCGGCCACGCCTACATAGTCCAGCCGCTCCAGCGTCGTACGGGCGATCTTCAGCGCCGCTGCGTGGGTGGCCGCGTCCGCCTGGGCCGGCGCGATGGAGCGGCGCAGCACGCCGCCTTCGTGCTGGTTCTCTGTGAGCGGATAGGCGGCGATCTCGCCGCTCCAGCCACGCGCGGCAATCACCGACAGCTCGCGGCGGAAGGCGACCCGCGCCTCCAGGATCGCCGGCGCGCGGCCGATGCGGTCGAAGGCGGCCTCTGCATCACGGGCTCCCTCGACCCAGGTCTGGCCCTTGCCGTCATAGCCCTCGCGCCGGGTCTTGAGCAGGGCCGGGGCGCCCAGCCGCTCCAGGTGCGCCACGATGTCGGCCGGCCCGTCCACCGGGCAGAAGCCGGCCGTGCCGATCCCCTGCGCCTGGAAGAAGCGCTTCTCGGTCACCCGATCCTGGGCGGTGGCCAGCGCGAGCGGTCCCGGCGCCACGCGGGCGGTCAGGGCCTGGAGCTCGGCCACGGCGCGGGCGGGGACGTTCTCGAACTCGAAGGTGACCACGCCCGTGCAGGCGGCGAGTTCGGCCAGGGCGTCCGCATCCTCGTACTCGGCGACCAGCGTGCGCGCGGCGACGCGGCCGGCCGGCGAGTCGGCCTCAGGCGTCAGCACCACGGTATCGAAGCCCAACCGGGCGGCGGCGAGCGCCAGCATGCGCCCGAGCTGACCGCCGCCGAGCACGCCGATGGCCGCGCCCGGCGGGAGCGGCGTGGAGGATGGGGGATGGCTCAGAGGTCGGTCGCCTTGATGACGCCGTCCGCGTCCTCCACCGTTTCCTGCACCGCCTCGCTCAGCGCGACCCGGTAGGCGGCGAGACGGGTCGCCAACGCCAAGTCTCCGAGCGCCAGGATCTGGGCGGCGAGCAGGCCTGCATTGGTTGCACCAGCCTTGCCGATGGCCATCGTCGCCACGGGCACGCCGCCCGGCATCTGGACGATGGAGAGCAGCGAGTCCAAGCCGCTCAGGGCGTCGGAGCGCACGGGCACGCCGATCACCGGCAGTTCGGTCATCGAGGCGGTCATGCCCGGCAGATGGGCCGCGCCGCCGGCGCCGGCGATCACCACCTTGAAGCCCTGAGCCTGCGCGCCCCTGGCGAAGGCGTATAGCCGCTCGGGCGTGCGGTGGGCGGAGACGACCCTGCAGGCGCAGGCGACGCCCAGCGCCTCAAGCGCCTCGGCGGCGTGGCGGAGCGTCGGCCAGTCCGAACGGCTGCCCATGATGATCGCCACCCGGGGCGGTTCGCCCGATGAAGGGCCATAGGCTGGCGGCCTGTCCGTCGCGTCCAAGTCTCTGGTCCACAAGGCGGTTGAAGGCGGGGGAGTATAGGCGCCCGGTTTGCGCCCGCAACCGATCGTGAGCTATGGCGGTGCGATGGAGCGGCGGCGATGAGCGCGGAGGAGGAGCTTCGCGCCGAGATCGCCCGCCTCGCTTCCGAGCGCGACGCGGCGCTGGCCGAGGCCAAGCGGCTGAAGCGGCGGCTGGCGGAGGTGGAGCAGCTCGCCGACCGCGACCCGCTGACGCCTGTGCTGAACCGAAGGGCCTTTTTGCGCGAGCTGCAGCGCACCGCCGCCTTCTGCGCCCGCTACGGCGCGCCCGCCGCCCTGGTCTATCTCGATCTCGACGGCTTCAAGGCCGTGAACGACCGGTACGGCCACGCCGCGGGCGACGCCATGCTGGAAGCGGTCGCCCAGGGCCTGCTGGACAATGTACGCGAGTCCGACGTGGTGGCCCGGCTCGGCGGCGACGAGTTCGCCGTGCTGCTGGCCCAGGCGGACGCCGGCGCGGCTATGGCCAAGGCGGCCTCGCTGACCACGGAGCTGGAGGGCGCGCCCGTGGTGTTCGAGGGCCGCGCCATCGCGATCCGCATCTCGGCCGGCGTGCGGACCTACGAGCGCGGCCTGACGCCGGCGCAGTGGGTGGCCGAGGCGGACGCTGCCATGTTCGTACGCAAGGGGGCGTTGCGCCTGGGTAGCCCAATGCCTTAAGCAGGATGCACTTCGGCGCGGCCCCGAGCATCCGGCTCAGTATTAGGCCGACTTTCAGGTTATCTGAGCAACTCCCACCGGACTCAGGCGATGATATCGGGCAGGAGCAGGTCTTCCAGCCGGGCGATCTCGTCGCGAAGGCGTAGCTTCTTCTTCTTCAGCCGGGCGATCTGGATCTGGTCCGAGCGCGGCTTGGCCTCCAGCGCGCACACCGCCGCGTCGAGGTCCTGGTGTTCCACCTTAAAGCTGGCGAGCCGCGCCCGCAGGACGGGTTCAGGCACAGGTGGACCGCCGGCGCCTGAGATCAGACCGTCATCGTTCATGCTCGAGCTCTGACCCGGCGCCCGATCGCAAGGCGCTCAGGCGCAGGATTTAGCAGACGCGCGCCCGCGGTAAAGCTCGGCCGGCCCTCACGCCGACGTGACCTGACAGGACTGTGGGGTTGTGACCTCATCGATCCGTCACAAACCCTTGGAGCCGTCCCACATGGCCATCGAAGCGCGCATCCGCGAACTTGGGTCCCGTCACCAGTCCCTGGAGAAGGCCATCGAGGACGAACACCGCCGTCCCAGTGGAGACTCGCTGCGCGTTCATGAGCTGAAGCGGCAGAAGCTCAAGCTGAAGGAAGAGATCGAGGGACTGAAGAGCCCCCGACCGAACTGATCAGACTCCCTCTCTTTTGCGGGAGAGGGACAAGTCCTACGCCGCCGTCTCTGACGCCGGCTTCAGCGTGGGGCCGTCCTCGACGCCAACGCCGTTCCGCGCATCGTCGCGCGCCTTCTTATCGGCGGCTTTGCGCACCACCTCGTCCAGTTCCAGCTGGCCGACGAGGCCCAGCGTGACCGGGTCCACCGGCTTGATGGCCGAGGAATTCCAGTGGGCGCGGGTGCGCACCGAGTCTATCGTGGACTTGGTGGTGCCGAGCAGGCTGGCGATCTGGGCGTCGGTCACCTCGGGGTGGTTGCGGAGGAACCAGGAGATGGCGTCCGGCCGATCCTGGCGGCGCGAGACGGGGGTGTATCGCGCGCCGCTCTTCTTGGCCGGCTTCAGCATCTCGGCATGGCGGCTCTTCTGGGCGACCATGAGGTAGGCCGGGTTCTTCTCGGCCTTCTCCAGTTCTTCGCGGGTAAGCTGGCCGTTGCCGATGGGGTCGGCGCCGCGGATGTCGCGAGCCACCTCGCCGTCGGCGATGCCGGTGACTTCCAGCGGGTGCAGGCCGCAGAAGTCGGCTACCTGCTCGAAGGTCAGCGAGCTGTTGTCCACCAGCCAGACGGCGGTGGCCTTGGGCATCAGGATGTCGGCCATGGAGCTCGGGCCCTCTCGTTTGGCCTGGACCCCTGAGGGTCCGCAAGGCCTAGGTCTGAAAACGGCGACGCCCGGCGTCAGCCGGGCGTCAAGAAGCTTTTAGCATACTGGGTTTCGGCGCGGTCGCAAAGGTTCGCGCGTCCGGGCGGTCTCAGGTCGGCGCGAAGACCATGCGGA
>NZ_CAHJWH010000040.1 GCF_903642205.1 Caulobacter sp. S45 | reverse complement strand
CTCCGACGGCGGCCAGAGCGCCCGCCAGCAGCATCGCGACGCTTGCTTGTGTGAGACCAACAGCGTCTGCGTTCAATGGATTTAGAGCGATCCCTCCCCCTTGATGGGGAAGGGGCAGGGGGAAGGGCGTTCGCGTTGCGGCTGAGGCAGAAGGCTCTGGAGGCGCCTCCCGCCCTCTTCCACACACGTCGTGCACCCACCCCCATCCTCGACTCTTCCGCCATCGAGGGGGAAGGGAGCCGATAGGGGATCGCTGTCCTGTGAACGGGGAGGATGGGAGTCTGCGGTCGTCGGTCTCGGGCGCCGTCGGTCTCATTGGGCGACGTTCCCGCTGGCGGCGACGGGGTCGTAGGCGTGCTCGCCCCTGACGACGACGGCCTGCATGGCGCGCTGCAGGTCCTGCTCAGGCTCCATGGGCGGGTGGCGCACGACGGGGGGAGCCGGTCCGGGCTCGGGCGTAGAGGGCATGTTCCGCGGGTCGATGCTGGTCTCAAGCCTTGGCGTCGGGAAGACGTGGGCGACATCGGGGCCGCCGTTCGCCAGCCGCCAGCGCAGGAAGCCCATCAGCAGGATCATCGACACCATGATGAAGACGATTGCGCCGGCTGCGATCGCCACCATCAGCCCTGCGCGGATCGTCGGCGGCTCCAGCCCGTCCTCGACGTCCAGCCTGTCGTGGGGGTTGCCGCGGACAGGGGCGTCAGCGCTCATGGACAAGGGCTCCCAGCTTGAGCTCCAGGCGCGGAACGCCGCCGGCAAGGGCGAGCCACACCCCGCCCATGGCCACCAAAGCCAGTATGGCGGGGAGCAGGCAGGCCGCGCCCAAGCCCGGCGCGAGCAGCCAGGTCTGGTAGCTCAGCAGGCCGACCAGGCTGACGCCGCCGGCCCACGCCAGGGCTCGGTGCGTCCCGAACCTCCGCCGGACCGCTAACAGGGTCAAGGCCGCGATCCCGCAGGCCAGCGACACCCAGACGAAGCCGCGCCAGGCGGGGCTGATGCGAGGGATGTACCAGGCGTCGAGCGGCGGCCGGTCGCCGTACCAGATCACCAGATAGCTCATGAACTCCAGGTAGGTCAGCCCGATGATGGTGGCGAGCAGCAGGCCGGCCACATCGCCTGAGGCCGCGTCCGGAGCGGGCTTTCGCGCCTGCAGGGCTGCAAAGGCGAAGCCGGCCATCAGCTGCTGCACGACGAGCGCCATGCCGAAATCGGAGGAGGTGAAGCTCGGCAGGATGGACAGCATCCAGTCCACCCCCACGACGCTCACCGCCAGCCCGTGGAAGGCCAGGGCGAGGCCTGCGCCGAGCCGTCCGCGCGGACCTTCGATCCGGTCCAGCGACAGAGCGATGGCGCTCCAGCCGCCCAGCGCGATCAGGGTGCGCGCCCAGAACAGCGGCGGGTTGAGATAGAGGCGCCGCACCCCCGGCTCGACCATCATCGGCGTGTGCGCCCAGGGATAGATCAGGCCTAGCCCGAACAGAACGGGCAGGACGAAGACCAGCAGCAGCGGAGTGAGCTGGGCGGCCGGCGCCAGCTCGAGCGCGAAGGCCGCCCCCCAAGCGCCGGCTGTAAGCCGGTGGATCAGCACGATGGCCAGCGATCCCAGCGACAGGCACGAGACGAAGACGAAGCCGATCAGCCAGCCCTGCAGCGCCGCCGCCGGCGTGGCCAGCGCCATCACCGTCCAGCCCAGGAAGGCCAGCGCGCCCACGCCTAGCGTGATCAGGCGGGCACCTCTCATCAGCGGCCTCCGTGCGAACCGGCGGGCGGCTGCACGTCCGGCGCGCCCTGCGCGTGGGCGACCTCGAGCGCGCGGACATAGGCGACGATGGCCCAGCGATCGGCGGGCGGAATGCGCTCGGCATAGGGGTACATGACGCCGTAGCCATGAGTGATCACGTCGAACAGGTGGGCGGGCGTGGCGGCGGCCACCCGGGCGTCCCAGTAGGGCGGCGGGGGCGGGAAGCCGCGCGCCACGATGGTCCCGTCGCCGGCGCCGCTGGCCCCGTGGCAGGGCTTGCAGAAGATGTCGTGCCGCTCGTGGCCGCGCTCGACCAGGGCGAGGGTGACGGGCGGCGGGATGGATGAGGCCTGAGCTAGGGACTGGGTGTCTTGCGCGACGGTCCCTTCGGGCGGCGCCTGGGCGGAGGTCCCGCTGGCGAACAGGGCGGCCGCCGCCTGCGGCCCGTACTTGGGTTGCTTGGTCATGGTGAGGTCACAGCCGACCAGTCCGAAGACTGTCATCCCGGCCGCAGCGAAGCGGAGAGCCGGGACGGAGGGTGCGAGGCGCCGGCCCTGGATTTCGGACAAACGCTGACGCGCTTTCCGGGATGACCGGGGGAGGCGCCTCACAGCTCCACCTCTTCCACCCACACCGCGCCGGCGTCGAACAGGCGCTGTCGGGCGAGCGCGGCGGCGTCTCCCGGCCCCGGCGCGCGCACGGCCAGCAGGAACTGGTCCTGGCTGGCGCGCTCGAAGGCGGCGTGCTCGAACAGCGGGTGGCTCAGGCGCGGCAGGCCCCCCTTGAGCAGGAAGACCACGAAGCCGGTGATCGCGGCGGCCAGCACCCCGATCTCCACCGGCGCCAGCAGGAAGGCCGGCCAGCTGTTGGTCGGCCGGCCGCCCTGGTTGAAGGGGTAGGCGAAGACGGCGCTGTACCACTCCATCAGGTACATGCCGGCCGCGCCCGCCAGTCCGCCCGCCAGCATGTACCAGGGGATGTTGGTGGCGCCCTGGCCGAGCGCCTGGGACAGGCCCTCAATGGGATAAGGCGTGAAGGCCTCCAGCGCCGGGACGCCGGCGTCGCGTTCGATCTCCACCGCTTTCAGCAGGCGATCCGGTCCGGTGAAGGCGGCGAGCAGGGCGCGGGTCATGCGTCGCGCTCCTGCATGGCCAGCTCGCGCACCTCGAACATGGAGATGGAGGGCAGGATGCGCACGAACAGCAGGAACAGGGTGATGAAGAAGCCGACTGACCCGGCCATCACCGCGTAGTCCCACACCGTCGGCCAGAACACCCGCCACAGCGTGGGCAGGTAGCCGTGGCCGAGCGTGTTCCAGATGATCAGGATGCGCTCGAACCACATGCCCATCAGCACGCCCACCGCCACGGTGATCAGCGCGGGCAGGCTGGCGCGGGCGCGCTTGAACCACAGGATTTGAGGCAGGAAGACGTTGCCCAGCATCATCAGGGCGTAGAGCGGCCAGTAGTGGCCGGTGAGCGCATAGGCGAGATAGCTCCGCTCCGCCCGCTCGCCGCTGTACCAGCTCATGAACCACTCGGTGGCGTAGCCGAAGCCCATGATGCAGGCGGCCGCCACGGTGATCTTGGCCATGGCGTCGAAGTGCCGGTCGGTGACCAGCGACTTCAGGTTAAGCGCATGGCGGATCAGCGCTCCCAGGATGATCACCATGGCGAAGCCTGAGAACATCGCCCCGACCACGAAATAGGGCGGGAACAGGCTCTCCTGCCAGCCGGGCATCAAGGAGGCTGCGAAGTCCAGCCCCACGATCGAGTGCACCGAGCAGACCAGCGGCACGGCCAGGCCGGCCATGGTCCTGTATAGGCCCTGGTGCAGCGACCACTGCCAGGCCGAGCCGCGGAACCCGAGTGCGAAGGCGCCGTAGAGCTTGCGCACCAGCGGGTGGTGGGCGCGGTCGCGGAGCGTCGCGAGGTCGGGGATCAGCCCGACGTACCAGAAGGTCACCGAGAACAGCAGGTAGGACAGGATGGCCCAAAAGTCCCAGACGAGCGCGCTCCGCCACTGCGGCCACAGCCCCATGACGTTGGGGTAGGGGGCCAACCAGTAGAAGAACATCGGCCGGCCGAGGTGGATGATCGGGAAGATGCCGGCGATCGAGACGCTGAACAGGGTCATCGCCTCGGCGAAGCGGTTGATCGAGGCGCGCCAAGGCTGGCGGGTGAGCAATAACAAGGCGCTGATCAGGGTGCCGGCGTTCCCTATGCCGATCCACCAGACGTAGTTGGCGATGGGGAAGCCCCACACGATGGTGGTGTTGTTGCCGAACACGCCGACGCCCTGGTCCAGCTCCCAGTACAGGCCCACGAAGAAGGCCAGTGCGAAGGGGGCGGCGCAGGCCAGCGCGACCCACCAATTGCGCCAGCGGCCGGGGCGCCAGCTGGCGCGGCCGATCACGGGCTCGGCGATCAGCGCGTTGACCTGCTCGCAGGTGTCGACGGAGGCGTCGATCCAGCGGTGCTGCGGGGCGGCGAGGGTCATAGGTCCCGCGCCTTGCGAACTGTGGCGCCGAGGCCAGGATGCTCCCCCGGTGGGGGAGCTGTCGGCGAAGCCGACTGAGGGGGCCTTCCGGCAAGCGCTGCGTAGCCCCCTCCACCGCTTCGCGGTCCTCCTCCCCCGAGAGGGGAGGATCGACAACCGGCGGCGATGCTCACGAGGTGATCTCCCCGGCAGCCGTTCCGAGCGCCGGGTTCATATTACGCACCCGCGCCAAATAGGTCGTTCGCGGGCGCGTCCCCAGGTCCCCCAGCAGGGCGTAGTGCCGAGGCTCCTTGCGCAGGTCGGCGATACCCGACGCCGCCGTCTCCAGGTCGCCGAAGCTGATTGCCTGGGTGGGGCAGCTGGACTGGCAGGCGGTGACCACCTCGTGGGGGCCGATCTCGCGGTCCGCCTTCTCGGCGGTGCGGCGCGCTTGGCTGATGCGCTGGACGCAGTAGGTGCACTTCTCCATCACGCCGCGGGCGCGCACGGTGACGTCGGGGTTGTGCTGGGCCTTGACCGACTCCTCGCCCATGTTCCCGTAGGCTTGGTCGTGGCTGTAGCCGTAGTAGTTGAACCGCCGCACCTTGTAGGGGCAGTTGGACTGGCAGAAGCGGGTACCGATGCAGCGGTTGTAGACCTGGTCGTTCAGGCCCTCGTGGTCGTGGATCGAGGCCTCCACCGGGCAGACGGGCTCGCAGGGCGCGTGCTCGCATTGCATGCAGGGGACGGGCTGGAAGGCGGGGCGGTGCTCGTCCGCCTGGCCGACGTCATAGGCGTCGATGCGCAGCCAGTGCATGTCGCGGCCCCGCGCCACCTCGTGCGGGCCAACGACCGGCACGTTGTTCTCCGATTGGCAGGCGACGATGCAAGCGTTGCAGCCGATGCACAGCTCCGCATCGATCACCATGGCCCAGGAGGGCGCCCAGCTTTCCGCTTTGGGGAGCATGGAGGGCGGCTCGGGGGCCTTCTCCAGCGGGCTTCTGGCGAGGCCGGGCAGGGCGGCCAGGGTGATCTCCGGCGACAGCTCGCGGGCGTCGCCATCAAGCCTGTGCAGGGCCTGGAAGTGCGGCGCCTCGCCGTGGGCGGGCGCACGTTCGAGGGTGACGGCGCTCAGCCAAGGATTGGCGACATCGCGGACTGCGGCGAAGTCCCAGCCGACCTCGCTCCCGATGGGGCCACCCTGGCGCCGGCCGCCGCCGATGAAGCCGCTGAGTACGCCCCGCGCCTGGCCGGCGGCGACGCGCACCGGCGCGACGACGCTTTGGCCGCCCCGCGACAGGCGCACATTGTCGCCGTCCGTAAGGTCGTGGGCGCGGGCGTCTGCGGGGGAGATGGCCAGGGTCGCGCCCCAGACCTCGGCGGTCAGCGGCTTGGGGCACTCCTGCAGCCAGGCGTTCTCGGCCCGGGCGCCGTCGTAGAGGGTCGGGTCAGGAGCCAGCGCCAGGAGGAAGCTCGAGGAAGCCGGTCGCGGCTGGAAGACCGAAGCCCTGGCGGCTGGAGCCGCCGTGATTGCGGCTGCGGTGTTCGCCACGATCCCATCGGTGAGCGCCTGCGTCCAGAAGCGGTCGAAGGCTGTAGCGTTTAGATCAATCCCTGCGTCGCCTTCGTCGAGACCCGACGCGCCGCGACCACTCTGGGGCGTGGTCAGCCCGACGGTGGCCGTCGTCGCGCCCGCTCCAGGTCCGCGGCTGGCGCCTGCCGCTGGAGAGGATTGCGCATTCGTCACTCGCGGAGCGCCGGTCGCCCCATCCTGGGTGGCCCAGGTCTGGCAAACAAGATCGCGGGCGCTCGGTCGCACGGCGGCGGCGGCGAGGGCGTCGAGCACCTGGGCGCGGGTGCGGGTGTCGTAGAGGGGGCGGACCAGGGGCTGGACCAGGCTGGCGGTTCCGTCCGGGGCGCGGAGATCGCCCCAGCTCTCCAGGGCGTGGGACAGCGGCGCGCCCCACTGGCAGGCGACGGAGGTGTCGTTCACGTGCTCGCTGAAGTGCACGCTGAAGGGCGCCTTGGCGATGGCCGCCGCGACTTGAAGTGCAGCGGGCGCGGCGTAGGCGGGGTCGCCGCCGAACACGATAAGGGTCTGCACGTGGCCGGCGCGCAGGTCCGCCACGGTCGCCTGCAGCGAGGCCATGTGGCCGTCCGGGTGCGGGTCCACGGGGGCGTGGGCGTCCACGGGCGCCTTGAGCCCTGCGTTTAGCACGTGGACCAGGGCATGCACTTCCGGCGGCTGGCTGCGGCCGACCAGCACCACCGCGCGGCCGGCGTCGGCCTTCAGGTCGGCGGCGGCGGCGGCCACGAAGCGCTGCGCTTCGGGCGTAAGCGGGGGATGCGCGCCGCCGTGGTCCAGCGCTGCGGCGAGCGCCAGGGCCACGTCGGCGATGGCGTCGGGGCGGAGGGCCAGCCGGTGGTCGGCGTTGGCGCCGGTGAGGGTCCAGCCGCCCTCCGCCACGTACCAGCGGGAGAAGCCGGCTTCGCCGGGCTTCCTGCGGGCGGCGTAGGCCCGGGCGTTGGCGATCTGCTCCGGGCCGGGGCCTAGCGGATCGGCGTCCAGCGCCAGCACCACCTGGGCGTCCTGCAGGCGCGGGCGGACCGTCAGTGGCCTGCCAAAGGCTCGCATCGCGCCGGCGCGGACGCTGTCGTCGTCCACCGGCTCGAAGCGGCGCCAGCTCATCGCCGGGTAGGCCGCCTGCAGCGCCTTGATCAGGCGCAGCTCCGTCGGTGAGGTGATGCGGCCGGTAAGCAGGGTCAGGCCCTGGCCGCCCTGGCGCTTGTGCTGGGCGAGGCGGGGGAGCAGCGCGGCGTCAAGCCCGTTCCAGGACGACGGGAGCGAACCCTCCATCGCCGTCTGCAGCCTAGCGGGATCGTAGAGGGACAGCACCTCCGCTTCGGCGAACACGTCGGTGGAGCCCAGGCTGAAGGGGTGCTTGGGCGAGCCCTCGATCTTGGTGGGCCGGCCGTCGTTGGCGACGACCATGGCGCCGCGGCCGTAGCCCGCCAGCGGCAGGGTGGTGGCGTAGCGCTGCGATATGCCCGGCGTCAGTCCCTCGGGCTGGTCGACATAGGGGATGATCTCCTCGTGCGGGCGCCCGCACCCGGCCATCGCCAGGCTTACCCCGGCCGTCATCAGGGCCAGCGCCTCACGCCGGTCCAGCGCCCGTCGCGGTGCAGGCGCCGGGGCCGCCGCTGTGGGCCGGCCGGTGGCCTCGATGAGGGTGAAGCGGCTCACCGATGGCAGACCGAGCAGTCGGTCAGGTGAGAGACCTGGATGTGGCGATTAGCCAGGTAGGCGCGCGCAGCTCCAAGCGGCGCATCCGCCGGGGTCCAGGCGGTATTAAACTCCGCGGCCTTGGGTGCGAGCCGCGGGCCGGGATTGCGGTGGCAGTCCAGACACCACCCCATGGTCAGCGGCGCGTTCTGGTTCATCAGCGCCATCTGGTGCACCGGCCCGTGGCAGGCGGAGCAGGGCACCCCTTTGGCCACGTGGATGGAGTGGTCGAAGTAGACGTAGTCCGCCAGCTTGTGCACCTTGGACCAATGGATGGGCGTGTTGTGGGCGAAGCTCTCACGCACAGGCGCCAGGAGCTTGGCGTTGGTCCAAATCCGGGAGTGGCAAGTCATGCAGGTGGACGTGGGCGGAAGCCCGGCCCAGCGGCTGTCCTCCACGCCCGTGTGGCAGTAGCGGCAGTCGATGCCAAGGTCGCCTACATGGTGCTTGTGGCTGAACGGAACCGGCTGATCCAGCGTGTAGCCCTGATCGGTGGAGTAGGGCGCCTTGCGCATGGCGTAGGCCAGGCCGAAGCCCGCGAAGGGCAGCACGACGATGGCGATCATTATGATCCGGGCGATCGTGTTGGCGCCGGGCCGGAAGAGCTGGGCCATCGGAGGTCAGGTCGGGACACGCGGGGCGCCGATGAAGAAGGCTGACGCCGGTTCGTGCCCGCCCCTCAACGTTCGCCCCCGAAAACCGCTCGCGACAAACGCTCGAGCCGCCAGCGCCGTCCGACTCCGCTCGACACTGTCGGCGGGGTCGGACAAGGTCGTAGCCAAGGGGCGGCCCGGCCGCTAGCCAAAAGTGATGGGGACCCGGTGAGCGGACGTATCCTGGTGGTCGAGGACGACGCGGAGGTGGCGGACTACGTGGCCAAGGGGCTGCGTGAGACCGGCTACACCGTCGAGCATGTGCCCGATGGCCGCGATGGCTTGTATCTGGCCTCCTCCTCCAGCTTCGACGCCATCGTGATGGACCGCATGCTGCCGGGCATGGACGGTCTGTCCGTGGTCAAGGCGCTCCGCGCCGCGAGTGTGGAGACCCCCATCCTGATCCTGTCGGCGCTGGGCCAGCTGGACGAGCGCGTGGTCGGCCTGCGGGCCGGAGGCGACGACTACCTGACCAAGCCTTTCGGCTTTTCGGAACTCCACGCCAGGATCGAGAACCTGGTGCGCAGGCGTGCCGGCCGGTCGGTGGAGACGGTTCTGCGTTGCGCAGATCTCGAGATGGACCTGCTGGCGCGCAAGGTGTTCCGCGCCGGCAAGGCGCTCGACGTGCTGCCGAGGGAGTTCAAGCTGCTGGAATATTTCCTCCGCCACAAGGACCGGGTGGTGACCCGGACCATGCTGCTGGAGCAGGTCTGGGACTATCGGTTCGACCCACATACCAGCATCATCGACACCCACATCTCGAGACTCCGCAAGAAGCTGGACGACGGATTCGAGCGCCCGCTGCTGCACACCCTGCGCGGCGTGGGCTACCGGCTTTCCGAGCAGCCGTGAGCCCGATGTGGTGAGCGCCCGTCCGTGAGCCAGGCCTCAGGCCTTCGGCGGCTGACCCCGTCGAGTTTCCTTCTGTTCGTGGCGGTGCTGGCGGTGGCCGCGAGCGCGGCGGCCCTGATCGTGGTCTATCGCACCGGTGGGGGCATCATCTCTGACCAGGAGCGGGCGGAGGCGCTGGCCGAGCGTGACCTGCTCGAGCAGGTGGACGTGGAGCAGGGGCTGGACACCCTCGCCGCCGGTGTGACCCGGCGGGCGCTGTTCGCGACCGCCGGCGAGCATTTCGGCCTATTCGACGCGAAGGGCCAGGCGTTGGCCGGCGATCTCACCAGCTTCAACCCGGCGTTCCGCAACGCCGACTGGAGGGTGCTCCGGGTGGGCGTTCATCCCCGCTACACGGTGCACGTCATCGGCTCGACGCTAGGGGACGGAGCGGTGCTGGTCGTGGGGCGTAGCCTGTCCAACCTGCGCAAGTTCGAACGATCGATCTTCTACGGCTTCGCCTCGGCGGTGGGCATCGTCGCTGTGGCCGGGCTGGCGGCCGGGCTGGTGATGAACTTCCTGATCCTGCAGCGGGTCGACGCCATCGCCAACACCGCCGAGAGAATTGCAGCTGGAGACCTGTCAGCCCGGTCTCCGGTGGCGGATGGCCGCGATCCGTTCGGACGAGTGGGCGTCTCGCTCAATGCCATGCTGGAGCGGATCGAGGAACTGTTGACCGGCATGCGCACGGTTACGGACAGCCTGGCCCACGACCTGCGCTCGCCGCTGACCCGGGTCATGGGCGCTCTGGCCCGGGCCATGCACGAGGGCGCAACCGAGGACGAGCGCATGGACGCGGTGGAGGTCGCTCATGACGAGGTGGAGCGCACCCTGAACACCTTGTCGGCCATGCTCGACATCGCCCGCGCTGAAACCGGCCTGTCACGAGAGATGATGGTGCGCGTCGACGTGGCCGCACTGGTTGAGGAGCTGGCCGACTTCTTCACCCCCGTCATCGAGGACGCGGAGCAGAAGCTGGTGTTCCACGCCCCGCCGCACCCGGTGATCGCTCATGGTCACGAGCCGCTGCTTCGCCAGGCCGTGGGAAATCTGCTGCACAATGCTTCCCAGTATGCGGGCTCCGACACGGTGGTGCGCGTGTCGGTGGAGGAAGGGGAGGAGACCGTCGACATCGTGGTGGCCGACACGGGCGGCGGCGTGCCGGAGGACCAGCGCGGACGGGTGCAGGAACGCTTCGTCCGCCTTGACCCCGCGCGTAGCACGGGAGGCTCGGGACTCGGGCTGGCCATCGTCGCCGCCTGCGCCAAGCTGCACGGGGGCGTGCTGCGCCTGGAGGATAATCATCCCGGCTTGAGGGCCGTGCTGGGGATCCGCCGCGTCTAGGCGGCCGGCGCCCTGCCGCCGATGCCCGCGCCTGCATTTGCAGGCAAGCGAAGATAGATCGGGACGGCCAGTAGCGACAGTAGGCCGATCACCAGGAAGGGCATCGTGAAGCGGTCGGGTGTCAGCGTGCCGGAGCCCCGGGCCAGGTGGAGGGTCAGGCCGCCGATGCTGACGCCCAGGCTCATGCTCACTTGCTGGATCACGGTCGCGAGTGTGGAGGCCTGGCTGACCTCGCCCCGCTCCACGTCGGCATAGCTGAGGGCGTTGGACGAGGTGAACTGGGCGCTTCGAAGGAACCCGGACACGCCCAGAAGCAGCACGATCAGCACCTCGGGCGTGTCGGCCCGGAAGAGCCCCGGCAGGCAGACGCAGATGGCGGCGCCCAGCGCCGACACGATGAGCACAGGGCGATAGCCGACCCGTCGCAGCAGCGCCGGCGCGATCGGCTTGAGCAACAGTGCGCCCGCCGCCTGGGAGATGGTCATCAGCCCAGCCTTCACCGGCGACCAGCCTAGCCCGATCTGCAGCAGCAGCGGGAGGAGCAGCGGCGTCGCCCCGAGACCCAGCCGGACCAGCGTCCCCCCCGTCACGCTGGCTCGGAAACTCGCCACGCGGAGAAGGCGCAGGTTCAGCACGGGATGTTCAGCCAGCAGACTATGGCGGATAAAGACGGCGAGCGCGGCCGCGCCGACCAGGACGCCCACGATCTCCGCCGGCCAGGGTGCAAGACCTGTGCCCGCCGTCTCCGAGACCGACGTAAGCGCGACGATGGCCAAGGCCGCCAAGGCGAAGCCCCAGCCATCGAACCGGCCCGGGCTCGGTCGCCGGCTGTCCGGCACCAGCAGGGCCACCGCGATCATCCCGACCAGTCCTACAGGGATGTTGATGTAGAAGATCCAGGACCAGTTCGCCACGCCGAGCACCAGACCCGCCAGCGGCGGGCCGAGCAGAGGCCCCACCAGTGCGGGCATGGTGAACCAGGACATGGCCGACACGAATCGGTCCCGCGGCGCGGCGTCCACCACGATGACCCGTCCGACGGGTGTCATCATCGCCCCGCCCATGCCCTGCAGCACCCGCGCCGCCACCAGCTCGCCCAGCCCATGCGACAGGCCGCAGCAGACCGACCCTGCCAGGAACACGACCATGGCGCTCAGGAACACCCGTTTGGCGCCGAACCGGTCCGCCACCCATCCGCTGGCGGGGGCGAACACCGCGAGCGCCAGCAGATAGGAGGTCAGGGCCAGCTTCAGGTGGACCGGATCGGTGTGGAAGGCTCGCGCCAGGGTCGGTAACGCGGTCGACAGGGCGGTGGAGTCGATGAACTCCATGAATAGCGCGCTGGCTACCGCCAGCGGCACGGCGTTGGCGGCGAAGCCGGTGCGGGTCGCGGGCGCCTGCGCCCTCGGCCGCTCGACGGGAGGCGCCATCGTCGGTTCGACTGAACCGGTGTCCGCACCGACGGTGCTCACGAATCGGGTTTGGTCCACGCAGCCTACTTAGGCGCTCGCGCTGCGATGGGGAGACTCTGACCGGGAAAATGGCCTCCGGGCGATTGGGTCCTGCGCTCAGACCAGCTGGGCTGGGGCGCGGCTGGCGGCGTATTCCTGGTGGCCACGGGTGATCACGCGGTCGCCGGGTGCAAGGTCCGTGATCGCGATATCCTTGGCGCCGGCCAGCGCCGTATAGAGCGCACCGAAGTCATGCTGGGTCACATCCAAAAGCTCATCCATGGACGGGATGACGAAGTAGGTCTGCTGGAAGTCGTCAATGCGATAAGGTGTGCGCATCACCCTCTGCAGATCGAAGGCGATGCGGTTGGGGGAGCCATCCTCCAGGCTGAAAACCGACTCGGTGCGGGAGGAGACGATGCCCGCGCCATAGATGCGCAGGCCAGCCGCCGACTGCATCAACCCGAACTCCACCGTGTACCAGTAGAGTCGCGCCAGGTTGTGCAGCCGGCCGAGCTGCAAGGCCCGCGCGCCGCCGCGGCCGTAAGCGGCCATGTAGTCGGCGAACACCGGGTCGGTCAGCATGGGCACATGGCCAAAGACGTCGTGGAAGACGTCCGGCTCCTTCAGGTAGTCGAGTTCGTGTGGCTTGCGGATGAAGTTGCCGGCCGGAAACCGCCGGCTCGCCAGATGGTCGAAGAAGACGTCGTCGGGGATCAGGCCCGGCACGGCCACGACTGACCAGCCGGTCAGCGCCTGCAGCCGCTCGCTGATCCGGGTGAAATCCGGCACGCCCTCGCCCCGCAGGTCCAGCGCGTCCAGCCCGTGCAGGAAGGCGTTGCAGGCGCGCCCGGGCAGCACGGCCATTTGACGATCATAAAGCGTCAGCCAAGTGCTGTGCTCTTCGGTAGTATAGCCGTTCCAACCCTGGGCGATTGTCCAGTCCGCCGCCGCGCCGGGCGGGGGGCCGCCGCTGAAGCCATCCGCGCTCATGTTCGACGCCTGCTCAATGGCTTCAAGCCCGACAGCCTAATGCGCGCACAAGGCGATGGTGACCGGCATGGCGAAAAATCCCCGGGCTCAGTGGGCCGCCTGATGTCTCAACCGGTACTCGCCGCCGCTGAACTGCGCGAACATCTCGGCGGCGCCCGGGTGGCCCACGGGTTCGCCGCTGTCGTCCAGCAGCAGGTTCTGTTCGGAGACGTAGGCGACATAGCAGCTCTGCTCATTCTCGGCGAGCAGGTGATAGAAGGGCTGGTCCTTGCTGGGACGCACGCCCTCGGGGATCGAAAGCCACCATTCGTCGGTGTTGGCGAACACCGGATCGACATCGAAGATGACGCCGCGAAAGGGGAAGAGACGGTGTTTGACCACCTGGCCCAGACTGAACTTCGCGCTTTGAACGTCCATTCGGCCAGCATCGGATAGACGTGGTGACTGATTGATGAACGGCTGGGAGCCAAGTTGGGGCTCGCGCCTGGGATCAGGTTTGTTACAATCGTGTTCAATCAAGCAGGGCCGGGTGGCCCTGCGGGAGAGATGATGTCCGAGGCGGCGGCGAGCCAGCGATCCTCCGCCCGACCATCCAGGCGGGAACAGCCCTGTTACGCCGCCCTGGACCTCGGCACCAACAACTGCCGCCTGCTGATCGCCACGCCCGCAGGGCGGGGGTTCAGGATCGTCGAGGCATTTTCGCGCATCGTACGTCTGGGCCAGGGCCTGTCCCAAACTGGACGGCTGGACGAAACGGCCATGCAGCGCACGCTGGCCGCTCTCAGCATCTGCTCGGAGAAGATCGCACGTCGGGAGGCTTCTCCAGTGCGCGCGGTGGCCACCCAGGCCTGCCGCCAGGCAGAAAACGGGCCCGCCTTCATCGCCGAGGTGTGGCGCCATACCGGCCTGGAGCTTGAGATAATCACCCCGCAGGAAGAGGCACAGCTGTCGGTGGTCGGGTGCCTCAACCTGATCGACCACAGCACCGCAGCGGCGCTCGTGGTGGATGTGGGCGGAGGCTCGACGGAACTCTCCTGGGTGGACCTGCGAGATGGAGCTTTGCGTCGCCATGGCGACCAGCTCAGGCCCGACCGTCTGCCCATCCGGGCGTGGCTTTCCGTGCCCATGGGCGTCGTGACCCTGGCTGAGCGCTTTCCGGAAACCCCCCCAGCAACGGAAGCCTGGTTCCGCCAGATGGTGGAGGCGATGAAGGTCCACCTCTCCGGCTTCCGACATGCCGACCATCTGCGCCCCATCTTCACGGCAGGCCGCGGCCACCTGATCGGGACATCCGGCGCAATCACCAGCCTGGCGGGGCTTCACCTCGGATTGAAGCGTTACGATCGCGCCCGCGTCGACGGTCTCTGGCTCAGCCAGGGCGACTGCGCTGCAGCGGCTGGGCGGCTGATGCAGCTGGGGCCCGGCGCTCGGGCGGCGGAGCCCTGCATCGGACCTGACCGCGCCGACTTGGTGCTGGCCGGGGCGGCCATTCTCCAGGCCGTGCAGGAACTCTGGCCCTGCGAACGCGTGCGCGTCGCAGACCGAGGGCTGCGCGAGGGCATACTGTTGTCGCTCATGGCCCAGGCGCGTCAGGATCGCCACGCCACTTGCCGGTCTGTCCAAACCGGGCTCGCGGACCTCACCCATGGCTGATGACGAGCGCCGTCGCATGGTGCGGCCGCCCACCGGCGGGGAGAGTTCCGGCCGCAGCGTTGGCCAGCGGCTGAAGGCGGCGCGCAGCCATACGGCCTCCTCCCAGCACTGGCTGGAGCGCCAGCTGAACGATCCCTACGTGCAGCGCGCCCATGCCGAGGGCTGGCGCTCCCGCGCCGCGTTCAAGCTGACCGGCATCGACGACCGCTTCCACCTGATCCACTCTGGAATGAGGGTGGTGGATCTGGGGGCCGCTCCGGGAGGCTGGGTGCAGGTCGCGCTGAAGCGGGGCGCGGCGTTGGTGGCGGGCGTGGATCTGCTGGAGATCGAGCCGATCCAAGGCGCCCACCTGATCCAGGCCGACTTCACCGCAGCCGGCGTGGGCGACCAGCTGCTCGCCGCGCTTGGCGGGGCGCCCGATCTCGTTCTGAGCGACATGGCTCACAATACCACCGGCCACCGTGAGACCGACCGGCTCAAGATCATCGGCCTGATCGAGGCGGCCGCCGCTTTCGCCGTCGCCAACCTGAAGCCCGGCGGCGGCTTTGTCGTGAAGACCTTTCAGGGTGGCGCGGCGGGCGACGTGCTTCAGCAGCTCAAGCTCGCCTTCACGGACATAAAGCACGTCAAGCCCAAGGCGAGCCGGGCCGACAGCTCGGAAATCTTCCTGGTGGCTACCGGGCTGAAGCGCTGCTGATCCGAAGACCGCCTCGTCGGAGATCAGAGCTCAGCGGCCAGGATCGAAATCAGCTTGCGGGGGCCGCCTTGCGGCGACCGCGCTTCGCGGGCGGGGGCGCATCAGGCGCCGCGGGGGCGGCCTCGACAGGAGCCTCGGTCGCCGCAGGCGCCACGTCCGTCGCCGCTCCCCCGTCCCGGCCGCCCCGTCCTAACCCTAGCGTCTTGGCCAAGCTGGAGCGCTGGGCCGAGTAGTTGGCCGCCACCATCGGATAGTCCTTCGCCAGACCCCACTTGGTGCGATAGTCTTCCGGGGACAGCCCGCGAGTGTTCAGGTGGCGCTTCAGCGACTTGTACTTGCGCCCGTCTTCAAGGCTGATCAGGTAGTCCGGTGTCACCGACTTCTTGATTGGCACGGCAGGCGTCAATGAGGCCGCGGCCTCGGCCGGCGCTCCGGTGGCCGCCTGCGTCAAGGCCGCGTGCACCTGATGGATCAGCTGGGGCAGCTCGGTTGCTCCAACACTGTTGTTGCTGACGTAGGCGGAAACGATGTCGGCGGTGAGCTCAACCGCTTCTGGATTCTCGGCCATGCGAGCCTTCTTACAAAACTGGGGTTAAAGGGGGGACGCCGCGCTGAAAGCCATACCGAACTCGAAATACACGGCAGATAAACTATCTTTTCTGCAATCTAGCAAGAGCGCATGTATACCGGTGCGCCCTCTGCTTGCAGACGGACGCCTTTTGGCGGACGGGGTGGGATTCGAACCCACGGTGGGCTTGCACCCACGGCGGTTTTCAAGACCGCTGCCTTAAGCCACTCGGCCACCCGTCCGGGAGGCGCGGCTCTTAGCAGGCGTGGGCCTCAGGCGCGAGGGGGCAAGCACAGCCTTCCAGATGAGCTTGGCGAGGCGTCGCTAACCTTGTTTTCAGCATCCTGCCGCCATGCTGCGCATAGACCGGCCCAACGGCGGTGCGTGGAGGCGGGATGGCCAGCCGGCCTGTTCGCATGAGGGTTGGGCGCGTAAGCGCGGCGCTGGCCGTCGTCTCGGCGGCGCTGAGCCTGGCTGCCTGCGCCACCGCCCCGCCGCCCACCAGCGTGTCGCGGCTCTCCGATGGCCGGCCGCGCGCCTATAACCGGCCCTACGAGGTGCGCGGGCGCTGGTATACGCCGACGGACCAGCCGGGCTATGACAAGGTAGGGCTGGCCTCCTGGTACAGCTATGAGTCGCCCAGCCGCACCACGGCCGACGGAGAGCGCTTCGACATCCGCGTCCCGACGGCGGCCCACACCACCCTGCCGATCCCGAGCTGGCTGGAGGTCACCAATCTGGACAATGGCCGCAGCCTGAAGGTGCGGCTGAACGACCGCGGGCCGTTTGTGTCGGGCCGCATCCTGGACCTGTCGCGGGGCGCGGCCGAGCAGCTTGGCTTCCTGCAGCGGGGCACAGCACGTGTGCGGGTGCGCTATCTTGGACCGGCCGGTCCGCCTGACCGCGGAAACACGCCCATGTGGGCTGATGCACAGCCGGCGCGGCCGACCGTGCGTGTGGCTGCTCCCAACGTCTTGCTCGCGCGTGACGACATCCAGGTGCGTCCGCTTGCCAGCGCGTCCGCTGCGGCGGAGGTCGCTGAAGACGCCAGCCAGACGCCGGACGAGGGGTCGCCGCCTCCCGTGACGTCTACAGACTTTTACAGCCCTGCGCCGCTTCTGCGTGACGGCGCGCCTGCACCAGCCTCGTCACCGGCGTCCAGTGGAGGGTTCGCCGTCCAGGCCGGCGCCTTCTCCGATCGAGGCAACGCCGAGCGCGCCGCCCGGAGGCTAGCGACCGCCGGCGCCGCCAGCATCCGTCCGCTCGACCGGAACGGCGAGGTGCTCTACCGCGTCGTGGTGGCCGGCGGCTGGAGCCAAGCCACGGACGCCGCCGCCGGCCGCTCGCAGATCGTCGCCCTGGGCTTTCCCGACGCCAAGGTGGTCGCGCCGTAGGCGGCTCTGAGCTTGCCATCGCGGCCAGGTGAGGCGATCAACAGGGCGTGGTGCGTGGACGGTTCATCAGCTTCGAAGGCGGGGAGGGCGCGGGCAAGACCACGCAGATCCGCCGCCTTTCCGATCGCCTTTCGCCCCTTGTGGGTGAGGTGATTTTGACGCGCGAGCCGGGCGGCTCGCCGGGAGCGGAGGCGTTGCGCGACCTGCTGGTGTGCGGAGACATTGACCGCTGGTCGCCCATGTCGGAGACTCTGATCCTCTACGCCGCCCGCGAGGATCACCTCGAGCGTCTTATCCGTCCGGCGCTGGCCCGCGGCGCCTGGGTGCTGACCGATCGGTTCGCCGACTCAACCCGCGCCTACCAAGGCGCCGGTGGCGGCATCTCGGCGGGCTTCATCACGGCCCTGGAGCAAGCTGTGCTCGGCGACGGCCGCCCCGAGCTGACGCTCATCCTCGACCTGCCGGTGGACGAGGGGCTGGCGCGCGCTGCCGCCCGGGGCGGCGGAGAAGAGCGGTTCGAGCGCAAGGGACGCGCCTTCCATGAGCGCCTGCGGCAGGGCTTCCTGGAGATCGCGCGCAGCGAGCCGCGTCGCTGCGTCGTCATCGACGCCGCCGCTTCGTCGGAGCAGGTGGCCGAGCAGGTCTGGGTGGCGGTGAGTGGGCGGCTGTTGGCGGAGGCGGCCTGATGGCCGCCGAAGCCGGGCCGGGCCATCCCCGCCACAGCTTCCACCTGGACCAGGTGGACGCTCCGGCCCAAGCCTTCGAGGACGCCCTGATGCAAGGCCGTCTGCACCACGCCTGGCTGTTCACCGGGCCGCAGGGGATCGGCAAGGCGAGCTTCGCGTATCGCGCCGCCCGCCACCTGCTCGGGGCGCGCCACAGTCCAGCGTCAGGGCCGCTCGGCCAGACGTCTGACGATCCGGTGAGCCGCATGGTCGCGGCCCAGTCGCATCCGGACCTGATGGTGCTGGAGCGGCACGTGGAGGGCGCTGCGGCGCGCAAGTCCATTCCCGTCGACGAAGCACGTCGCCTGCCGGAGTTCTTCTCGAAGGCCCCGGCGCTGTCGCCCTACCGCATCGCCATCATCGACGCCGCCGACGACCTGAACGTCAACGCCGCCAATGCGGTGTTGAAGACGCTGGAGGAACCGTCCGGGCGCGGCGTGCTGCTGCTCGTCAGCCATGCTCCGGGGCGACTGCTCACGACAATCCGCTCCCGCTGCCGCCGCCTGGCCTTCGCGCCATGGCCGGAGGCGGCGCTGGCGGAGTTCGCCCGGGAGCGGCTGCAGCTCGATCACAGCCATGCCGCCCGCCTAGCCCAGATGGCAGGCGGCGCGCCGGGGCGGGTGTTATCGCTCGCCGCCGCGCAGGCCCTCGCGCTAGACGACACCGCGGCCGAGCTGTTGAGCGCGACTGCGGGCCCCCAGCGCGACGCTGACGCCCTTCGTCTGGCCGACCGGTTCCGGGGCGCGGAAGGAGCGCAGACCTTCGCCCTGTTGCTGGAGCGGCTGGGCGAGCGCCTGCGCATCGCGGCCTTGGGCGCATCCGACGGCGGCGCAGCCGACTCATGGGCGAGCCTCTGGGAGCGGACGGCCGAGCTGCCGGGCCGGGTGGAGGCGCTGAACCTGGACCGCGCCGACGCCTTTTGGAGCCTATTGGCCGAGCTGCGCGCCACCGTCCGCCGGGAAGGCCCGGCGCCATGCTGATCGACAGCCACGTCAACCTGCACGCCTCCGCCTTCGCCGAGGACCGGGCGGAGGTCATCGCCCGCGCCCGCCAGGCCGGGGTGGCGCGGATGCTGACCATCTGCGACCGGCTGTCGAACTTCCCCACCGTCCAAGCCATCGCCGAGGCCGAGCCGGACATCTGGTGCACGGTGGGCGTCCATCCGCACGAAGCGAAGGACTATCAGGATCTGCAGCCTGAAGCCCTCGTAGATCTCGCCCGCGGCGAGCGGGTAGTAGCAATCGGCGAGACGGGGCTCGACTATCATTACGACCTCAGCCCACGCGAGCAACAGCGCGCCGTGTTCGCCACCCACATCGCCGCCGCCCAGGCCTGCGGCCTGCCCCTGGTGGTGCACACCCGCGAGGCCGACGCCGACATGGGCGAGTTGCTGGAGGCCGCGTATCGCAAGCAACCCTTCAAGCTGCTGATGCACTGCTATACCAGCAGGCCGGAGCTGGCGCGGCGGGCGGCGGCGCTTGGCGCCTGGTTCTCGGTGTCCGGTATCGCCACGTTCAAGGCGGCGGAGGATGTGCGCAAGGTGATCGCCGACATGCCTTTCGACCGGATCATCGTGGAAACGGACTGCCCCTACCTGGCGCCGGTCCCGATGCGCGGAAGGCGGAACGAGCCCGCCTATCTGCCCCACGTCCTGGCCAGCCTCGCCGACATCCGCGGCTGGTCGCTGGTGGAGGCGGAAACGCGCACCACCGACGCGTTCTTCCACCTGTTCGACAAGGCGCTTCGCCCATGAGCGGTCGCCTGCGCTTCACCATTCTGGGGTGCGGCTCTTCCGGCGGGGTGCCAAGGGCGGACGGGGTCTGGGGCCGCTGCGACCCGGCCGAAGCCAAGAACCGCCGCTCCCGCTGCTCCATGCTGGTGCAGAAGACCGCCGATCAGCCGGATGGGCCGGAGACCACCGTGCTGATCGATACCTCGCCGGACCTGCGGTATCAGACTTCGGCGGCCGAGGTGCGACGGCTGGATGCGGTGCTCTATACCCACGATCACGCCGACCAGGCCCACGGCATCGACGACCTGCGGGTCTTCTTCCTGACCAGCCGCAAGCGCACGCCCTGCTACATGGATCCGGCGACGACAGAGACGCTGATGCGGCGGTTCGACTACATCTTCGAAACCCGCAGCGGCTATCCGGCCATCTGCGATCCGCGGGTGCTGCCGCCGCACCACCGGCCCTGGTCGATCGAAGGACCATCGGGCGCCATTCCGATCCTGAACTTCGACCAGGACCACGGCTCCATCCGCTCTGTGGGATATCGCATTGGCCCGGTGGGCTATTGCAGCGATGTGGTGGCGCTGCCGCCCTCGGCCATGGCGGCGCTGGCTGGGGTCGAGGTGTTCATCGTGGACGCCTTGCGCGACACCCCGCATCCCACTCATGCGAACGTGGCAATGGCGTTGGCCTGGATCGCTGAGCTGAAGCCCGCCCGCGGCGTGCTGACCAACCTGCACAGCGACCTTGATTATAACGAACTGAGCGGACGCCTGCCGCCCGGCGTCGAGCCCGCCTACGACGGCATGGTGATCGAGACGGACGCCTGAAGGCACGTTCTCCTTCCCGCGTAGGGATGGAGAAGATGCGCCGGTCTGATCATTCTGCGTTGCGGTTCGGACACCCAGGCGGCTAGGGAGGGGCGCGATCCGGCGCTTCCGACGGGTTGGGCGGTGATGGACACGTGATGGCGCCCCGCATCTGCAGCCGGACACCGCGCCGCTGATGGACGTCAAGCTCATCATCGCCCTGGCCGGCATCCTGATCGCCACCATGACCACCCAGCTCAACTCTCTGGTCAGCAGCGCCGCGCTCGCCGATATCCAGGGCGGCCTCGGCCTCAGCCACGATCAGGCTCAGTGGCTGTCCAGCCTCTACATCACGGGTGAAGCCATCGGCATGTCCATGGCCCCCTGGCTTTCGGTGACCTTCACCTTGCGCCGCTTCGCCCTCTTCGCCATCGGCCTGTGCTTCGCCTCGTCGCTGCTCATTCTGACCAGCTCGAACCTTGCCATACTCTACAGCTTTCGCCTGCTGCAGGGCCTGTCCGGCGGCCTGACCATCCCGCTGCTGATGGTGACGGCGCTCCGCGCCCTGCCACCGCCGATCCGCCTGTTCGGCCTGGCCGCCTATGCGCTCACGGCCACCTTCTTCCCGGCGCTCAGTACAGGCGTGGCTGCGCTGTGGGTGGATGGCCTGGACTGGCGGTTCGTCTTCCTGCAGGTCATCCCGTTCTGCGCCATCAGCTCGACGCTGGTCTGGTACGGCATGCCCAAGGACCCGCCGCAGTACGAGCGCTTCCACAAGGCCGACTGGCGTGGAGCGCTGCTCATCGTCGTCGGCTTCGGCTCGCTGACCACCTTACTGCAGCAGGGCGACCGGCTGGACTGGTTCAACTCGCCCCTGATCTGCATCCTGGGCCTGCTGAGCGTGGTGGCCATCAGCCTCTTGGCCGTCAACGAATGGTTCCACGAGCTCCCGCTCATCAAGCTGCAGCTGCTCGGGCGGCGCAACCTCGCCTATGGCGTGTCGATCCTGCTGCTGTTCGTGATCGTCAGCCTCTCCTCCTCCCAGCTGCCGGTGAACTTCCTGTCGGAGGTGCAGGGT
>NZ_CAHJWH010000039.1 GCF_903642205.1 Caulobacter sp. S45 | reverse complement strand
GGTGCGTAGAGCTGGGCTTCGGCCGCCAGGAGGTCCTGGAGCGAACTCTGCGTTCCCTCGATCTGGCTGGAGAGCACTGCCTCCTTGCGGACGTACATGAGGACGAAGAGATCGGGGTTGGGCAGGATTTGGATCGACCCGTCCAGGCGTCCAAGCGCTAGGTCGGCCTGTGAGAGGAGGCGCTGCAGCTCGCTTTCGACGCGCACCGGCGGCGCAGGAGGCAGTGGCGCAGGGATGAAGGCGCGATAGCCCTTGAGTTGGCGCTGGTAGCTCCCGGCGCGGTTTTCGAGCGGCTGATCCCCGGTCCCTTGTGTCGAGGAAGTTTGCATAAGGCGAACGTGTCAGGTCCATGTGAAAGGCTGCGTTCAATATGGCCGTTAAGAGCGCCGTTATGCAAGCCACCTTTCATAGCGGCGCGGCGCTCCTGGAAAGGTCCTCGTAACCTCGACGGCATAGGTCACCCGGCCCTTTGTTCCGCCGGGCTCTTGATGACCAAATACCGCAATCCACGCTTCGGGCGCATGATCACCGACTTCTGCCGGAAGCGGGTCGCGCGGGTTCTGCCGCCAAAGGAAGCGGAGCAGCTGGAGCAGTACCTGGTCGCCCTGCACCGGGCTGGCGGCCCTGTCCCGGCGCAAGGTCGAGGGGTGAACTGGGATCGTGTCTCAACAGGTGGTGTAGCTCGACGTCAGCAGAGCCGCTCGTGAAGCGCGCCTTCCACATGGCGCCGCAGCGCACCTTGTAACTCAGTATCGCCCTGCCGCAGAAGCCGAACCGCCCGTCAAACGTATTTGTCTATATATATCATGCGCAATCTCGTCCTCCCGCTTCCCGCCCGATCGGCTATGGTCGGGACATCGCGCACCCGGCAGGCAGCCATTTGTCGATCCTCGGTCCGTTCAAGCTGAAGGCCCAGCTCATGTGCGGGGCCGAGCCCGCCATGGGTCCCGGCAAGGCACTGGTGCTGGAGGCGATCGCCCGCACCGGATCGATCTCAGCCGCCGGGCGCGACCTCGGCATGAGCTACCGCCGCATCTGGCTGCTGGTCGACAGCATGAACCGTTGTTGGGACGAGCGGCTAATCGAGACCAGCAAGGGCGGTGGGAAGAGGGGCGGGGCGGAACTGACCGCTCGTGGCCAAGCGATCCTGGAGGCCTTCCGCAGCCTGGAGGCGCGCATGGAGCGGGCGGCGCTCAGCGGCGACAACACCGCCCTGCTGGAAGGCCTGCGTCTCGAGACCAGGCCGCGCAACCCCGCCTGAGCGCCGCGCCGAGCGGCCCCGGCTCGGGCGGCTTAGCCGGGCGCCTGCGATGTTTCATCATCGCCACATCTTGGCGCTAACGCGACCTCGGTCTCATCGGCCATTGCCCGATAGATACAGGCGGATACAACGCGGCGGATGCGGGCTTTCCGCCCCTCGTGAGCCCTATGTCCAGAAGCGTCACAGGCGACTGCATCGCCGCCGTCGTGCTCGCCGGCCTCGCCGCCTCGGCCGGGATCGCCGCCGCGCAGGACGCCCCGACGGCGACGCGCACGCCGGTGGTGACCGTCACGGGCCGCCGCCTGGACTCGCAGGGCTACGCCGCCCCGCCCCAGTACGACGTTCCGATCGCCACCCTGGGTCCGTTAGGCGATCAGCCGATCCTGGACGCGCCCCAGTCGGTGACCGTCATCCCCGAGGACCTGGTGGTCAACCAGCAGACCCGCAACGTGAACGACACCCTGCGCTTCCTGCCCTCGGTGGAGATCCGCGACCAGCAAGGCTTCGAGATCTCGCGCCCCCAGTCGCGGGGCTTTCAGAGCAGCATCGCCTCCAACACGCGGCTGGACGGACTGAACATCATCGGCACCACCGAAGTGCCGGCCGAGAACCTGGCCGGCATCCAGGTCCTGAATGGGCCGAGCGGCTCCCTGTTCGGGCCGGAGACCCCGGCCGGCGTGTTCGACTACATTCTGAAGCGCCCCACGGATGCGCCGCTGCTGCGCTACGTGGAGGGCTTCGATTCCAACGGCGTGTTCACCGAGCAGGCCGACGTGGGCGGCCGCGGCGGACCGGACGACAAGCTCGGCGCACGGCTGAACCTGTTGCATGGTCAGGGCGAGGCCTATGTGGAGGGCAGCCACGTCGACCGCACTCTGGCCACCTTGGACGTGGACTACCATCTCGATGAACGGACGGTGGTGGAGGCCGACTACAGCCACTATTCCAGCGACGCCACGGGACTGCCGGGCAGCTTCGTCTACGATGGCGCCAGCAGCGGCGCGAGCAAGAGCACACTGCTGCCCAAGGCCGTGGATCCCAGCCGCGTCGGCTACGGCCAGCCTGGCGCCGGAACCGAGATCAGCACCGAGACCGCGCTCGGAAAGATCAAGCATAGCTTCAACAGCGACTGGAACTTCGAGGTTGGCGGTCTGTACCAGAACGCCATCCGCGGTTTGTACGGCGTTACCAACACATTGACCGACGACAAGGGCGACTACACGGTCACCAAGAACTTCACTGCAGTGCCGCAGTTCACCATTGGCTCCAACAGCGCCGCCCTGGACGGCCACATCCGCCTCTTCGGCTTGCTGAACGACGTGTCGGTCGGGACCAACGGCTTCATCAACGGCCAGTACTCCCACAAGACCTCGATCGCGGTGACCCTGACGGGGAAGGGCCAGACCCTGAACCTCGCCGATCCGCTCGTGCTCCCGAACCAGCCCACGCCCCAGAGCGGCGGGCTCTACCAGTCCTCGCGCGTGTTCGAGCAGTCGCTGGTCTTCGGCGACACCTTGCACTTCAATGACCAGCTGGCGCTGCAGGGCGTGGTCAGCACCTCGTTCCTGCACTCGCACAGCTATGCGGCCAGCGGCGCGCTCACCAGCCAGGACAAGCGCGACGGGGTGACCAGCCCCACCGTCAGCCTGATCTATAAGCCCTTGGCGGCGCTCAGCTTCCACGCCACCTACGCCAGCAGCCTGGAGCAGGGCGATCAGGCCCCGACCAACGTCATCAACGCCAACCAGATCCTCGCGCCCTACAAGGACGAGTTGTACGAGGTGGGGGCCAAGTACGCCGTGACGCGCAACCTGCTGCTGACGCTCGACGCCTTCCACATGACGCGCCCGTTCGCCACCACGCCGCTGAAGACCTTCGAGGTCATCGGGGAACAGCGCAACACCGGAGTCGAAGCCTTCGTCCAGGGCGAGATCACCCCCGACCTCAGCCTGTTCGGGGGCGCCACCTATATCGACGCGCGCCTGTTGGACTCCGGCAACGCGACCACCCAGGGCAGGCTGATCGTTGGCGTCCCTTCGCTGAAGAGCGACCTCGTGTTCGACTACCACCCGGCCTTCGCCCAGGGCTTGGCCGCAACCTTCACGGTGAACTACGAGGACCGGCGCGCGGCGACCAACACCAACAGCTCCTTCGCGCCGTCCTATGTCACGATCGATCCCGGCCTGCGCTACTCGCTCGGCCTGTTCGGCCACCACGCCACCGCCCGCGTCCAGGCGATCAACGTCACCGACGAGCACTACTACATTTCCATCGCCGACGGCGCGATCGTGGGCAGCCCCGGCGCCAACACCGCCTATCTCGGCATGCCGCGCACCTACGAGGCGAGCCTGGAGTTCGACTTCTGAGCGCCGGCCGAACGCCATCGCTGGGCCGGCTCAAGCTAGCGGCGCGAATCTGACCAGGATGGCTCCTCGCACCTGCGAGGAGCCGGACAGCTGCGCGCCCAACTCGGTAAGTGGACTGGTAGGAAGCACCGCCCGAAAGCCGCCGTCCAACATTTGCGGGCGAAGCTTTAGAGTCCTCTTCGGCGGAGAGCTACCGCGCCCGCCGCGTGGTGCGCTCATCCGCGCCACCGATCTAGCTGATCAGAGCAGGATGATCAGGACCGGTACAACCACGCCAGCGATGAGCAGGCCCCACGAGATACGCGGAGTTCGTGTGAAGCGGAGTCCGATCCAAAGACCGAACAGGGTGGAGATGGCGAGACCGGCAGCGATCGCCTCGAAGAACCACTTCAGCACCAAGGTCGGCCCTTTCTGCGCTTCATCGTCATGGTCACCGTGACCCGGCGGGCCGGCGTGGGCATCCCGGTCCGAAGCTACCGTCGCGGCGGGTGGTCCACGGACATGGTCAGGCTCGGATAGCACTTGGTCCTTGTGCAGTTTACCGAGCGTCTCGATCAAGGCCGGTGCGTGATAGCTGCCGTGGTTCTCATGCAAGTTGAATAACTGGCAAGCGCCGCTGACGCAGAAGAACAGCACGCTTGGTGCGATAAAAAGGCCTACATGGCTATGAAATATTCGAACAAACAACAAGGTAGATCTCCCGATTGATTTGCAGCGCATTTTTCCCAGGATTGCTAAAGATACCTTGATTTGCGATCCAGGTTTAGCGCTGCCCGCTTCTCGGTAGACCGTGCGTCCCGCCGTCACCCCTTCTTCACGAACAGGCTCTCACAGGTCCGCCCACATCCGCACCAGGTTGTGGTAGGCGCCCGTGAGCGCGATGGCTCCCGGATGGGTGTCCCCCACATCGCCACGCACGGAGGCGATCGCCCGGTCCAGCCGATAGAGGAGGGCGCGCTGGACCTCGTCGCCCACCATCGACTCTACCCAGAAAAAGGACGCCCAGCGCTCGCCCGAACGGACCGGCTCCACCCGATGCACCGTGGTCGCCGGATAGAGCACCATGTCGCCGGCGGCGAGCTTGATCCGCCGCGGCTCCGGGCCGTCGTCGATCACCAGCTCCCCACCTTCGTATTCGTCGGGGCCGCTGAGAAAGAGGGTGGCGGACAGGTCGGTCCTGTAGCGCGCGCCCGTGAGGGGCGAGGTGCGGATGGCGTTGTCGATGTGGTCGCCGAAGGCCATCCCCACGCCGTAACGGTTGAAGAGCGGCGGATAGACCTTCAACGGCAAGGCCGCGGACATGAAGATCGGGTGGCTCGCCAGCGCCCCCAACACCATCTCGCCGAGCTGCGCAGCCTGGGGGCTGTCCTCGGCAAGCTGGAGGTTCCGCTTGGCCAGGCCGGACTGCCCGCCCGCCGTCACGCGCCCGTCGACCCACGCGGCGGACTGGAGCAGGCTCCGGCACATCCGCACCTGCTCGCGGGTCAGCACCTGGGGCACGTGCAGGATCATGAGGGGGGCTTCCGGGGGGCCGCATGGCCCGGGGCCAGCTCCCGCCTGAGCCGGCGGCCGAGGTCCGCCAGCCGGGCGTCGAGATGGGCCTCGAGCAGATCGAGCACCCCGGCGAGGCTGTCAGGCGTCGCCGACCGGCAAGCCCGCTCCGCCCAACCCAGCGCCTCGTCGGAACGGTCGAGCGCGGCCATGACCGTGGCGTAGTTGAACTGGGCGCGGAAATAGCCGCTTTCGGCGGACGCGCGATACCAGCCGAGAGCTTCCACCGCATTGCGCGGCGCGCCCCATCCCTCCTCGTAGCACCGGGCGAGCAGGTTCATCGCCCGGGCGTGCCCCTTGCTCGCCGCGCTGGCGTACAAGCGGCAAGCCTGTGTCAGGTCCTGATGCACGCCGCGGCCGTCGAACAGCATGTTGGCGTAGTTGTATTCGCCCCAGTCGTGCCCCGCCTCCGCCGAGCGTGCATACCAGCGCGCCGCCTCGGACAGGTCGGGCGGCGCGCCCCAACCGTTCTCGAAGCAGCGGCCGGCCATGTTCATCGCCGTCGGGGAGCCCCTCCGGGCGGCGCTGAGGAACCACCTATGGGCCGCCACCGGGTCGCGCGTCACGCCGAGGCCATCCAGCAGCATCTGACCCAGCCGGACCTGCCCCTCCGCCAACCCGAGCCTCGCCGCCGCCCGGACCCACGGCGCCGCCTCCGCCGGATCGCCGCCGAGGACGCGCCGCAGTTGGCTCGCCTCCATGCGTTGAAGGGCGCACATGCGGCGGTACTCGTCTTCCGCTTCGACGGCCCGGGCGAGTTCACCGGATCGGGGCCCGCCGGCTGTTCTCGACGGCCGCCCGCGCCTGGCGCTGATGCCATGCACGCGTGTTTCGACGCCGCCCGGCATCAGAAGCTTGCTTGCACGGTGAACTTGATCGTGCGGCCGGCGCCGGGAATGACGTGGTTCTCGGACGCCGACGTGTAGTAGATGTTGTCGTAGTAGAGCTTATCGAACAGGTTGATCGCGTTGAGCTGGACTTTCAGCCGCTCGTTAAGCCTGTAGGACGTCATGGCGTTCCAGACCACGTAACTGGGCGCAAACGTCGCCGTAGTCCCGGGAGTCACGATGTTGCCGATGCGGCGGTCAAGGTAGTTGCCGCCAAAGCCGACCTCCCAGGGCTTGGTGATCCTGTATTCCGCCCAAAGGTTCACGGCGTTGCGCGCCAGGTTAGGGATCAGGACGTCCGAATACCGGACCACCGGCGCCGTCCCGGCGTCCCCGCTCGTCTTGCCGTCGAGATAGGTGTAGCCGGCGACGACACTGAACTTGTCCCCGATGTGGCCCGTCGCGCCAAGCTCCAGACCTTGCACTGTCTCCGCGCCCTGCAGCACGGTCAGCGTGGGGTTCTCGGGATCGTTGACCTGAGCGTTGTCGACTTCGGTGTGGAACAGCGCTCCGGTCACCAGAAGGCCACCGCCGAACAGACTGGTCTTGGAGCCCACCTCATAGGTGTTCGCTTTCACTGGACCAAGGTTGGCGGTCCTGGTGGTGAGCGTCAGGGCTTCGGCGGAGGGATCGAACGAGGTGCCGTAGGAGAAATAGACGCTCTCCCATCGCGTCGGCTTGACGACCAGCGCCGCGCGCGGACTGGCGACCACGTCGGTGTGCGAGAGGTTGAGGACCGCCCCGGAGGACACCGGGGTCTGGGTGTAGTCCGCCGCAAACCTGTCTACGCGCACGCCTGCGATCAGGTCCACGTAGCGGCCGATCGCCATGGTGTCGGTGACATAGCCGGCCTCGGTGTTGGCGTCGGTGACCTGCCGTTTCGTCACCGCTTCGTCAGGATGGACCTGGGTCGGATCGGGATTGAGGAGCGGGGTCTCCGGTATCCAGTTGTTGTTGCGGTCGAACGGGTTGTTATAGCTGTCGAGATGGTTGGTCTGGCGGGCGAGCTCGATCCCCGTCACCAAAGTGTGGTGAATGAAGCCCGTATCGAGCCTCGCCGTCAGGTCGAGCTGGTCGGTCAGGTTCGTCTGGACCCCAGAGCTGCTGGGGGAATCCCGTCCAACCAGGATGGCGCTGAGCGGCTCGCCCGGCGCAGGCGCCCCCTGACCGTCGTCGGCCACGCTGCCGAAGTTGGGTGCGTCGAACCGGTAGTTGAACTCGTAGGTGGCGTAGCGCAGCGTGTCGGCGATCGATAGGTTCGAGCTGAAATCGTGCTTGATCCGGGCCGTGCCGACGTCGACCGTCGAGATCGCGTGGTCCGAGGTCAGGCCGTAGTCATTGCTTCGACGGACCCGAGCGGGTGCGCCGTCGACGAAGGGGATGCCGACGTCGGGCCGGTCATCTTCCGAAAGATGTAGATAGGCGAGTGTCAGGGTGGTTGGCTCGCCGATCCCGAACGACGCCTCCGGCGCGACGCCCCAGTGGTGGTTCTTCACATAGTCCCGGTCCGCCACCCCGGAGGACTCTCCCATGATGTTCAGCCTGAGCGCCGCGGCGGGCCCGATCGGCTGGTCGATGTCCAGCGTTCCGCGGTACTCGTCGTTAGTACCGACATCGGCCGCCAGCGAGCGGAAGGCTTCGAGCTGCGGGGCCTTGCTGACCTGGTTCACCGCGCCGCCCGTCGAACCGCGACCGAACAAGGTCGCCGACGGGCCTTTCAGCACCTCGATCGACTCAAGGTTGAACGGGTCGCGCACGTAGATCGCCGCGTCGCGTATGCCGTCGAGGAAGAAGTCGTTGAAGGCGGAGAAGCCACGGATGTTGATGGTGTCGCCCCGCGCCGCCCCCTCGCCCGCGTTCAGGGTGACGCCAGGAACGTTCTTCAGCGCGTCCTCCAATCGGGTGACCGCCTGATCCTTGATCAGTTGCTCCGGCACGACGTTCACCGACTGAGGCGTATCTTGGACCGTGAGAGGGATCTTATCGCCCAGGAGAGGGCGCAGGCCGGTGACGACGACCTGACTGACTGACGTGCTCGAGGCGGCGTCAGGATGGTCGTTGGTGACGGTCTGGTCGGTCACGGCCTCCTGGGCCGAGACGGGAGCGGCGGCGCTCGCGCAGAGCCCTAGCGCGCCGATCGCCTGCAGAACCTGTCCCGTCCCAACTGGGCGCTGCGCAGCCTTGGAACCCATCGTCTATCCCCTGTTCGAACGAACTCGGCCCGCTGCTCCATCGGGGCGAGCGGCGAAGCGGATAGCACGGCTTAGCCAAATTGCGAACAATTCTCATACTCATTCGCAGATCGCGCGCTGATAGGGTCGAGGGCAAGCTTCGCCGGGGAAGAACGATCTACCGCCTCGGCCAACCGGCTTTCGCCCCGCGGATGTAGAGCATGATCACTTCGCGCCAGGGCAGCAGTTCGCGCAAGAGTTCGGGCGGCCCGAATGCAGCGCTCATGTGAGCGCCGGCCCTCACTTGAGGGCGTGGTGTGGAGGCCCGAGTAGAAGGGGCAGATAATGGCAGCTGTCTCCGCTTCTCCAGCCCGAAACCAGTCGGGTTGGAGTCGGCCAATCCTGCCTTGGGCAGAGTTATAGCAGGCGTTTGTGTAGGCGACGTCTTTGGAGGTAGGGAAGAAACTTCCCGTTCCAACAGACTCGATCGCCAGCCCTATTTCTGAGAAAGTTCAACATCGTTGCTCGCACGACTCTCCAGCAAGGGTTTCATATCGGACCTTGCGCTTGAGCGTGCCGCCGTTGGGCGCCCACACGCGTCCCAGTCACCTTGCTCGGTGCATGCGCTTGGATAGGCTGCATGCGAGCGGAGTCCAGCCTGCTGCGTGTGGCGGACCTTGCGACGATAGCCGAGCTTCCGGTTATATTTCGCCACTATCCGCACCGAAAACGCAACTCAAGGCGCGCAATTTGCAGCATAGCTAGGGCGTCCGACCGGAGCCGGCGTCCTCGAGGTGTCCGGCGACACAGATCTTTGCACCCCTCCGCTCGCCAGGGCTGGATGGCGGGAAGACCCCGGCTCTGCCGAGCATGCCGGGTAGGGCGGCCTCGCCCAGGCGCTCGCCAAGCCAGCGGGCGGCGTCGATGGCGTAATGCAGGTCATAGCCGGTGGCGATGCCCATGCGGCTGAACATGTAGAGGGTGTCCTCAGTGGGGATGTTGCCGGTGGCGGCAGGGGCGAAGGGACAGCCGCCTATGCCGCCGAGCGAGGCGTCCAGCACCTCCACGCCCGTCGTCCAGGCGGCGTAGGCGTTGGCCAGGCCCGTGTTGCGGGTGTTGTGGAAGTGGCAGCGAAGCCGCGCCGCAGGCGCCGCCGCCCGCACGATCCCCACCCGGCGCACCACGGCGGCCGGGTCGCCGACGCCTATGGTGTCGGCGATGGCGATCTCGGCCACGCCGAAGCTTGCGAGCTCGGCGGCGAGGCGGCCGACCTGGGCCTCGTCCACCTCGCCCTCGAACGGGCAGCCGAAGGCCGCCGCGATCGTCACGCCCATCCCCAGACCCGCCTGGGCGGCCAGGGGGACCACCTCGGCGATCTGGGCCAGGGTCTGGTCGATGGAGGCGCCCTGGTTGCGCTGGTTGAAGGTCTCCGAGGCCACCACCACGAAGTTCACCTCGTCGACGCCCGCGACCGCGGCCCGGTCGAAGCCGCGCCTGTTCAGCACCAGCCCGATCAGCCTGACGCCCTGCGCCGGCAAGTCGGCTTCGTCCTTCAGGCCTTGCAGCACGGCCTCGGCGTCGGCCATCTGGGGCACGGCCTTGGGGTTGACGAAGCTCACCGCCTCGATCCGGCGCGCGCCGGCCGCCACGGCCTTGAGCACCAGCTGCACCTTGTCGCGGGTCGGCAGGAGGGTGGGGTGGTTCTGCAGCCCATCCCGAGGCGACACCTCCACGATCTCGATCTGCGGCGCCATGCGTGCCTCGTATACGAAACGGCTGATTGACAGCGTATTGTAAGGTATAGATCAACGGATTGGATACAACAGAGGTCACGCGGGTGACGGAAGGGTCCAGGCATGGCCTATCGGTTGGGCGTCGACGTCGGGGGCACCTTCACCGACCTGCTGCTGCTGGACGAGGAGTCGGGTCGATTCTGGCGGCACAAGACGCCGTCCACGCCCCATGACAGCTCCGAAGGCATCATGACGGGCGTGGAGGCGATCTGCCGCCAGGCCGACACTCGCCCCTCGGCGGTGGAGGTCTTCCTCCACGGCACCACCGTGGCCACCAACGCGGTGCTGGAGGGCAAGGGCGCGCGGGTCGGTCTGGTGACCACCGAGGGCTACCGCCAGGTGATGCAGATCGCCCGCTCGTTGGTGCCGGGCGGCCTGGCGGCCTGGATCGTGTGGCCCAAGCCCGAGCCGCTGGCCAAGCTCGAGGACACTGTCGAGATCAAGGGCCGCATGGACGCCCAGGGCCGCGAGGTGCGCCCGCTCGACGAGGCCGACGTCCGCGCCCAGCTCGCCAGGCTGAAGGCCAACGGGGTGGAGGCGATCACCGTCGCCCTGATGAACGGCTACCTGAACGGCGCCCACGAGCGGCGGGTGGCGGAGATCGGAGCCGACGTCCTGCCTGACGCGCCGGTCTCGCTTTCCCACGAGGTGCTGCCGGAGATGCAGGAGTACGAGCGCACCCTGACCACGGTGGCCAACGCCGCGGTGCGCCCGGTGGTCAGCCGCTACGTGCGCAACCTGCGCAGCCGCCTGCGGGCGCTGGACATGCAGGGCCGCATCTCGCTGCTGCGCTCGGATGGCGGGCTGATGTCGTCGGAGGCGTCTGAGGCGCACCCGGTGTCGCTGCTGATGTCTGGGCCCGCCGGCGGGGTGGCCGGGGCGCTGTGGGTGGCGCGCAATTCCGGGCTGAAGAACATCCTGACGCTCGACGTCGGCGGCACCTCCACCGACGTGGCCCTGATCGAGAACGGCGAGCCGCGGCGGGCCCGCACTACCGAGGTCGGCCACCTCAGCGTGCGCGCCTCCTCCCTGGACGTGAAGACGGTGGGCGCGGGCGGCGGCTCCATCGCCAAGGTGCCCGAGCTGACCCGCGCGCTGCGGGTGGGTCCGGAGTCTGCGGGTGCGGCCCCTGGCCCCGCCGCCTACGGCAAGGGCGGGAGGGCCGCGACGGTCACCGACGCCAACGTGCTGCTGGGCTATCTGCCGGAGAACCTGCTCGGCGGCGCCTTCCGGCTGGACCGCGCGGCCGCCCGGGCCGCGGTGCAGACGGTGGCCGACGCGCTGGGGGTGGACCTCTACGAGGCGGCGCGCGGCATCGTGGACATCGTCAACGAGAACATGTTCGGCGCGCTCCGCATGATCTCGGTGCAGCAGGGCTATGATCCGCGCGGCTTCGCCCTGATGGGCTTCGGCGGCGCAGGTCCCCTGCACGTCGCTGCGGTGGCCAAGCTGATGGGCTCCTGGCCGGCGGTGTCGCCGGTCTCGCCCGGCGTGCTCTGCGCGCTCGGCGACGCCACCACCCGCATGCGCACCGAGCTGGCTCGCTCGCTCTCCAAGCGCACCAGCCAGACCTCCGACGCCGAGGTCGCCGGCCTCCTGGCGCAGATGGGCGAGGAGGTGCGCGCCCGGCTGGCGACCGAGGGCGCGGCCCCCGACCAGATCAGCGTGGAGCACGAGGTCGACGTCCGCTACCACGGCCAGGCCTTCGAAGTGTCCATGCCCGTCGAGGCGCAGGGCTTCGAGGTCGGCGGGCTGTCGCGGCTGGCTGAGGCCTTCGATGCCGAGCACCGGCGGCTGTTCACCTTCAACATGGACGCCGAGCATGAGTTCGTGAACCTGCGCGCCGTGGCGCTCGGGCGTGTGCTCGACATCCCCGCCCTGGAGATCGAGGCCGGTGACGGCGACCCCTCCGCCGCCAAGCTGCGCGACCACGAGGTCTGGGTCGACGGCGGCTTCCAGCCGGCGGTGATCTACGACCGCGCCCGGCTGCGGGCCGGCGATCGCATCGCGGGCCCCGCCGTCGTGGTGGAGATGGACTCCACCACCCTGGTGCTGCCCGGCTGCGAGGCGGTGGTCGACCGCTTCGGCGTGATCCTCATCAACCCCGTCTGAGCGGCTGCTCCGGAGACCCTTCCATGCCCGCCCGCATCCTCCAGTCCGACGACCGGCCTTTCGCCTCGACTCCGGTCGATCCCGTCACCTTGGACATCATCGAGAACGCGCTGCGCAATGCGCGGGTGGAGATGGACGCCACCCTGTTCCGCACCGCGCTCTCTCCCGGCATCCGCGAGCAGGGCGACGCCTTCCCGCTGATCGCAGATCGCAAGGGGCGCATGGTGGTGGGGCAGTTCGGCTCCTTCATCGACGGGTTCCTTCGCGGCTTCGACGGCGACATCGAGGAGGGCGACGTCATCCTGGTCGGCGATCCGTATGCGGTGGAAGGCGCGATCAGCCACAACTCCGACCAGCTCTGTATCGCGCCGATCTACCGCAGCGGCCGGCTGATCGCCTGGTCGGCCATGTTCGGCCACATGACCGACATCGGCGGCAAGGTGCCGGGTTCGCTCCCCACCGACGCGGGGTCGGTGTTCGAGGAGGGGCTGCGCATGCCCCCGGTGAAGCTCTACCGTCGCGGCGAGCTGCAGGGCGACATCGTCAAGATCGCCGCCCACCAGTCGCGCATGCCCGAATGGTACAAGGCCGACCTGCACGCCATCGTGGCCGCCTGCAAGGTGGGCGGAAGACGGGTGCTGGAGCTCTGCGACCGCTTCGGCGAGGAGGTGTTCAACGCCGCGCTGGAGGAGCTGCTGGCCCGCAATCACCGCGCTATGAAGCAGCTCATCGCCACCTCGATCAGCGAGGAGCCCGTCTCGTTCGAGGACTACATCTGCGACGACGGCCGTGGCGCCGGGCCCTTCAAGATAAAGTGCAGCATGTGGCGCGAGGGCGAGCGGGTGGTGCTCGACTTCGAGGGCACCGACCCGCAGTCGGAGAGCTCGATTAACTTCTACATGAACGAGAACATGTTCAAGATGTTCTTCGGCATCTACATGGTCATGGTGTTCGACCCGCAGATCATGTTCAACGACGGGTTCTACGACCTGGTCGAGGTGCGCATCCCCGACGGCTCCCTGCTCAAGCCGAAGTTCCCGGCGGCGCTGTCCTGCCGCACCCATGCGCTGGGGCGCATCTTCGACGTGTTGGGCGCGCTGCTCGGCCAGAAGACCCCGCAGTTCCTCTGCGCCGCCGGCTTCTCCTCCAGCCCCCACCTGATGTTCTCCGGCTACGACGCCGAGGGCCAGTGGTTCCAGCTGTTCCAGATCGGCTTCGGCGGCATCCCGGGGCGGCCCTTCGGCGACGGGGCGGACGGCCATTCGCTGTGGCCGGGGTTCACCAACGTACCCAACGAGTTCCTGGAGCGCTACTTCCCCCTGCGCATCGAGCGCTACGAGAGCGTGGCCGACAGCGGGGGCGCGGGGCTCTACCGCGGCGGCAACGGCATCTTGATGAGCTACCGCTTCCTGGAGCCCGGGACCATCGCCATCCACGACGACCGCTGGTTCATCCCGCCCTGGGGCGTGAACGGCGGCAAGCCCGGCATGCGCTCCTACAAGCACCTGGAGAAGGCGTCCGGCGGGACCGTCGCCCTGCCGTCCAAGTGCGACAACGTCCAGGTCGAGCCAGGCGACCTGCTCCACTACGTCACCTGGGGCGGCGGCGGCTGGGGCGATCCGCTGGAGCGCGACGCGGAGCTGGTCGGCCTGGAAATCCGGCGCGGCCTGGTGAGCGTTCAGGGCGCGCGCGCCTACGGCGTGGTGGCCGACGGCGAGGGGCGGGTGAACGCGGCGGCGACCACGGCGCTCCGCGCAGACCTCCGTGCCCATAGGAACGCGCTGGAGGTGTTCGACCGCGGCCCGCCGCTGGAGACCCTGCGCGAGACCTGCGAGGCGCAGACCGGCCTGCCCGCCCCGCGCCCGCCGGTCTGGCGCAGCCTGTCGCGCGCCATGCGCATGGCCGCGGAATAGCGCGCCCATGACTGAAGAGGAGGGGAAAGCCGCCGACGCATCCAGGGGCGCGCCGGTGGAGAATACAGGCCCCTTGAAGGGGCTGAAGGTAGTGGAAATGGGCCAGCTGATCGCCGGTCCGTTCTGCGGCCAGCTGCTCGGCGACATGGGCGCAGATGTCGTCAAGATCGAGCCACCGGGCAAGGGCGACCCCATGCGCGACTGGGGCCGGGGCGACTATCCACTCTGGTGGGAGGTGGTGGGGCGCAACAAGCGCTCGGTCACCGCCAACCTGCGCGTCCCTGAGGGCCAGGACCTGGCGCGGCGGCTGATCCTGGGCGCCGACGTGCTGATCGAGAACTTCCGACCGGGCACGCTGGAGGGCTGGGGCCTGTCGCCCGAGCGCCTGCACCAGGACAACCCCGGCCTGATTATCGTGCGGGTGTCGGGCTACGGCCAGACCGGCCCCTACGCCCAGCGCGCGGGCTTCGGCGGCATCGGCGAGGCCATGGGCGGCTGGCGCTACATCGTGGGCGACGCGGACCGCGCGCCCTCGCGCATGGGCGTCTCCATCGGCGACGCGCTGGCGGCCACCTACGGCTGCATGGGCGCGCTGGCGGCGCTGCGCCACCGCGAGCTGACCGGCCAGGGCCAGGTGGTGGACAGCTCGCTCTACGAGAGCGTGCTGCAGGTAATGGAGAGCCTGATCCCCGACTACCAGCACATGGGCTACATCCGCGAACGCTCCGGCTCCGCCCTGCCGGGCATCGCGCCCTCCAACGTCTATCCCTGCCGCGACGGGGAGTATCTGATCGGCGCCAACCAGGACACGGTGTTCGGCCGGCTCTGCACGGCCATGGGCCGGCCGGAGCTGGCGGGCGACCCCCGCTACGCCAACCACATCCAGCGCGGCAGGCGCCAGGCCGAGCTCGACGCCCTGATCGCAGACTGGACCCGCACGCTCAGTGTGGAGGAGTTGGAGGCGCTGATGATCGAGGCGCAGGTGCCGGCCGGCCGCATCTATCGCGCCCCGGACATGCTGGCCGACCCCCAGTTCGCCGCGCGCGAGTCGATCATCGAGCTGGCGCATCCCCGCTGGGGCACGGTGAAGATGCAAAACGTCTTCCCCAAGCTCTCCGTCACGCCCGGCCGGGTGCGCACGCCCGCGCCAGTGGAGGTCGGCCAGCACAACGGCGAGGTCTACGGGGACCGCCTGGGCCTGGACGACGACGCCCTGGCCGGACTGAAGGCGCGCGGGGTGGTATGAGCGGGCTGGAGGACGACTACGCCCGCGCCGGCTTCGGCGGCCGGCTGGCGTTCGGGCGGCGCCCGGCGCTGCTGGTGGTGGACGTGGTGCAGGCCTACACCGCCAACGACTCCCCTCTGTACGCCGGGGTCGAGGCGGCCCTGACCAGCACGCTGCGCCTGATCGGGGCGGCGCGCACGGGCGGCGCGCCGGTGATCTACACCCGGGTTGTCTATCAGGCCGGCGGGGTGGACGGCGGCCTCTTCTACCGCAAGGTCCCGGCGCTCAAGCTGTTCGACGCCGGCTCGCCCCACGGCGCCTTCTGCGAGGGGGTCGCGCCGCGGCCCGAAGAGGTGGTGATTACCAAGCAGTACGCCTCGGCCTTCTTCGGAACGTCGCTGGCCTCGACCCTGCGCGCGCTCGAGGTCGACACCGTGGTGCTGTGCGGCTTCTCCACCTCGGGCTGCGTGCGCGCCTCGGCCCTGGACGCGCTGCAGAACGGGTTCGCGCCCTTCCTGGTCCGCCAGGCCTGCGGCGACCGGGACCCACGCGTGCAGGACGCTAACCTCTTCGACCTGCAGGCCAAATACGCCGAGGTCGTGGACGAAGGCTTCGCCATCGCCCGGCTGGCTGCGCCGGACGCGAAGCCACACGGAGCCGTAGATGGCCGAAAACGCGCAAAAAGCGGGCTAAACGACGATCATTTGCCCGAGACATAACATACCGGGGAAAGCGGCGGCGCATCGCAGGCAGCGTTTGCAAAAGGTATAAGGATATACCAACATAGCATGGCGGAGTGGTGGTGGATGGGGTCGCCGACCAGCTGCATGGAGGGGTCGACATGAGGAAGACTGTCAGAGCTTCGGCTTGCCTTGGTGTCTCGCTGGCGATCCTCGCCGCCGCGTCGGCCGCACAGGCGCAAAGTACGATCGCCGCTCCGCCCGCCGCCAACACGCCGCCGCAGACGCCGGCGCCGGAGGCCAGCGCGGCAGGCTCCACCGCGCTCCAGGAAGTGGTCGTGACAGCCCAGCGCCGCAGCCAGAACCTTCAGAACGTGCCGATCTCGGTTACCAGCTTCTCGGGCGACGCCCTGGCTGCGCAGCAGATCGGAAGCACGCTCGACCTCGGCCGTGAGGTGCCCAACATGTTCGCGGCCAACAACGTCGGCCAGGGCTCGGCCAACGTCTACTACATCCGCGGGCTCGGCCAGACCCAGTCCTTCCCGACCTTCGAAGCGCAGGTCGGCACCTACATCGACGACATCTATATCTCGCGCCAGAACGCCAACAACTTCGCCCTGTTCGGCGTCGACCAGATCCAGGTGCTGAACGGCCCGCAGGGCACGCTGTTCGGCCGCAACTCCACCGGGGGCGCCATCGTCGTCACCCTGCAGAAGCCCGGCGAGACCTTCGGGGGCGACGGCCAGGTGGGCGGCGGCTCCTACGACGGGTACACGTTCCGCGGATCGGTCAACCTGCCGATCAACAGCCAGATCCTCACGCGCACCTCCGCCTATGCGGTGGGCGACAGCGGCTATGTGCATGACGTCACCACCGGCCAGAGCCTGGACACCATGCACAACTGGGGCGTGCGCGAGGCGGTGTCTTTCCTGCCGGCGGCGCTGTCCAACGTCAGATGGGACATCGCGGGCGATTACGAGCACAACAACAACGCCAATCTTCTGAACCAGCCGGCGGACGGCGGCCAGGAGCGTATCTCCTATTCCGGGTTCACCACCCAGGGCGGCGCACTCGAGCCCTACCTCGGCGGCTCGAAGTCGACGTTCGGTCAAGGCGCGTTCGTGAACAGCTTCGGCCTGACCTCCAACATCAAGGCGAGCTTCAGCGCCGGCACGCTGAACCTGATCACCGGGGTGCGCGGCCTGTCCCAGCATCTGGCCGCCGACTTCCCGGCGGCGAGCCTGGGTCCGCTGCAGCCCGGCGACACCTACCCCACCGGGGAGATCACACTGGCCCAGGCGCTGCGGAACTCGCAGTACTCCCAGGAGATCAAGTGGACCGGCGATCTGGGCTCGCGCCTGAACTACACCGCCGGCGCCTTCTACCTGTTCGAGACCAACTCGAACGACTACGGCCAGGTGCTCGGTCTGGCGCCCGCCCTCGCGCTGCCGCTGAACGACCAGCTGGAGAAGAACCAGACCATCTCCGAGGCCGTCTACGCGCAGGGCGACCTGAAAGTGACGTCCAAGCTGACCTTCACCTTGGGCGGCCGCTTCACCCACGAGATCAAGACGACCCTGCTGCATCCGAGCGGCGCGGGCCCCGGTTACACAACCGCCGACGTGCAGGCGGAAGGCTATCCAACCCATCTGGACGCCAACGAGTTCACCCCGCGTATCGCGTTGCAGTACCAGATCGATCCCAACCTGATGGTGTTCGGCTCCGCCACCCGGGGGTTCCAGGGCGGCGGCTGGAACGGCCTGACCGGCGCCAGTCCTGCGGACTACAACAACTTCTCGCCCGAGACGATCTGGTCCTACGAGACCGGCTTCCGCTCCCAGACGCCGGACCGGCGTCTGCGCGTGAACGCCACCGCCTTCTACGAGAACGTGAACAACTACCAGCTGCTCTCCGACAACCCCGCCACCAACAGCTTCGACACCAGCAACGCCGCCAACCTCGCCGCCTACGGCCTGGAGACGAACATCACCTGGAAGCCGATCAGCAAGCTGACGCTCGGCGCGAACGTCAGCACCATCCGGGCCACCTACTTCGACCAGAGCGCGCTGATCCGCGACCAGCAGGCGTCGTGTCTGGCCGGGGTCGCGGGGACCTGCGACTCGGGCATCGTGCGCGCGAACGGCGCGCTGGCGACGCCGGTCTACACGCCCGCGCTCGACCTCTCCACCACCGCCAGCTATATCTTCGACTTCGATCTTCTGACCGTGACGCCCAATTTCGCGGTGCAGTACGTCTCACGCGAGTGGTTCGACACCGCCAATACCGAAGGCTCCTCCAGCTCCTATCCGACTCCCGCCGGCGGACGGGACAAGCCGCGCACGCTCATCGACTTCGGCGTGACCTTCGCGCCCAAGAAGTATCCGGTGACGATCACCGCCGAGTGCAAGAACTGTACGATGGTCGACTACGGCACCGCCGACCTGCTCGGGCTGGACTACTTCAACCAGCCGGGGACCTTCGACGTCAGCCTCGCCTTCAAGTTCTGAGCGTAGGGCAGGCGGCCGCGGCCCGCCATGACGCGCCGGCGCGCCGCCTCCCCGCCGTGGTTTTCGGTCGATCGCGGGGCTGCGCCGGTGTAGTCACAAGGCCCGTGTCACGGCCACAGGTCCTGATTGCAATGCCGACCGCCCGCGACACGACCGCGAAGAGCGACAGCGCCGCCCTGGACGCAGATCCGGACGCCGCCGCGGCCCACTTCTGGGAGATGCGGCTGTCGCCCGACATGCTGGACGAGGGCCAGCCGACACCCCTCTACCACCAGATCTACATGGTGATGCGCAGCGTCATCGAGCAGAACGAGGTCGGTCCCGGAACCCTGCTTCCCGGCGAACAGACGCTGACCCGGCTGTTCGCCGTCTCCCGCATCACCGTCAAGCGGGCGCTCAACGAGCTGGCCGCCGACAAGCTGGTCAGCCGCCACCGCGGGCGCGGCACGATCGTCGCCCCCCGCTCCTCGATCCCCATGGTCCGCAGCTCCTTCGACAACCTGATCGAGAGCCTGCAGGAGATGGGCCTGGTGACCCAGATCGAGCTGCTGGAGGTCGGCGAGGTGAGCGCCGGCGACTCCGCGGCGGGGTCCCTGCTGAAGCTGCCCGCCAACGCCCTCCTGCACCGCGTGGTGCGCCGCCGCCTGCTGGAGGGCCAGCCGCTCGCCTATCTGATCACCTTCACGCCCAAGGACATCGCGGCCAGCTTCTCGGTGGAGGACGTGGCCCACAAGACCTTCCTGGCCCTGCTCGAGCGCGCCGGCGCCGCGCCGCACGAGGCCGAACAGTGGATCACCGCGGTCGCCGCCGAACCCCAGATGGCCGCCGCCCTGGACGTGAGCGTCTCCGCGCCCCTGCTGAAGATCGAGCGCATCATGCGCGACGCCTCCGGGCGGCCGGTCCAGCTCAGCCTGGGCTACTACCGGCCGGACCGCTTCCAGTACCACGTCCGCAACGTCACCCTGCGCGAGCAGCGCGGCGCAGCCCTGGCCGCCGAGTGAGCCGCGGCGCGGTTGCGGCTTAACCCGGCGCCAGCTCCGCCCGCAGCCACGCGGCGAAGGCCAGCGAAGCCTCGCCGAGCCTTGATCCCGCCCGCCAGGCGATGTGGTAGGCGTAGGCGTCCTCCACCTCGACGTCGAACAGCCGCACCAGCCGCCCGCTGGCCAGGTCGCCCTGGACGAACAGCCGCCGGGCCAGCGCCACGCCCTGGCCGCTCGCCGCCGCCTCCACGATCATGGCGCTGTCGGACAGGGTGGGGCCGAGCCGGGGCTCCTCCAGCCTCAGCCGGGCCTCGCGCAGCCAGGGCGACCAGGGCTGCCAGGCGTGGCGCAGCAGCACGCAGCGGGCGAGGTCGGCGGGTTCGCGGATGCAGAGCTGGTCGCGGTAGGCCGGCGCGCACACCGGGAAGAGCACCTCCCCGCTCAGCCGCTCGTCCACCGCGTCGGCCCAGCCGCCCGCGCCGTAGCGCAGCGCCAGGTCGACCCCGGGGTCGAGGAAGTCGTCCAGGTCGGCGGTGGAGCGCACTTCCAGGTCCACGGCCGGGTGGGCGGCGGTGAAGCGGCCGAGCCGCGGGACCAGCCAGCGGACCGCCAGCGACGGGTGCACGCTGACCACGAGCCGCACCGAGCGCGCCGGCGCCGGCGCGGGGAAGGCCCGGTCCAGGGTCGCCAGCGCCTGGCGGACCTGGGACAGCAGGGCCACGGCCTCGCGCGTGGGGACCATGCGCCGGTTCGACCGCCGGAACAGCGGCGTCTGCAGCCGCTCCTCCAGCTCGCGGATGCGATGGCTGACCGCCCCGTGGGTCACCCCCAGCTCGGCCGCGGCCACCGAATAGCTGCCGTGGCGGGCGGCGGCGTCGAAGGCGCGCAGGGTCTGCATGGAGGGAAGGGGCGTCACGCTGCTCCTGATGTGAACCGAATTCACATTGAGGGCCAAATTTCCTCGTTTGTCACCCGCATAGAGCGCCCTAAGGTCAGCTAAGCTCACGATCACAGGCCGCCGATGCTTGCCGAGGACAGCTTTGCACCGCCCGTCGCGAGCGCCGTCCGCCTGCAGCGAGGCGGCTGGTATCTCGTCAGCCTGCTGATGGCCGTCCAGGTCGTCTCCTACGTCGACCGCTTCCTGCCGAGCCTGCTGGTCCCGGACATCAAGGCCGACCTGCACCTCAGCGATTTCCAGGTGGGGCTGCTGCTCGGGCCGGCCTTCGCCATCTTCTACGTCGCGGTGGGCCTGCCGTTCGGCTGGGCGGCGGACCGCCTCTCGCGGCGGGGCATCCTCGCCTTCGGTATCGCGGTCTGGTGCGCCATGACGGCGGCGGCCAGCCTGGCGTGGAGCTTCCTGCCGCTGTTCGCCGCCCGCCTGGGCGTAGGCTTCGGCGAGGCGGCGGTAGCGCCTTGCGCCGTCTCGCTGATCGGAGACGCCTTCCCCCCGGCGCGTCGGGCCAAGCCGATCGCCCTCTACATGGCCGGCTCCTTCGTGGGTGCCGGCTCGGCCTTCCTGTTCGGCGGCCCGCTCGTGCACGCCATCCAGCACGCCCCGCCGCTCATCGCCGGCATGCGGCCCTGGCAGAGCGTGTTCCTTGTCGTGGGCGCGCCGGGCCTGCTGCTCGCGCTCCTGATGCTGACGATCCGCGAGCCCGCCCGCGCCGAGGTGACCTCCACGGCTACCGCCACCCTGGGCGCGGCCCTGGGCTACATCCGGCGGAGGTGGCGCGCGTTCGGCGCGCTGTTCGTGGCGTCCGCCTGCTCGGTGACGCTGGGCGCGCTGAGCTTTTGGAACGTGGCCCTGTTCCAGCGCACCTGGGGCTGGAACGTGGGCCAGGTCGGCGTGGCGACGGGGCTGATGTTCTTCACCGCCGGGCCGCTCGGCGCAGTGGCGAGCGTGTGGCTGAGCCGGCGCGGCATGGCGCAGGGCCGGTCGGACGCGACGCTGCGTTCCTTGCTTTGCGGCCTGGTCATCGCCGCGCCCGGCCTGGCTCTCTTCCCGCTGGCGCCGAGCGCGCCGATTGCGCTGGTGGGCATGTTCATCGGCCTCTTCGGCGGCTCGATCGCCACCACTGCGGGGCCCGTGTCCGTGACTCTGCTGGCGCCGGGGCAGATCCGAGGCAAGGCGACGTCCATCTACTACCTGGTCATCAGCCTGGTCGGCCAATTCTTGGGGCCGCCGCCGGTCGGCTGGATGGTGGATCGGTTCGGTCATCCCTCGGCGCTGCGCTACGCCATGTCGATCGAGACGGTAGCGGTCTCGGTTCCGGCCATCCTCCTGGTCGCGCTCGGCCTGCCGGCCTTCCGCCGCGCCGCCGAGGAGCTGGAGCGCGCGCGTACGGACGTGGCCCATGGCTGAAGTGGAGGCGCGCCCGACGCTCGGCGCCATCCG
>NZ_CAHJWH010000038.1 GCF_903642205.1 Caulobacter sp. S45 | reverse complement strand
CGGTCGAACACCACGCCGCGTCCGATGGCGTCCTCCACCGACTGCGCCTCGGCTGCGCCCAGCCACGCCTGGTTGGCCCAGACCAGCCGACCGGACGGCCCGGTGATCCAGGCAGGGTCCGGCTGGGCGTCGAGGAAGGCGGCGAACCGCGCCGCGGACGGCAGGCCGGCGCCCGCCACCGTCGAAAGGCCGAGCCAGGCGAAGGCGCCGGCGGTGCGTCCCTCCACCACTACCGCGCCCCACGTCCCGTTTTGATGGCCCTCGCCCCGGGCCTCGAAGTCGCAGGGCTCGCCGGTCTCCATCAGGGCCTGCAGCCGGCGGGCGTTCTCCGGGTGCGAGCGGATCAGGGCGTCCACAACCGTGTCAGGCTCCGAACTCGGCGCGAGGCCGAGCGCTGCGGCGCAGGCGGCCAGGCTGTCGCGGCCGGAGGCCAGCCGCGCGCCATGCGGCTCGATCACCACCACGGCCCGGTCGAACACGTCGGTGGAGGCCTGCGCCGTCTCCTCCCGCCGTTCAAAGGTGCGGAGCGCCTCGCTGAGCTCACGGATGCGGGCCGCGGCCTGGCGGCGCTGGGCGAGCGCCCACAGCGTCGCCGCCAGGGCTAGGCTGGTGGCCCCTCCGGCGGCGGCGAAGGCGGCGTCGAAGGCTCCCATGCGTCCACTCGCGGCGAGGCGATCCCTCGCGAATCAAGACACTATCGCATCCGGCCTTCCAAGCCGACGGATCGGTAAACGGGATTTAAACACGCCAGGAGGCAGGGTCCGGAACCGGACTTCCCCGCGCCGCTTACACCCCGCCATGCCCGCCGACCGCATCCTGCACCACTTCCCACTCGATCCCTTCTCCCGCCAGGTGCGCCTGGCGCTGACCGAGAAGAAGCTGGGCTTCGACGAGCAGGTGGAGCGCTACTGGGAGCGGCCGGAGGGCTTGGCCGAGCTGAACCCGTCCGGCCTGCCGCCCGTGCTGATCGAGGGCCAGGGCCCGCATCGGGTGATGGCCTGCGAGGCCCGCGCCATCCTGGAATACCTGGAGGAGGCCCATACCGGCTTCCCTCTGATGTCGCGCGACCTGGGCGAACGGGCGGAGGCGCGGCGGCTGCAGGACTGGTTCGACCGCAAGTTCCACAACGAGGTCAACGCCTATCTGCTCTACGAGAAGATGGAGCGCCGGCTGCTGGGCCTGGGCGCGCCGGACCTCGCGGGCATCCGGCGGGGGCGCGAGGCGCTCCGCGGCCACCTGGCCTATCTGGACGGCCTGCTCGACGCGCGCGAGTGGCTGGCCGGCCGGCGCATGAGCCTCGGCGACATCGCCGCCGCCGGCCACCTGTCGGTGATCGACTATATCGGCGAGGCGCCCTGGGACCAGTTCAAGCACGTCCGCACCTGGTACATGAAGATCAAGTCCCGCCCCTGCTTCCGCCCCCTGCTGGCCGACCGCATGCCCGGCCTGCCGCCGTCCGCGCATTACCACGACCTGGACTTCTGACCTTTCTCCTCTCACGCATGATTTGAGGAGGTGACGGGGAAGCCAGCGCAGGGGCTTTCGGACGTCGTCCTGGTCGCTGCGCTTTGAGCCCTCCTCCTCGAAGGGGAGGGTTGGATCAGGGGTGCGCGCGCTGCGGCTGAGGCGATGAGCACACGAGGTGCCGTTTCAAGAGCCCTTCCGCTTGCCTTCTCCGCTCATCCCGGCGATTGCCGGACCCAGATTGTAGGCTCCCGCGACTGGGAATTTGCGAGCCGTAGCATAGCTATTGGTGGTCCGCTGCGGCTTATGATCTGGGTCCCGGCATTCGCCGGGATGAGCGGAAAGGTTGGAGTTCCTACCTCCAAGTCCCAGCCCTGTGTTCGACGCAGCCGCAGGCCAAGTCGAACCTATCGAGGGAAGCCCCGCGTCCCGACGCCCACGCGTCAGCCGCCGCGCGCAGGGCGGGTCAAGAGCCTGCCCTCGGGCTTTTCCCGAGGGTCGAGCCTGTAAGGCTCGCCCGCGGCACGCGGGTCGCCTTGACGCGCCCGAGCACGGTGGCGCCTACGTCCGCTTGTTGGAGCAACCTTTATGCGGAAAAACGACCCGTCTCCTCCGTTGCGAACGTCCGCTCTCCGGCCCAGCGCTGCGCTGGGCCAAGCCAGCCGTCCCGCCCGATCGGCGGCCCGCTCATCGCGGGCCGCCTTGGGTCTCAGCTCTTCTTGCGGGCGCGCTTGGGGGCTGCGGCGGCGGCCTTGTCCTCTTCCTCGTCGTGGGAGGCTTCGCCGGATTCGATCAGGGCCTCGCCCAGCGCCTTCAGCTTGTCGCCGTTGGTCTCGGCCTTGGCGGCGAGCTTGACGGTGGCCTCGCCAAGGCGGTGGAGGAGGGCGTGGATGCGGTCGGCGTCGGGGTGGGGGGCCTCGACCTGCTTGCGGAGCGCAGCGAGGTCGCGCAGCACGCCCTTGGCGCCGGGGACGTCCAGGTCGGACAGGGCGGTTTCCCAGTCCTCGATCAGGTGGGCGCCCGCGGCGGGCTTGGCGCTGTCGAGGCCGCGATTGATCGCGTTCGTGGTGGCGGCGAACTTGATGGCCATGTTCTTTTCCTTGATGCGCCGCTTTGCAGTAAGTCGGCGAGTCGCGAACGCATTGGTCTGGGAAAAGGTGCGAACAGGTCCGGATACCCGCAGACATGATCAGTAGCGGACGAGATGAGGTAAACTAAGTTACCGAAACATCTGTTTCAGGCCTGGAAGGCCAGCACCGCCCGGGCGCCGCGGTGGGTGGGGTCGTACTCCACCCGCGAGTTTAGGCTCCGCGCCATGGCGGCGATGACACGCTGGCCTAGGCCGGTGCCGCGGGCGACCACCTTGTCGCCGAGGCCGGGCCCGTCGTCCTCTACCGTCAGGCGCAGGTGGTCGGCGGGCGCGGCGGCGAAGGCGACGCGGACCTCGCCCGAGCCGCCGTCCGGATAGGCGTACTTGAAGGCGTTGGTGACCAGCTCCGCCACCACCACGCCCAGCGACACCGCCTTGTCGGGGTTCAGCTTGATCGGCTCGGCCGCCAGCCGGATCGGGCGCCCGGCCCCGCCGGCGGCCAGCGACTGCTGCAGCTCCGCCACCAAGCCGCCCAGATACTCCTCCATGTCCACGTTCTCGACGTCGTCGGAGGTGTAGAGGCGGCGATGGACCTGCATCACCGCGGCGATGCGGGACTGGGTGTCCTGAAGCGCGGCGCGGGCGGCGGCGTCCTCCAGGGCGCCGGCCTGCAGGTGGACCAGGGAGGCGATGAGCTGCAGCGAGTTGGCGACCCGGTGGTTCACCTCGCGCAGCAGCGCCTCCTGGCGCGCCACGATCGTCTCCAGCCGGACGTTGGCTTCGGCCAGGGCGTGCTTGGCCGCGTCGCGCTCACGCCGCAGCCGGACCTGGTTCATGGCCTGGGTCAGGGCGCTGGCGAGGAGGTCATGGAAGTCGTCGGCGGTGGTCTTCACCACGTAGTCGGCGGCCCCGGCCTTTAGCGCAGCCACCGCCAGACGGCTCTCGTCCGAGCCGGTGACGTAGACCACCGGCGCCGGGGAGGGCAGGGCCAGTAGCTGCGCCAGCGTCTCCAGCCCGTCCTGGACGGGCATGTAGTGGTCCACGGCGATCACGTCGAACTCGCCCGCGGTCGCCACCTCGACCCCGTTCCGGCCATCGTGGGCCGTGGTCACCGCAAAGCCGCGCCTGTCCAGCCCGCGCGCAATCAGTCGGCACAGGCCCTTGTCGTCGTCGACATAGAGCAGGCGCGGCCGTTCACGGGCAGCCTGGGCGGCTGTCACGCCTCCACCTCGGGCAGCTGGATCACCGAGATGAATAGGCCGAGCTGGCGGATGGCGTCGGCGAAAGCCTCGTAGTCCACCGGCTTAGTGACATAGACGTTGGCGCCCAGGTCGTAGCAGCGCTGGATCTCGGTCTTGTCGTCGGTGGTGGTCAGCACCACCACGGGCGTGCGCTTCAGCTTGGGCTGGGATTTGATCTTGGCCAGGATGTCGGTGCCGCTCATGTCGGGCAGGTTGAGGTCGAGCAGGATCAGGGCCGGCCCGTTCATCGTCGGGCCGTCGGAGCCATTGAACAGGTAGTCCAGCGCGGTCGTTCCATCGGAGAAGTGGCGCACGTTGTTGGAGATGCCCGCCCGGCGGATATTGCGCTCGATCAGGCGGGCGTGGCCCTCGTCGTCCTCGATCATGACGATGGTCACAGGGTAATGAGAGGTCACGTACGCTCCTCAGGCCTTGGCCAGCACTTCGGGCAGACAGATGCGGAATGTCGCGCCCCGGTCAAGCTCGGACGCCACGGTGATGGTCCCGCCCAGCCGGTGGACCAGGGCGCGGACATGGGCCAGCCCGATCCCCTCCCCGGGCTGGTCCTGGGCGCCGGCGCGGCGGAACAGTTCGAAGACGCGTTCGTGGTCCTTCGCGTCTATGCCCCGTCCGTTGTCCTCCACCTCGTAGAGCCGCATTGCGCCTTCGGTGCGGCCGCGGATGACGATGCGGCCGGAGCGGCCGGGCTTGAGGTACTTCAGCGCATTCTCGACCACATTGCTGAACACCTGCTCAACGGCCAGGCGGTCGTTGACGAGGTCCGGCAGCGGACCCTCGATCGCGATGGAGGCGCCCCGGGCTTCGGTCTGCTGCTTCAGCGAGGCGATGACGCCCTGGAGCACCGCCGCCATGTCCACCGGCTCGGCCGTCAGGTTGCGCCGGCCTTCGCGGGAGAGGCGCAGGATGGCGTTGATCAGCCGGTCCATCTTCTGGGTGGAGCTGCGGATGAAGGTGATGGATTCCGGCAAGTCCAGCTCCACCGCCTCGGTCGCCTGGCGGGTGAGCAGGGCGGGCGCCTCGGCCTTCACCCGCGCCACCAGCTCGCGCAGCGGCTTGGCGGCGGTCTCCAGCTCGGCGGTGAAGCCCATGACGTTGACCAGCGGCGAGCGCAGGTCGTGGCTGACGATGTAGGCGAAGCGCTGGATCTCCTCGTTGGCCCGGGTCAGGTCGGCGGTGCGGCGGCCCACCTCGTCCTCCAGCCCGGCGTTCAGCACCTTCAAGGCCGTCTGGGATTGGTCCAGGTCCGCCGCGTAGCGCCGCACGAGGAGGAAGGCGCCGATGGCCAGCAGCGCCACCAGCACCGAGGAGGACAGCACCACCGCCAGCAGCATCGTGGCGTTGACCGCCTGCGCCTCGGTGCGCTCCGAAAGCAGGCGACCCTCCTCGGCCATCATGGCGTTCAGGGCGTCGCGGATCTGGAGGGCCGAAGCCCGGTTCTCCCGGATCAAGGTGGCGGGGTCGATCTGCCCCCGCGCATCGTTGGCGGCGGCCTGGAGCGAGTTCGCCTGCTCGTTCAGCTTGGCTGTGATGAGGGGCTGGAGCCGCGCCTCGGCGTCCTGCTGGCGCGGATTGTCGGCGGTGAGCGCTCCGAACCGCTCCAGCTCGCGCGGGAGCGCAGTGGCCGACTCCCGGTAGGCGTTCATATAGACACCGTCGTGGGTGATCAGGTATCCGCGCCTGGCGGACTCGTCCCGTGCGATCAGGACGCGCATGTCGGCGACGACGTGCTCCGCCTGATAGGTGTGGTTGACCCAGCGGGTGATGTCCTGGCTCTGGGACAGCAGGATCATGGTGGCGACCGAGGCGCTGAGCAGCACCAGGATCGCCAAGGCCACCGCGCCCACCAGCAGCCGGCGGAAGTTGAGGTCCGGGCGGTCGTGCCGGGCCAGCAGCTCCGCGACCGCGTTGCTCACCCGGGCTTCACTTTACCTGCGAGGGCAGTGCGAGGTCACATACCGAGAAGTCCGCGCCCTTCTCGTCGCGAGCCCTCTCCACGAGCACCTTGAACGCCGCCTTGGTGGGGTCGAGCACGCGCACGTGCAGGGCTTCGCCGGCGGGCAGGTCGTCGGCCAGGCGCACCCGGACCATGCTGTCCTGCGGGTCGGGCACGGGCTCGCCGGTCTTGATGGCGTTCACCACCTCCTGGCCGGCGATCACCCGTCCGAAGCCGGTGTAGCGCTTCTCCAGCGCAGGATATGCCGCCCGCATGAAGAAGAACTGGCTGTTGCCGGAGTCCGGCGTGGTCTCGCGCGCCATGCCGAGCACGCCGGGGCAGAAGAGCGGCCAGGCGGTGGCCTTGCCGTCGGCGGTCATGGCCATGATCACCTCGGGCTGGCTCACCACCGGAAGCGCGCCCATCAGCCCGGTCACCTCGCCGGCGGGGTTGGCCACCTGGACGAAGGGCGTCTCGCGGCTCCGTCGGAAGGTGAACTCGCCCTTCACGTTGGGCAGGCTGGAACCGCCATCGCCCTTGTTCTTGGGATCGCCGGTCTGGTCCATGAACCCGTCGATGACCCGGAAGAAGGTCAGGCCGTCGTAGAAGTGCTGCTTGGCCAAGGTCTTGATCCGCGCGACCGTGTCCGGCGCCGCCTCCGGCGTCAGCTCCGCGATGATGCGGCCCTTGTTGGTGTCGACGACCAGCAGGTTGTCAGGATCCGGGGTGCGCCAGTCGGCCTCGGTGATCGGCAGGGGGGGCGGCGGCGGAGTGGGCGTGAGAGGGTCGAGGATCACCCGCTGGGCCGGCGCGGGGTGGGCGTGCCTGCTCTTCTTGGTCTGGGCATGGACGCCGGGAGCCAGGGTCAGGGCGATCGCCGCGACCGCGAGGGAGAGCTGCGGAGTGGGGATCTTGAAGATGTTGGCGGTCATCGGCTGATCTTGGCCCTCAGGCTCTGCGCCACCCCCGGCGGTATGAAGCACGTGACGTCGCCGCCCAGCTTGGCGATCTCCTTGACCAGGCGGGACGCCACGGCTTGGTGATGCGGGTCGGCCATCAGGAAGACGGTCTCGATCTCTCGGTTCAGCTGCTGGTTCATGGCCGTCATCTGGAACTCGTACTCGAAGTCGGCCACTGCGCGCAGGCCCCGAATGATCATCGACGCCCCCACCTGCTCGGCGAAGTGCATAAGCAGGCTCTCGAAGGGCGTGACCACGATCTCGCAGCCGTTCCTGAGCGGTGCGCACTCGCGCTCAACCATCTCCACCCGCTCCTCCAGGCTGAACATGGGGCCCTTGTCGCGGTTGATGGCGACCCCGATGACCAGCCGGTCCACCAGCTTCACCGCCCGCCCGATGATGTCCAGGTGGCCGTTGGTCAGCGGGTCGAAGGTGCCGGGATAGAGGCCGGTGCGCAAACGGGAGTCCTGCGGCGATGTCCTAAGCCCGCAGGCGTAGCGTCGGCGTCGGCTTTCCACAAGCGGACGCCGCGAGGTCAGGCTGTGCGTGGGCGTGGTGCAGGTCTATATGGCGGACCATGCAAGCCCTGGAGGAGCGCCATGGCCGACGACGCGTCCAAGCCCAAGCCTGAACGGAAAGCACAGCCGAAGCGGGCGGCTCGCCCAAGACCCGACCGCAACGCCTTCGAGGCGGGCCGCGACGCCATGGACCGCCACCCCATCGTCATGGCCCGTCTTGCCGAGTGAGCCTCGCTGGATCGATCTGGAGGTGGTGGCGCAGCTCAACGCGGAGGCGGTGCGCCGCACCGGCGAGCCGTACGGCCTGCGGGACGAGGGGCTGCTCGGGAGCGCCGTCGCAGCGCCTGCGAACCACTTCTTCTACGAAGGGGAAGATGATGTCGTTGTCTTGGCCGCCGTGCTCATCGCCGCCATCGCTCGCAATCACCCTTTCCAGCAAGGGAACAAGCGGACGGCGTTCGCCGCCGCTGTCGCATTCCTGGATATCAACGGGTTCCTTCTGACCGCCGACACGGAAGCGTTCGCAGATCTTCTCGCCGCAGTCCTGGAAAGACGAAGCGATGTCGATGAACTCGCCGCCGCCATGGGCGCCCACGTAACCATGATCCAGGACTGAAACCCCTCACCAAACCCCGATCTTCTCCGCCTCCTGGTGGGGCAGCGGATGGTGGGCGCGGGCGTGGTCCTCCTCGGCCAGCAGGCGGGCGACCTCGAGCGCGGCCATGCAGCCCTGGCCGGCGGCGGTGACGGCCTGGCGGTAGACGTGGTCGGTGACGTCGCCGGCGGCGTAGACGCCCTTCACCGTCGTGGCCGTGCTTCCGGGCTTCACCAGCAGGTAGCCGTTGGGGTCGATGGGCAGTTGGCCGGTGAACAGCTCGGAGGCCGGGGCGTGGCCGATGGCGATGAACACGCCGTCCACCGCGACCTCGCGGGTTGCGCCCGTCTTAACGTTCTTCAGCCGCACGCCGCTGACGGTGGCGGGCTCGCCGGAGCCCAGCACCTCGTCCACCTCGCTGTCCCAGACCACCTCTATCCTGGGGCTGGCGAACAGGCGATCCTGCAGGATGCGTTCGGCCCTGAGTTCGCCCTTGCGGTGGACCAGGGTCACACGGCTGGCGAAGCTGGAGAGGAACAGCGCCTCCTCCACCGCCGTGTTGCCGCCGCCCACCACAGCGACCGCCTTTCCGCGATAGAAGAAGCCGTCGCAGGTGGCGCAGGCCGAGACGCCGAAGCCGCGGTAACGCTGCTCGCTGGGCGTGTTCAGCCACTTGGCCTTGGCGCCGGTGGTGATGATCAGGGTCTCGGCCAGGATGTCGGACCCGCTGTCCAGGTTCAGCCGGAAGGGGCGGGTGGAGAGGTCGACGTTCGCCACCATGTCGTCCAGGAACTCGGTTCCCACGTGCTCGGCCTGGCTGCGCATCTGCTCCATCAGCCAGGGACCCTGGATGACCTCGGCGAAGCCCGGATAGTTTTCCACGTCGGTGGTGATGGTCAGCTGCCCGCCGGGCTCCAGCCCCGAGATCACCACCGGCTCCAGCATGGCGCGTGCGGCGTAGATGGCGGCGGTGAGGCCGGCGGGGCCGGAGCCCAGGATGGCGACGCGGACGTGGCGGGGGTGGGACGTCATGGCGGCTCTCGACGCGGGTGGATGTGGCGGCGACGGCGTATGTAGGAACGATTCCACCGCGAGGCCTGCGGCATTGCACAGGGCGGCCCGCGCTGCTAGCCGTTCCGGCCGGGGGCCAGGTCGCGGTGGGCCGGCCGGGGAAACCGACGCACGCCATGAGCTTCAACGCGACATCAGGGCGCAAGCGGCGCGGCGCGGTGTTCGACCTGCTGTCCTTCGACCGCCTGCTGACCGGTCCGCTGATCCACCTGATCTACTGGGGCGGCCTGGCGCTGGTGCTGCTGTTCGGCTTCGGCGCGATCGGCGCGGCGGTGGGCCTGGCGCTCCGCAACATGAGCCTGGAGGGGCTGCTGCTGGCCGCACCGGCCGTGGTGGCGGCCTTCCTGACCATGGCTGTTCTGGCGCTGCTCTGGCGAGCGGGTTGCGAGTTCTTCCTGGCGGTGTTCAGCATCGCCGAGGACCTGCACGCCCTGCGCACCGAAGGCGACAGGGACCGGCTGATCACGCCCAAGCCAGCCGCCCGCCAGCCGCTGAACCTGGGCTGACATCCTCCGCCGGAGGGGTGGGAGACACGCCAAGTTAAGCATTAACCCGCAAGCTTCCGCCCGCCCCATCCTCCGCGGCCGGACCCCTCCCCACATGTTCCAGATCATCGGCGTGGTGCTGCTGTTCGGTCTCGTCTTCGGCAGCTTCCTGATGTCGGGCGGCAATCTCGGCGTGATCATCGAGGCCGCGCCGCACGAGCTGATGGCGATCCTGGGCGCCGGCGTCGCCTCCTACCTGATCTCCAACTCCATGGGGGTGATCAAGGCGACCGGCGGCGGCTTCGGCAAGATCTTCAAGGGGCCCAAGTGGAAGGCGTCGGACTACACCGACCTGCTCTCCCTGCTCTTCGTGCTCACCAAGATGATGAAGACCAAGGGCGTCATCGCGGTGGAGAGCCACATCGAGAAGCCGGCCGAGAGCACGATCTTCTCCAAATATCCCAAGATCATGAAGGACCACTTCGCCACCGACTTCATCTGCGACACGCTGCGCATGATGACCATGAACCTGGAGAACCCCCACCAGGTCGAGGACTGCATGGAGCGCCAGCTGGAGAAGCACCACCACGAGGGCCTGGGCCCCGCAGGCGCCCTGCAGAGCCTGGCCGACGCGCTGCCGGCGCTGGGCATCGTCGCCGCGGTGCTGGGCATCATCAAGACCATGGGCGCCATCACCCAGCCGCCGGAGATCCTCGGCCAGATGATCGGCAGCGCGCTGGTCGGCACCTTCCTCGGCGTCTTCCTGGCCTACGGCCTGGTCGGCCCCATGGCCGCGCGGCTGAAGGCCGTGGTGGACGAGGAGGCCGCCTTCTACCACATCATTCGATCGGTGCTCGTCGCCCACCTCCACGGCAACGCCGCCCAGATATCTGTGGAGATCGGCCGCGGCGTGGTGCCAAGCTCCTCCCAGCCCAGCTTCGCCGCGCTCGAAGAGTCCCTCACCAACATGCCCGCCGAAGCCGCGTAAATCGGCCGCGGAACCGCAGATCACGCTTGCGTGTTCGAACAGGCGTGCATAATGGGCGTAGCGCTGCAGGTCTCGCGCCTTTTCCCGACGGGGTCCCCGGCGGGCTGGGGAACGGTTCTGCGACCAGGCGCTCTCAACCTCCTTTCAGGGGACCAGAAACAATGACCTCCATCCGTAAGCTTCTGCTGGCCGGCGTCGCCGTCGCCTCGCTCGGTGTCGCGGCCTGTGGCCACAAGGACACCAACGAGACCTCCAACACCGCCACCACCGACACGACCACCACCACGACCCCGGACAACTCGACCGGCGGCATGTCGTCCAACACGACGACCACGACGACCAACGACATGGGCGGTGGCAACATGACCACCACCAACACGACCACGAACTCGCAGTAAGCGGTTCGATCTCAGTCGTACGAAGGGCCGCCCTCCGGGGCGGCCCTTTTTCGTTGCACGCTCCAGCCACACCAGCCCATGACTGCTGAACTGGAGTGGAGCGAGGACGGCCCGCGGTCGCTCCGCTACGACGATGTCTACTTCTCCCGCACCGACGGCCTGGCGGAGAGCCGCACCGTCTTCCTGCAGGGATGCGGCCTCCCGGACGCCTGGGCCGGGAGGGATCGCTTCACCGTCGCCGAGCTGGGCTTCGGGACCGGGCTGAACGTCGCCGCCCTGCTGGAGCTGTGGCGAAGGACGAGGCCCCCCGGCGGCCGGTTGTCCATCTTCTCGGTGGAGGCCCACCTGCTCTCGCGCGAGGAGGCGGCGCGCGCGCTCAGCGTCTGGCGCAACGAGCTGGGAGACGTCGCCGACCTGCTCCTGGCCGCCTGGCCCGACCCACGCATCGGCTTTCATCGGATCGACCTGGAAAGCCACGCCGCGACGCTCGACCTCTATGTGGGAGAGGTGGGCGACGCCCTGGCCCGCTGGGGTGGAGCGGCGGACGCCTGGTTCCTCGACGGCTTCTCGCCCGCCCGCAATCCGCAGATGTGGACCGGGGAGGTCCTGTCGGAGGTGGGCCGCCTCAGCGCCCCCGGCGCGCGCGTCGCCACCTTCACCGTCGCAGGTCACGTCCGCCGGGCCCTAAGCGCCAGCGGCTTGGAGGTCGAGCGGAAGCCCGGCTTCGGCTCCAAGCGCCAGCGGCTCGAGGGCCGCCTGCACGCGGCGCAGCCAGCGCCCCATGCTGCGAGCCGGCCCGTCCGGTCCGTGACAATCGTCGGCGGCGGGATCGCCGGGGCCTCCCTGGTGCGCGCCTTCAGCCGCCAGGGGGTCGCCTGCACCCTGGTGGACATGGCTCAGGCCGGCGCGGGCGCCTCCGGCAACCCCGCCGCCCTGGTCACGCCGCGCCTCGACGCCGGCTTCGGACCCGCTGCGGAGCTGCACGCCCAGGCCTTCGCCCGCGCCGTCGAGCTCTACCGGCGCGAGGCGCCGGGCGGCCTCGTCGCCCGGGGCGCCCTGCAGCTCGGCGGTTCGGAACGCGAGGCGGCGCGGTTCGCCAGGCTCGCCGCCTGGGCCGGCTTCCCGCCCGGCGGCCTCGAGCCGCTCGCGGAAGATGAGTCTGCCGCGCGCCTGGACGAGGCCCCGGTCGGGCTGACGGCCCTTTCGCTCGCCGAGGCTCTGGTGGTTGAACCCGCGGTCATTCTTGAGGCCTGGGTGGCGCCGGCCCGGCGCGTGCACGGCTGCGTCGCCGCCGTCGAGTGTGGCGGAGGGGGATGGCTCTGCCGGGACGCCTCCGGCGCCGTGCTGGCGAAGGCGGACGCGGTCTGCTTCGCCGCCGGCTTCGACACCGCACGGCTTCTGCCCGGGAGCGGCCTGCACCCGGTCCGTGGACAGGCCGAGTTCGTCCAGGCCGACGTGTTCACCGGGTCGGCCGCGGCCTGGGGCGCCTACGCCATCCCGATGCGGAAAGGCGGCGTCCTGTTTGGGGCCAGCCATCTGCGAGGCGACGCGGCCGACGATGTTCGCGAGGCGGACACCGCCGCCAACTTGCGGACCTTGGCGGCGCGGCGGCCCGCACTGGCGGAGCGCATCCGCAGCCTGCAGCCGGGCGCCCTGGAGGCTCGGGCCGCCATACGCGCGGCCACCTCCGACCACCTGCCCCTGGCCGGCGAGACGGGCCGGCCGGGCCTCTACATGCTGAGCGGCCTGGGCGGCCGGGGCTTCACGCTCGCCCCCCTTCTGGCGGAGCATCTTGCGGCCCTCGCGGTCGTCGCGCCCTCGCCCCTCTCGGTCGATCTCGCCCGGCGCCTGCGCCCAGACCGCTTCCTGGCGAACCCTGCTGTCGCTCAGCCGTTAGGCTGAGGCGACAGGCGGGCTCAGGAGCAGGACAGCGATGAACAGGAGAGCCATGGCGGTGGCCGCCGTGCTGGCGGCCCTTTGCGGCCCCGTCGCCGCGGGCGCCCAGCCCGTCCCGGAGACGCCGAACCGGACCAAGGCGGAAGCCAGGGCGGACGATGCGCGGGCGGCCCGGCTGGATGGTCAGGGCGGCTGCATCTACATCAACCAGTTACAGGGAAGCCATCCCCTGAACGACCGCACGGTGATCTTCCGCGCCAATGTGAGCGACTTCTACGAGCTCGACTTCGCCGACAAGTGCTACGCCCTGACCTTTCCCGATCCCAAGCTGATCATCGTGCCCTTCGGCGGCGAAGGCCTGGTCTGCCACGCCATCGACCTGAACGTGAAGGTGAGCGAGCAGGGGCCGGGCGCGATCGCCGAGCCCTGCATCCCGTCGGCCTTCCACAAGATGACCCCGGCCGAGGTGGCGGCGGTCCCCAAGAAGACCCTGCCCTAGGTGTCAGACCGTGGGAACCGCTGGCGAGGTGATCACCTCAACGTTGTCGCGAAGCAGGTAGAAGATGTCCTGCAGGGCCGCGCTGCGGGCGTCGGCGGTGGAAGCCTGCTCCACCTCGGTGAGCTTGCGCGGCAGGTCCTGGGAGATGCCCCTCAGGATGCACTTCAAGTCCCCGTCCGTGCCTCGTTTGGCGAGGTCCAGGTGCCCTTGCATGTCGAGGTCGGACAAGGCGGCGACGTCGGTCTTAAAGGCGGCGAAGCCGGGCAGGGGCGTGGTCCCGGCGGGCGCGGCGCGGTAGGTGGAGACCTCCGCCTTCAGCAGCCCCGCGCGCCTGACGATGTCAGCGTAGAGCGGCTCGCGCGCCAACGGGTTGATCGCGCCGGCCGCCGGCGCCGGCGCATCCGCCAGGGCGGCCAGCATGAGCTGCGGCGTGGCGTGCGGGCCTGGATGGAAGGAGGCCAGCAGGATGGCGGCGGACATGGCGATGTCGCAGGACATGGCGAAGGGTCTCCCGGCTGCAGCGTGGGCCGCCCGGCCACTTCGCCCCAACATGGTAAACAGAAGATGACCTACCTTTCGCCGGAGCGCCCGTGACCGAGACCGAGACGCCTGCCCTCGCAGCCCTGGCCGCGGCCTGGGCGCGCTTCGACCGTATCGCCGAACAGGCGTCCAGCGCCTCCATCGGCGGCCTGTTCGCCGCGGAGCCGGACAGGCTGGAGCGGCTGCGGGTGGACGCCGCGGGCCTGCACCTCGATCTTTCCAAGCAGTCGCTCACCGCCGAGGGTCTGGGCGCCGCCCTGGCCCTGGCCCGCGCAGCCGGCATGGAGGCCGCGCGCGGCCGGCTGTTCGAGGGTTTCGCGGTGAACAGCTCCGAAGACCGCGCCGTGCTGCACCCGGCGCTTCGTGCGCCAAACGGTGCGGGCTACGCGGCCAAGGGCGAACCGGTCTCCACCGAGGTGGAGGTGACGCGCGCTCGGATGAAGGTGCTGGCCGGCGCCATCCGCTCGGGCGAGGTGCGCGGGGCCACGGGCCAGCGCTTCCGCGCCATCGTCCACATCGGCATCGGCGGCTCCGATCTTGGCCCGCGCCTGGTCTGGGATGCGCTCCGCCCGCTCGACGGCCCGATCGAGCTGCGTTTCGCCGCTAATGTGGACGGCGCCGAGATGCTGGGCGCCCTGCACGGGCTGGAGCCCGACACCACCCTGGTCGTGATCGTCTCCAAGACCTTCACCACGCTCGAGACCCTGGCCAACGCCCAGCTCGCCCGGGCCTGGCTCGTGCAGTCTCTGGGCGAGGCGGGCGCCCGCGCCCACCTGGCCGCCGTCTCGGCGGCGCCGGGGAAGACGGGGCTGTTCGGGATCGCGCCGGACCGGGTGTTCGCCTTCGCCGACTGGGTGGGCGGGCGGTTTTCCATCTGGTCGGCGGTGGGGCTGTCCTGCGCCATCGCGCTGGGCTTCGAGACCTTCCAAGCCTTCCTCGACGGCGCGGCGGCCATGGACGACCACTTCACCACCGTGCCGCTGGAGCGGAACGCCCCCGTGCTGATGGCCCTGGCGGAGGTGTGGAACCGCAACGGCCTGGCGCGTCCTGTGCGCGCCGTGGTCCCCTACGCCCGCCGCCTGGCCTTGCTCCCCGCCTTCCTGCAGCAGCTGGAGATGGAGTCCAACGGCAAGCGGGTGACGCGGGAGGGCGGAGGCGTGCCGCGCGCCACCGCCGCCACAGTGTTCGGCGACGCCGGCACCAACGGCCAGCACGCCTTCTTCCAGCTGCTGCACCAGGGGACCGACGTGATTCCCGTCGACCTCGTCCTTGTGGCCGAAGGCGACGGGCCGCCCGACATGCACGCCAAGCTGCTGGCCAACGGCATAGCGCAGAGCGAGGCCCTGATGATCGGCCGCCCGGAGGCCGAGGTGCGCGAGGAGCTGGAGGCCGGGGGCATGGACCCGGCCGAGATCGACGCCCTGGCCCCCCAGCGCACCTTCCCGGGCGACCGGCCCACCACCACGATCGTCCTTCCACGGGTGGACGCGGCGAGCCTGGGCGCCCTGCTGGCCCTCTACGAGCACAAGGTGTTCGTGGAGGGTGTCCTGTGGGGGATCAACAGCTTCGACCAGTGGGGCGTGGAGCTCGGCAAGACCCTGGCGACCCGCGTGCTGGGCGAGCTGGAGGGCGGCGAGACGGGGATGCACGACCCCTCCACCGCAGCGCTGATTGCGCGGTTCAGGGGATAGCCGCTGCTTCTACCCTGGAGGGGGGTGGATGGTGTACGGCGGCGGGATGTTGTCTCCGCTGAGAAGCTGGCTGTGGAGACTCGCTGTGGAGACGCGGCCGCCCTGCAAGCCCTCTGCACCCCGCGCCCAGCCGCAGGAGTCAGGCTGCAGGGGGCTCATGCCGCCCTGGTTCCGGATCGCGCGCAGTCGATGGCGGCCTTGGGGCGACGAAGGTTCGCCTCCGCCATGATCTCGGCGAGGACGGCGATGGCGATCTCGAAAGGCGCCTTGCCGCCGAGGTCCAGGCCGATGGGCGCATGCAGCCGCTCCAGCACATCGGGGGTGACCCCGTGGCCGCGCAGCCGGGCGAGCCGCTCGGGCAGGCGGCGCTGCGCGCCAAGCACGCCCACATAGGCGGCGGGGGAGGGAAGCGCAGTCAGCAGGGCCGCCTCGTCCTCTTCAAGGGCGTGGGTGGCGACGGCTACGTAGGTCCAGGGGTCCAGGCCGATGGCTTCAAGCGCCTCCACCACCGCGCCCCGATGATAGACGACGCCTGGGAGCGGCGGCGGCGTCGTCGGCCCCTTCGGACGCAGGAGATGGGTGTCGAAGCCGCTCTGGCTGGCCAGGCTGGCTATGGCGAGGGCGGTCGGGTCCTGGCCGACGACGATCAGCCGGCCGGCGGGCTCATATCGCCGCCCCACCGCCGCCCCTTCCGAGACATTCACGCAGAGCACGTCCGGATGGGCGGCGAGACCCGCGAAGGCCGATGCCGCGGGACCCCAGCCCGTCAGGCCCCGGACCGCGTCAGGAGGCACGCAGATGCGGTCAAGGCCGTCGCTGGCCCAGAGACATGGCGTGCGGGCGGCATAGGCCTTGAGCAGGGCCGCGACCGCCGCATCGCCGACGAGCAGGGGCTCGAGCAGGATATCCACCCGTCCCCCGCAGACCAGGCGGATGTCGGCGAAGGCGGCGCCCTCCCCGTAAGCCAATCGCTGCGGCCGGCCGGACGCCAGCACGTCTTCGGCATGGGCGGCGATGTCGCCTTCGATACAGCCGCCCGAAAGGTAGCCGTGAAGGCGGCCTTCGGTGATCAGCATCTGGGACCCCGCCGGCCGCGGAGATCCGCCCACCACCTTGTACAGGGTGGCGAGGACGCCGGAGGCGCCGCAGGCGGCCATGTCCGCCAGGGCCGGCCGCACATCGTCGGCCCAGCCGAAGATCGGCCAGTCCGCCAAGGCGGTCATATCGGAGCGTTCGGGGTTCGCCATCTCAGCCCGGTTCGGAGGAACGATCGGCGGCCGTGCCGCTAGGCGTCCTCCGCCTCGCTGACCGAAGCCGGCGTCTCGCCGTCGCCCGGCGCCTCGAAGCTGCGTGGCGTCCGGCGCCGGCGGGGCCGAGGCTTGCGCGCCTCACCCTCCTCGCCCGAGACCGGCTGCAGGAAGGCCGGAGCTTCGCTCATCCCGCCATCCTGCGAGCGCAGCACCGGGGACGTCTCGGGTTCCGCCGCCGCAGCAAACGGCTGGGCGGAGACTTCGGGCGCCCGCTCGGCAAAGGGTTCGGCCGCCGGGCCGGCCTCGACCGGGCGGCGCTCATCGGGGCGCGCCTCGCGGCCGGGCTCCCGGTTCTCGCGGCGGCCCTCGAAGCGCCGGTTGTCCCGACGGCCCTCGAAACGGTCGCCGCGGTCACGGTCCTGACCTTCGCGAACGTCCGGCGCCCGATCCCGGCCCTCCACGGCCCGGTCGCGCGGAGCCTGCTGGCGTTCGCGGGTGTCGCTCCGATCGCGGGTATCCTGACGGTCGCGGTACGGGGGCTGGCCCTGGTCGCGCCCCTGGCCCTGGTCGCGATATTGCCCCTGCTCGCGATACTGGCCTTCGCCCTCGCGGCGAGGCTCGAAGCGGTCCTGCCGGACATCGCGCGACTCATAACCGTCGCGGCGGCCATCGTTACGCTCGTAGCGCTGCCCGTCACGGACGTCCTGCCGCTGCGAACCGGTATCGCCGTTCAGCTCCTGGGACGTGTCGGCGGCGGCTTCGGCCTGCTCCTCGGCCTGGTCGAACTCCTCCTCGAAGTCGATGTCCAGGTTCGAGGTCAGGGAGTCGCGGCCAAGGATCTCCGAGGGCGACCGGTTCGGCTGCAGGGTTCGCAGGACGCGGAAATAGTGGTCGGCGTGCTGGAGGTAGTTCTCCGCCACCACCCGGTCGCCGGAGGAGAAGGCGTCGCGGGCCAACTGCTGGTACTTCTCGAACACGTGCTGGGCGTGGCCGCGGATCTTGACGTTGTCCGGCCCGTTGGAGTCGAAGGCGCGGTTGGCGTTCTGCTGGGGTTTGCCGCCGCCGCCGCCCCCGTTGTTGCCGCCGCCCATGCCGCCGCTGCGGTTGCGACCGCGCTGGCGCTTCATGTTCTTGAAGTCTCTCATCGTGTGCTGACCGTGTGCGGGGCGACCCGGGGACCGGGCGCTTGGCTAGAGGCTGCCGACCATCTCTCGAGCGCTTCCGGCGGACCGCTCAGCCGCATGGAGCGGCCTCTGCGGGCTGGCGCCGCGCTGCATCGTCGGTGGGTCACGGGCCCATCGCCCGCTCGCTCCGACAAGTTGAGCTGGAACAATTCGAGACTTAGCGTCTCACCTACAGGTTTCCAAGGGCTTTCTTGCGGCCGGTCACCACGCGCTCCTTGTCGCAGAGGTCCTTGAGCACGCCGACCGCCTGGGCGCCCGCGCCATGGAACAGGCGGCTGACCTCGGCCGCCTGGTCGGCGCCAACCTCCACCAGGAACAGCCCACCGGGCCGGAGCACCCGCAGGATCTCCGGCGCGAGCACGCGATAGTCGCGCAGTCCGTCCTCGCCGCCGTCCAGCGCGAGATGGGGTTCGTGGTCGCGCACCTCGGGATCGAGCGTCGCCAGCTCCTCGGTGCGGATATAGGGCGGGTTGGCCACGACCAGCTCGAATCCGGCGTCCGCCAGACCGGCGGTCCAGTCGCCGCGGAGCAGCGCCATGCGTCCGGCCAGGCCGAGGTTGGCGGCATTCTCCCGGGCCACCGCGAGCGCGTCCTCCGACAGATCGACCCCCAGACCCCGTGCGGCCGGCCGTTCCGCCAGGATCGCCAGGAGCAGGGCGCCGGAGCCCACGCCGAGGTCCAGCACGCTGAACTGCTCGCCCTCGGTGAAGGCGCGGAGCGCATGGTCCACGATCACCTCGGTCTCCGGACGCGGCGTGAGCACGCGGGCGTCCACCTGCACCATGATCTTCCAGAACCCCTTGCGGCCCAGGATGTGGCTGACGGGCTCCCGGCGGCTGCGGCGCTCCACATAGGCGTCGAGCGTCGCCGCCTCGCCTTCGCTCAGCGGGCGGTAGGGATCGGTGATCAGCTCGGTCCGGGTGACGCCGACCGCGGCCTCCACCAGCAGGCGAGCGTCGATCACCGGGCTGTCGACCTGGGCCTCCCGCAGGCGGTCCCGGGCGGCGGTCCAGGCCTTGACCAGGGTGATGGACGCAAGGGTGCTGGTGGGCGAGGTGGACACCTGGGTCGCAGCTCCAAGGGGCTCAGGGCAACAGGGCGGCGTCGCCCTCAGCAAGGCGGCCGCCCTGCCGTACCCGCACATATAGGCCGCAGTTCACGTGCCCGAAATCCCGCCGCATGGCGCCTAGCACATCCAGGTCCCGCACGCCTGTGACGGGATCGACGTGCACCGCGATGCATCGGGGGATCGGCTTGACCACCTCGCAGGCCACGTCCCCCAGACGTACGACCGCACCTGGCGGGGCGTTCAGCTCCGCCCAGGCCGGCCAGCCCTCGACATAGATGTTGGCCCTCATCCGCAGGGGATCGACCGCTCCGCCCAGGCTCGCCTCCAGCGCGCGGACGCTCTGCAGGTTGATGATGGAGATGGCGCCCTCCTTGTCGTCGGTGAAGCGGTGGGCCGGCCCCGAGTCGATCAGCGCCAGGGTCTCGTCCTCATGCTCGCCCAGGAACCGGGTCAGCCAGGTGGTGAAGGCGCCCCGTCCGGCCGGATCGCAGAGGTCCGCCCGTAAGACCGGTTCGCCATCCAGGCGCACGGTGAGCACCCCGGTGTCCTCGTCATAGGAGGTGACCGCCTGGGCCAGGCGGGCATGGTTGGCCAGCACGGCGAAGCGCCACTTGGAGAGGTGCTGCGGGGCGGCGGGGTCGAAGCCGCAGCGTCCGCGTTCAACGGCGAATATGCGATCGACGGGGAAACAGGCGCCCGCCTCCAGGCGCACCTGGGAAAGCCGCTCAGGCGTGAAGCCCTTGATGGGGTGGCGGTGCAGGGAGGCGACGCGGCCGGCCATGGCCACGTCTAACCGCTACGGCGGGAGCGCGGACTCTGGCCAGTCGCCGCAGCCAGGGCGCGGCGCCTAGCCCTTCAGCTTGCGGGCCAGCAGGTCCAGGTCGCCCGCCAGCATCGGGTCCTCGGCCTTCAGCGCCTCGATCCGCTTGACCGCGTGCAGCACGGTGGTGTGGTCGCGTCCCCCGAAGCGACGGCCGATGTCGGGATAGGACCGCGTCGTCAGCTGCTTGGCCAGATACATGGCCACGTGCCGTGGGCGCGCCACCGCCCGGGTGCGCCGCTCGCACAGCAGGTCGGACTGCTTGAGCCCGTAATGATCGGCGACGGTCTTCTGGATGTCGTCCACGGTGATGCGCCGCTCGGTCTCGCGCAGGTGCGGGCGGACGATCGCCTGCACCTCGTCCAGCGACAGCTTCGACAGCCGCTCGCCGGCGCGCGCCACCAGGGTGTTCAGACCCCCCTCCAGCTCGCGCACGCTGTCGGTGAAGCGGTCGGCCAGGAACTGCAGCACCTCCGGCCGCGCCCGCCCATCCAGCTCGAGCGTCCTGGACAGGATGGAGAGCTTGCACTCCAGGATGCCCAGGCGCAGCGCCCGGTCCGCCGCCTCGATACCGCAGACCAGCCCCTGGCCCATGTGCGATCGCAGCCGCGCATCCACGTCCGCGAGCGCGCTGGCGGCGCGGTCGGAGGCGAACACCACCCGCCGGCCCTCCCCCATCAGGGCGGCCAGGGTGTGGAACAGCTCCTCCTCCGAGGACTTCTTGCCGCCGATGAAGTGCACGTCGTCGACCAGCAGCAGGTCGGCCGAGCGCAGCTCCGACTTGAAGCCCGGCGCCGACCTGTCCATCAGCGCCTTCACGAAGGAGGAGGTGAACCGCTCCGCGGTCAGATAGACGATGCGCGCTTCGGGCCGCGCGCGCGCGGCCTCCCAGGCGATGGCGTTCAGCAGGTGGGTCTTTCCGAAGCCGTAGGGACCGTGGAAGAAGACCGGGTTGAAGCAGCCGTCCGACCAGGCGGCGATCCGGCGCGCCACGCCGAGCGCGAACTCGTTGGACGGCCCGGCCACGAAGCTGTCGAAGGTGAAGCGGTCGTTCAGTCCGGCCGGCCGGCCGACCGGAGCCGCCGCTGGAGCCGGGTAGGTCATCGGCGTGGACGACAGCGTGGACGACGGCGCAGCCTGGACGGCCAGGCGCTCGGACGGCTTTTCCGCTTCCGGAGAGGACGGCGCCTGCCTCGCCCCGCCCTCTTCGTCCTCGAACTCCGTGCGGCACTTGATGTCGAGCCGGCGATGTTCCGGATCGCTCTGGCTCCACAGTTCGCCGAGCCGTCGCCAGGCGTTGCGTTTGATCCAGTCGCGCGCCAGGCCCGTGGGCGTGACCACCACGAGCCGGCCGCCGCGCCCGCATCGCAGCCGCGCCGGCGCGATCCACGAGCCGAAGGTGTCCTCGCCCAGCTCGCCCCTCAGCGTGCTGCACGCCTTGGACCAGGCCGCGCCCGCCACTGCGGCGCCCAGGTCGGTTTCGCTTGAGGACGTCTCTATCACGTTCGCCGCCACAGCCCCTGACAGACCCCGAGCTCCGGCCGGCGCTCAACCTGGAGACGCGCTCCAGACCGGCCCGCAGCCGTCCCCCTCCAGACGCAGGTCTCCTCCCAGAGCGGACGCGCAAGCGCCCCCGCCCTGTCGAAATCTCGGTATGGAGATGACCTGAGGACCTCAGAGTAGCCGGGCGGGGAGGTCGGTCAACGCGGAATCTTAGCCGTTCGGGCGCATTATCCCAGTTGACTCCGTCAAGCCCCTAAACCGCCTTGGGATTTAATCGGACGGCCTGAGGCGGCGCGAATCGTCGCGCCTGAGGTCGTCCGCACACAAAGAAAAGGCCGCGGAGGCGGATGCCTCCACGGCCTTGATCCTCAACGGTTTTTGCAAGCGTCAGGCCAGGGTGAGCTTCTTCAGCTGCGCCGCCAGGCGCGAGACCTTGCGTGCGCCGGTGTTCTTGTGCACCACACCCTTGGACACCGCGCGCATCAGCTCCGACTGCGCCTCGGTGAAGGCCGTCGCCGCCACGGCGGCGTCTCCCGCAGTGACCGCCTCATCGAAACGGCGCAGGTAGGTGCGCACCCGTGAGCGCCGGTTGCGGTTGACCGCGGTCCGACGTTCGATCTTGCGGACTGCCTTCTTGGCGCCCGGCGTATTGGCCATGAGATTTCAACCTGGAATGGGACCGCCCGGGACAGACCCGGACCAAATCGGAAGGGCGCGGATATACTCAAGACAGCCGCCAGCGTCAATGCGCCAGACGGAGCCTGCTCGCGGCCGCCGGACCCTCCCGCGCACGTCAGCTCA
>NZ_CAHJWH010000037.1 GCF_903642205.1 Caulobacter sp. S45 | reverse complement strand
GTCAGGTGGGCAGACCCCGAGCTCGGCGGAGAAGCGGAAGGCCAGGGCGCAGCCCACGGCCACCGCCTCGCCGTGCAGCAGGGCCTCGCCGAACCCGGTCTCGCTCTCCAGGGCGTGGGCGAAGGTGTGGCCGAGGTTCAGCAAGGCGCGCCGGCCGCTCTCACGCTCGTCCTCGGCCACGATCTGCGCCTTCATCTCCACGCAACGGGCGACCGCATGGGCCAGCGCTCCGGCCTCGCCCGCCAGGACGGCCCCGCCGTTCGCCTCCAGCCAGCCGAAGAAGGCGGCGTCCCCGAGCAGGCCGTACTTCAGCACCTCTCCATAGCCGGCCCGCAGCTCGCGCCCGGGCAGGGTGGCCAGCACGTCCAGGTCGGCCAGCACGAAACAAGGCTGGTGGAAGGCGCCGACCAGGTTCTTGCCGGCCGCCGTGTCGATGGCGGTCTTGCCGCCCACCGAGCTGTCCACCTGAGCCAGTAGGGTGGTGGGGACCTGGATGAAATCGACGCCGCGCTTGTAGATCGCCGCCGCAAAGCCCGCGAGGTCGCCCACTACGCCGCCGCCGAAGGCCACGATGCGGTCGCCGCGGTCTAGCTTCAGGGCCAGCAGCCGGGCGATCAGGTCCTCCAGCCCCGCGAAGCTCTTGGTCTGCTCGCCCGGCGGCAGCACGATCATGTCCACCGCGATCCCGCCGGCCTCCAGCGCCGCAGCCAGCCGCTCGCCGTGATGGTCGGCGACGTGGCGGTCGGTGACCACCACGGTCCGCCGTCGCGGCAGGTGAGGGGCCAGCAGTTCGCCGGCCCGGTCGATCAGTCCGGTCCCGATGTGCACCTCATAGGCGCGGCCGCCCAGGTCCACCTGCACCCGCCGGCCGGCCTCTGCGTTCACGCCTGCGCCTCTCGCTCAAGGTGGGCGTGCAGCGCCTTCAGCACTCCCTCCACGCTGACCGCCACATTCGCGTCGGCCGTCTCCACCGTCACGTGGGCTTCGGCATAGTGGGCGTAGCGCTGGGCGGCCTGGGCTGTCAGCACCTCCATGGGGTCGCGCCCGTGCAGCAGCGGGCGGGTGTTGCGCCTGCTGACCCGCTGCGCGATGAGTTCCAGGTCGGCCTTCAGCCACACGCAGAGCGCCGCCCGTCGCGCCAGGGCGCGGGTCGCCGGGTCCGTGAAGGCGCCGCCGCCGGCCGCCAGCACATGGGGTGGCTCCGAGGTGATCAGCCGGGCGATGACCCGGCGCTCGCCGTCGCGGAACTCCGTCTCTCCGCGCTCGGCGAAGATTTCGGCCACGGTGCGGCGGGCGGCGCGCTCGATCTCCTCGTCGGCGTCGCGGAAGGGGAGCTGCAGCGCCGCCGCCAGCCCGCGCCCCACCGTGCTCTTTCCCGACCCCATCAGGCCCACCAGCAGGATGGTCCGTTCCCGCAGCCTCGGATCGGGCGCATCGGTCGCCTTCAGCGGGAGGGGCGCCGAGGCGGGCAGGGCGTTGGGCGGGTTCATGACGACACCGCCGCTTAACATGAAGGCCTCAGGGTGCACACGTCAGGACTTATCCGTCATGCCCTCAGCCAAGATCGAAGCCTTCCTGGAGATGATGTCGGCGGAGCGCGCCTGCGCCCGCAACACGCTGATCGCCTACGGCAAGGACTTGGCCGACGCTCACGCCTTCACCGCCGCGCGCGGGCGGCCGCTGGAGCAGGCCGAGGCCGCCGATGTCGAGGCCTACTTCGCCGCCCTGTCGCTGCGGGGGCTTTCGGCCGCCACGGCGGCCCGGCGGCGCGCGTCGGTGCGCCAGTTCTACCGCTTCGCGGTGGAGGAGGGCTGGCGCCGGGACGACCCCTCCCGCCGGGTCGACGCGCCCAAGCAGCCGCGGGCGCTACCCAAGCTGCTCTCCCGCGCCGAGGTGGAGCGGCTGATCGCGGCCGCCGCGGCGCTGGGCGACGCGGAGGGCGCGCGCCTCGCCTGCGTGGTGGAGATCCTCTACGCCTCGGGCCTGCGCGTCTCCGAGCTGACCGCTCTGCCGCTCCAGGCCGTCGCCCGCGACCCCGCCTTCCTGATGGTCCGCGGAAAGGGCGGCAAGGAGCGGCTGGCGCCCCTGAACGGGGCCGCGCGCGCGGCGGTGAAGGCTTGGCTTGTCTGGCGCCCCGCCGGGCTGCCCAGGCGCGACAAGGCCAATCCGTGGCTCTTCCCCTCCACCGGCGCCAGCGGACGCATGACGCCCCGCCGGGTGGGCCAGCTGCTGGATGAGGCGGCGGCGCGCGCCGGCCTCGACCCGGCCCGGGTCAGCCCGCACGTGCTGCGCCACGCCTTCGCCACCCACCTGCTGGAGGGGGGCGCGGACCTCCGCGTGGTCCAGACCCTGCTCGGCCACGCCGACATCGCCACCACCCAGATCTACACCCACGTGACCGGCGAGCGCCTGCGCCGCACGGTGGAGGCGGCCCACCCGCTGGCGAAGGGGTGAGGCGGCCGCTCAGGACGCGAGAACGACCCGGTGACGGTATGGCTCACGCTTCGGGCACGTCGAGCAGCGTCCCCAGGCGGTCGTTTCGCTCTGCATCAGGGATGGCGGCGGCCTCCGCAGGTCTGCCGCTTCCGAGTTATGTTTTTCATAGCGCCGGCGGCGGAGGCGCCAGGATCTCGCGCTTGCCCGCGTGGTTGGCGGCGCTCACCACGCCTTCCTTCTCCATGCGCTCGATCAGGCTGGCGGCGCGGTTGTAGCCGATCTGCAGGCGGCGCTGGACGTAGGAGGTGGAGGCCTTCTTGTCGCGCGTGACCACCGCCACCGCCTGGTCGTAGAGATCGTTGGCCGAGAGGCTCTCGCCGTCCAGCGCGCCGCCGCCGCCGCCGCCGTCCTCGTCGTCTTCCGGCGCGGCGGTGACCTCCTCCAGGTAGTTCGGCACGCCCTGGTCGCGGAGGAAACGGGCCACGTCCTCCACCTCCTGGTCGGAGACGAAGGGGCCGTGCAGGCGGGTCACCCGGCCGCCGCCGGCCATGTAGAGCATGTCGCCCTGGCCCAGCAGTTGCTCGGCGCCCTGTTCGCCGAGGATGGTGCGCGCGTCGATCTTGGAGGTGACCTGGAAGCTGATCCGCGTGGGGAAGTTGGCCTTGATGGTGCCGGTGATCACGTCCACCGACGGGCGCTGGGTGGCCATGATCAGGTGGATGCCGGCGGCCCGCGCCATCTGGGCCAGGCGCTGGACGGCGCCCTCGATGTCCTTGCCGGCGACCATCATCAGGTCGGCCACCTCGTCGATCACCACCACCAGGTAGGGCATGGGCTCGGGCGTGATCTTCTCGCTCTCGTAGATGGGGCGGCCGCTGTCGTCGAAGCCGGTCTGGACGGTGCGCTCGAAGTGCTCGCCCTTGGCGATCGCCTCGCGGGCCTTGTCGTTGTAGCCGCCGACGTTCCTCACCCCGATCTTGGACATCAGGCGGTAGCGGTTCTCCATCTCGCGCACCGTCCACTTCAGCGCCACCACCGCCTTCTTGGCGTCGGTGACCACCGGCGCCAGCAGGTGGGGGATGCCGTCATAGACGCTGAGCTCCAGCATCTTGGGGTCGATCATGATGAAGCGGCACTGCTCGGGCGTCAGCCGGTAGAGGATCGACAGGATCATGGCGTTGACCCCCACCGACTTGCCGGAGCCGGTGGTGCCGGCGATCAGCAGGTGGGGCATCTTGGCCAGGTCGGCGATGTAGGTCTCCCCGCCGATGCCTTCGCCCAGCGCCATGGGCAGGCCGACGGTGGACTTCTCGTACTCGGGCGAGGAGAGGAGCGAGCGGAGATAGACGGTCTCGCGCAGCGCATTGGGCAGCTCGATGCCGATGGCGTTGCGACCCGACACCACCGAGACGCGGCAGGCGCGCGCGCTCATGGAGCGGGCGATGTCGTCGGAGAGCGCGATGACACGGGAGGACTTCACGCCTGCGGCCGGCACCAGTTCGTAGAGGGTGACCACCGGGCCGGGGCGGATCTGGTCAATCTGGCCGCGGACCCCGAACTCGGCCAGCACGGTCTCCAGCATGCGGGCGTTCTGCTTCAGCGAGGCCTCGTCCACGCTGGCGGAGCGCACCTTGGGCGGGGAGAGCATGTCGAGTTCCGGCAGTTCGAAGGCCGGGGACTCGCCGAGGTCGAGCGACTTCTGCCGCTCCCGCGCCAGGCGCTCCGAGGGGCGGGGCTGGGCGACGCGGAGCGCGGCCACCTGCGGGCCGCCGTCGTCCAGGGCGGCCGCCAGGGTGTCGATGTCCTCCACGTCGAAGGGTATGTCGTCGACCACCGCCTCCGTCGCCTCCGCCGTACGGGCCGCGGCCTCCGCCTCCACTTCATCGGGGTCCAGCGGCAGGGACAATGGGAGGCGGGTCTTGGGCGTCTTCTCGCGCTTGGGCTTGATCTTGGCGATGGCCGGCGGCGGGTCCGCCGCTGGGGCTGAGGCCGGCTGGAGCGCAGGCGTGCGGCGCGGCCGCGACCCCATCCAGCCGAAGAAGTCGCTCACGTCCCGGGCGCGCAGGCTGGCGCCGAACGCGAGCGCCGGCGCGGCGCACAGGGCGAGCACGCCCGTGGCGATCAGGTGGGTGTGGGGCAGCCTGACCAGGGCGAAGATGTTGGCCAGGCCGGCCAGCAGCGCGTCGCCGAACACGCCGCCGAGCCCGCGCGCCAGTGGCCAGTCCGCAGGCGGCTGGGGCATGGCCAGGACGCCCGCCAGCAGCAGCATGCCGAGTGCGCCCGCCGCCGCGCGCACCCGCAGCTCGCCCCGGTTCAGCCGCGGGTCCGCCGCGCCGGCCCGGTTGAAGCCCCAGATGATCATCATCAGCGCGCCGACCCAGGCGGTCAGGCCGAAGGTCTGCAGTCCCATGTCGGCGACGATCGCCCCGAAGCCCCCCATGGCGTTGCGCGGCGCCTCGCCGGAGGCGACGTTGAAGCTGGGGTCAGCCGCGCGATAGGTGGCGAAGCTGGCGATCATCACCGCGCCGAACACCGCGCCCAGCGCCCCCCGCAGTCGCAGCGCCAGGGCCGAGCTCCAGCCGACGCCGAGCCCTGCGATCATGCGCGCGGACCCGCGTCGCGCGGGCGCCCTGGCCGGGCCACCCGTCCGCGGGCCGGCGTCCGGCCTCATACCCAGCCCCACATCGGCCATTGATCACTCCAGCACACGGCGCGCCTCCCGGCGGTATGGCCCCCCAACGGTTAACCGCCGTTTACACGCCTCGCCAGGCTGTGGCGGCTGGACGCAGGCGCCGGCGCGTAGGACAAGCGCCCCATGTCCCTGGTCACGCCCGAGCCGACGGTGAACTTCGACGCGGCGATCGTGGGCGCCGGCCCCGCGGGCGCCGTGCTGGCCCTGGCGCTCGCGAGAGCAGGACTGAGCGTGGCCATCCTGGACGCCGAGCCGCTGGACACCCGCCTGGCGGAGACCTTCGACGGCCGCGCCTGGGCCATTGCCCACGGCAACATGCTGCAGCTCCGCGCGCTCGGCGTCGCCGAGGCGCTGGAGGCGGACGGGCAGGCCGTCAGCGCCATCGTGGTCACCGAGGGCGAGCGCCCCTCCGCCGCCGGCCGATCACCCCGCCCGGGCTTCCTGCGCTTTGACGCCGCCGAGATCGGCGATGAGACCGGCGGCGCGCCGGTCGCCCTGATGGTGGAGAACCGCCGCTTCCGCGCCACCATGAACCAGGCGCTGGAGGCCGCAGGTGTCACCGCCTTCGCGCCTGCCCAGGTGGAGGCGGTCGAACCTGGCCCGGCCTCCGCCCGGGTGAAGCTGACCAACGGACGCGAGCTGACCGCCAGGGTCGCGGTGGCCGCGGACGGCAAGGCCTCGCGCCTGCGCACCGCCGCCGGCATCGGGGTGAACGGCTGGAGCTACGGCCAGATGGGCGTGGTCGGCACCGTCGCCCTGTCCGCCCCGCACGGGGGCGTGGCGCACGAGTTCTTCATGGCGGGCTCTGCGCTGGCGGTGCTACCGCTCACCGAGCAGCGCGCCAGCCTGGTCTGGGTGGAGCCCAAGGCGAGGGGCGAGGCGCTGCTGGCCGCAAGCCCTGAGGCCTTCGAGGCGCACCTGAACCGAAGGCTCGGCGAGACGCTCGGCCCCGCCCGCCTGGTCGCCCCCCGCTTCGGCTACCCGCTGGGCCTCCAGATCGCCGAGCAGATGACCAGCGACCGCTTGGCCCTGGTCGGCGACGCCGCCCACTCCATCCACCCCATCGCGGGACAGGGCCTGAACCTCGGCATGAAGGACGCCGCGGCGCTGGCCGAAGTGCTCTCTGACGCCAAGCGCTGCGGCGAGGACATCGGCTCCACCGTGGTGCTGGACCGCTACGCCCGCTGGCGGCGCATGGACCGGGCGGCGTTCGCGTGGGCGACCGACTTCTTCGTACGCGTCTACGGCTCCGACACGCCGCTGCTGAAGGTGGCGAGGAACGCAGTGACCGGCGCGATGAACCGCATGACCCCTGTGAAGCGCTTCATGATGCTGGAAGCCGCCGGCTTTGCGGGCGACACGCCGAGGCTGCTGCGGGGCGAGGCGCTCTGACCCCTCGCCCCTACGGGGAGAGGGAGGGGCCTGCGCGTCGCAGACGCGTGGGAGGGTGAGGGGAGCGCCGCGCCTGCAGGGTCTTGCGCGGCGGTTCCCCTCATCCTTCCCACGATCCTGCGGATCGCGGGCCCCTTCCTTCTCCCCGGAGGGGCGAAGGAGAGAGCGGCGCTTCGCCCTCCTGGCGTGGCCGCTATTCCCGCAGCCCCGCTTAGCGCCTAAATGGGCGCTTGCCCTTCGCCGCTGCGCTTGCGGCCGCCCGTCTCCACGTCTGGACTCTTGATGCTCGCCTTCGCCAAGAAACTGTTCGGCTCCTCCAACGAGCGCAAGGTCAAGCAGCTGCAGGGCCGCGTGGCATCCATCAACGCGCTGGAGCCCCGCTTCGCCGCCATGAGCGACGACCAGCTCAAGGCCATGACGCCGGAGTTCAAGGCGCGCGTGGAGAAGGGCGAGGCGCTCGACGACCTGCTGCCTGAGGCCTTCGCCGTGGTGCGCGAGGCCTCCAAGCGGGTGCTGGGCATGCGCCACTTCGACGTGCAGCTCGTGGGCGGCATGACGCTGCACAAGGGCGGCATCGGCGAGATGCGGACCGGCGAGGGCAAGACGCTGGTCGCCACCCTGCCGGTCTATCTGAACGCGCTGGGCGGCAAGGGCGTGCACCTGGTCACCGTCAACGATTACCTGGCCACCCGCGACAGCGACCACATGGGTAAGCTGTACACGTGGCTCGGCCTCTCCACGGGGCTGATCGTCAACGGCCTGTCCCAGCCCGAGCGCCACCGCGCCTACGGCAGCGACGTCACCTACGGCACGAACAACGAGTTCGGCTTCGACTACCTGCGCGACAACCTCACCTACGACGTGCGCGACATGGTTCAGCGCGGGCACAACTTCGCCATCGTGGACGAGGTGGACTCCATCCTGATCGACGAGGCGCGCACGCCCCTGATCATCAGCGGGCCGACCGAAGACCGCAGCGACTTCTACCGAACCATCGACGCGCAGGTGAAGTCCCTGGTGCAGGACAAGGAGACCTACGAGTACGACGAGAAGCAGAAGCAGATCCACCTCACCGAATACGGCAACGAGAAGATCGAGGAGATGCTGACCGCCTCGGGCGCGCTCGCCGAGGACTCCACCGGTCTGTACGACGCCGCCAACATCAGCGTGGTCCACCACGTCAACCAGGCGCTGCGGGCCAACATCATCTACCTGCGCGACCGCGACTACATCGTGCGCGCCGGCGAGATCATGCTGATCGACGAGTTCACCGGCCGCATGATGCACGGCCGCAGGCTCTCCGAAGGCCTGCACCAGGCCATCGAGGCCAAGGAACACGTGGAGGTGATGCCGGAGAACCAGACCCTGGCCTCGGTCACCATCCAGAACTACTTCCGCCTCTACAAGAAGCTGTCCGGCATGACCGGCACCGCGGCGACCGAGGCGTCGGAGTTCGGCGACATCTACAACATGGACGTGGCGGAGATCCCCACCAACCGCCCGATCATCCGCATCGACGACGACGACGAGGTCTATCGCACGGCGGAAGAGAAGAACCAGTCCATCTGCGCCACCATCGCCGACTGCTATGTCCGCGGCCAGCCGATCCTGGTCGGCACCGTCTCCATCGAGAAGTCCGAGCAGCTGTCGGAGCTGCTGAACGCCTACGACTACAAGGTCGAGACCGGCCGCGCGCGCAAGCCCGAACATGCCGGCGCCGACGCCAAGACGCTGGAGAAGCTCGGCGACGAGGCCTTCGACATCACCTGGGAGAGCGGCCACGGCGTGCCGCACAACGTGCTGAACGCCCGCTTCCACGAGCAGGAGGCCTACATCGTGGCCGAGGCCGGGGCGCCCGGCAGCGTCACCATCGCCACCAACATGGCCGGGCGCGGCACCGACATCCAGCTCGGCGGCAACTTCGACATGCGCATGCAGCGCTGGCGCGAAGACCTCGGCTACGGCGCGGAGCCGAGCGAAGACGAGGTCAAGGCCAAGGAGGTGCAGACCAAGGCCGACATCGCCGCGGGCCGCGAGAAGACCCTGGCGGCCGGCGGCCTGTATGTGCTCGGCACCGAGCGCCACGAGAGCCGGCGCATCGACAACCAGCTCCGCGGCCGCACCGGGCGCCAGGGCGATCCGGGCCACTCCAAGTTCTACCTGTCCTGCGAGGACGACCTGCTGCGCATCTTCGCCGGCGAGCGGCTGGATAGCATCATGCGCACCTTCGGCGTGCAGCCGGGCGAGGCCATCACCCACCCCTGGCTGAACCGGGCCATCTCCACCGCCCAAAGGAAGGTGGAGGAGCGCAACTACGAGATGCGCAAGAACCTCCTGAAGTACGACGACGTGGTCAACGACCAGCGCAAGGCCGTGTTCGAGCAGCGCCAGGCCTTCATGCTCTCCGACGACCTGTCGGAGTCGGTGACGGAGATGCGGGGCGACACCATCGAGGACTTCGTCACCTTATGCCTGCCGCCCAAGAGCTATGCGGAGCAATGGGACGCCGCCGGCCTGCACGAGCGGCTGCTGACCTATCTCGGCATGGACCTGCCGGTGGTCGAGTGGGCGGCCGAGGAAGGCGTGACGCCCGAGGACATCCACACCCGCATCACCGAGGCCGCCGACGCCAAGGCCGCCGAGCGCGAGGAACAGATCGGGGCCGAGCAGGCGCGGGGTCTTGAGAAGAACTTCATGCTGCAGATGATCGACATGCAGTGGCGCGAGCACCTGACCCACCTGGACCACCTGCGCCAGGTGATCGGACTGCGCGGCTATGGCCAGCGCGACCCCCTGAACGAGTACAAGTCGGAAGCCTACGCCCTGTTCGAGAAGCTGATGCTGGAACTGCGCCAGAACGTCACCCGCTGGATGATGACGGTAGAGTTCCAGTTCCAACAACCCGAAGTTTTCGCCGCCCAGCAGCAGCCCATGTTCGAGCTGCACCTGGACCCCACCACCGGCGAGAACGAGCGCGATGGCGCGGCGCTCGCCACGGAAGGCGGCTTCATGGCCCCCGACCAGGCCGAGCGCCTGCCTCCCGGAGCCCTGCCATCGGGGTGGGAGCGGACGTCCCGCAACGCCATGTGCCCGTGTGGCTCGGGCAAGAAGTTCAAGCACTGCCACGGGGCGCTGGTGTAGGCGGTCAGGCGCACAGCTGACGCATCCCTGGCTGTCGCAAGCGAACGCACGCCGCACACAGCGGCGCTTCGTCTCCTTGGGACCATGCCGTCTTCGCGCTTAGATGGTGCAGGGCTCGGTGATGGCCCGCAGCGTTCGTGGGGATGAGTAATGCGCTGGGGTGCGCTCCTGCTCGTGTTGGCCAGCTTGGGCCTGGAGGGTGCCGCGCGGGCCGCCTGCAGCCTCGGCCAGCTCGCCGAGCTGCCGGTGACGGTCGCGCGATCGCGCATACTGCTTCCCGCCAAGATAAACGGGACCGACCTCCAGTTCATCGTCGACAGCGGCGCCTTCTTCAGCATGTTGAGTCCCGCTAGCGCGGCCTCGCTCCACCTGAACACGTCACCGGCGCCCTACGGCATGGTCTTCACTGGGGTTGGTGGGGATTTTAAGGCGTCCGTCGCCTGGGCGAAGACCTTCACGCTCGTGAAAAGCACCATCCCCAACATCGAATTCGTCGTCGGCGGCAGTGACCTCGAAGCGCCGGCGGCCGGTCTGATCGGCCAGAACGTGCTGGGGATGGGCGATGTCGACTACGATCTGGCCAGCGGAGCGGTCCGGCTGATCAAGCCCAGGGATTGCGGTCACGCCGAGCTGGCATACTGGGACGGGGAGAAGCCCTATTCGGTGATGCCGATCGAATCCACGGACGCTTTCCGTAGGCACACGGTCGGGACCGTGCTGGTCAACGGCGTGCGCGTGCGCGCGACGTTCGACACCGGCGCGCCGAACACCATCCTGGGCCTGCGCTCGGCGGCGCGGGCGGGCCTGAGGCCGGGCGAGGCCGGGGTGACGCCTGCAGCCGAAACCGGCGGACTGGGGCGCGCGAGCACAAAGGCCTGGACGGCATCAATCGCCAACTTTCAGATTGGCGACGAGCAGATATTGAAGACCAAGATGCTCATCGCCGACCTGGGGCCTGACACAGAGATGCTGGTGGGGTTGGACTTCTTCCTGTCCCATCGCATCTACGTCGCCAACAGCCAAGCCAAGATGTATCTGACGTACATAGGCGGCGCCGTGTTCAACCTTGACGCGCCTCCCGTCGAGGCGCCGTCCTCTTCCGCCGGCACGGTGACGGCGGACGCCAGGACGCCCCCGCCGGGGCTGAACGAGCCGAAGGATGCTGAGGGCTTCAGCCGACGCGGTGCGGTTCTGGCGGCCAGGCATCAGTACGGGCAGGCCGTGGCCGACTTCGATCGCGCTTGCGCCCTGGCGCCCAGCGAGCCCCGATACTTCCAGCAGCGGGCCCTGGCGCGACTCGCCCTGCATCAGACATCCCCCGCCCTGGCTGATCTCGACGTCGCGGTGAAACTGAAGCCGGACGACCCTGAAGCGCGCACTGAAAGAGCCGCCCTGCGTGGGCAAGCGCATGACGAGGACGGCGCCCGTGCAGACCTGGACGCCGCCGCAGCAGCGGCGTCCAAGGAGGCCAACCTGCGGCTCCAGATCGGGGAACTCTACCTGGGTCTGGACCAGTATCAGTCCGCCGTGGCCCAATTCGACCTCTGGATCGCCGTGCATGAGGACGACCGCGCGCTCCCCGCCGCCCTGAACGGCCGTTGCTGGGCGCGCGCGCTGGCCGGGCGCGACCTGGACAAGGCGCTGTCCGACTGCAACGCGGCGCTCCGCCTGACCCAGCGCGCCCCGGAGGTGCTCGACAGCCGCGGCCTGGTCCACCTGCGCCGCGGCGAGTTCGACCGCGCCATCGCCGACTATGATGCGGCCCTGGCGAAGAATCCGAAGATCGCATGGTCTCTCTACGGCAGAGGCGTCGCCGAGTTGAAAACCGGCGCCAAGGCGCAAGGCGCAGCCGACCTCGCCGCCGCCTCGGTGGAGGCGCCGCACCTGGCCGAACGGGCCGCCAGGCTGGGCCTGACGCCCTGACCCACGGCCTGCGCCGCTCAGGGCTGGCGCGAGCGCCACGCTCTGCGGTCTTCGTCCCGGCTTCCCCATGCCACCCCTATGCCGCGCCACCGGCTGCGTGACACGCCGCCGCCGTTTCCTTAAACAGGCTGGGGGCTAGGTATTGCGCGGCGCCTTGGCGCGCGGGTGGAAAGATACGGTTGCGCCGCTCTCGCTTCGCCCTGATCGCCCCAGTCCTGATGGGTCTCGCGGCGGTGTCGCTTGTGGGAGGGGCGGCGCAGGCCGCGCCCAGGCGTGCGCCTCAGCAGCCCCGCGCCGTGGTGCAGGGGGTGGCCGACCGGACCCTGCGCGCCGCCCTGCAGCGGGCGGCGGGGGAGGCGACCGGCGATCCGGTGAACCGGGTGGAGGCCCGCCGGCGCGCCCGCCAGGCGGCGGAGAGCATCACCGCGCTGCTGCGCTCCGACGGCTACTACGACGCGGCCGTCACCCCCGACATCGGTGAGGGCGAGCACGCCCGTGGCGTGGTGCAGGTCGATCCCGGTCCGCTCACCCGGCTCGCGGCGCCGCAGGTGCAGTGGGTGGGCTCGGCCCCCTCCGCCCCGGCGGACGCCGCAGCCCGCGCCGCGGTCAGGCTGAAGCCGGGCGACCCCGGCCGGGCGCCCGACGTGATCGCGGCGGAGGGGCGCGTGGTCGCCGCCCTGGCCCAGGCCGGCTACGCGGATGCCAAGGCGACGCCGCGCGAGGTGGTGGTCGACCACGCCGACCACAGCATGCGCCCGACCTTCAGGATCGCGGCCGGCGACCTGGTGCGCATGGACGGCATGCAGCTCACCGGCCGCACCAGGACCGAGACGCGGTGGCTCCGCCGGCTGGCGCCCTGGAAGACGCGGGAGGTCTACAAGCCCAACGATGTGGCCGAGCTGGAGCGCCGCCTGCTCGACACCGGCGTCTATGACAGCGTCACCGTGGCGCTCGCGCCCAAGCCGAACGCCGACGGCCTGCGCCCGGTGGTGGTCAGCCTGGCGGACCGGGCCAAGTATGTCCTGTCGCTGGGCCTGGGCTACTCCACCACCGAAGGGCCGCTGGTGGACAGCACGTTCTCGGTCTTCAACGTGCTGCAGCGCGCCGACACCGTGACCCTGCTGGCGCGGCTCCAGACCATCGACACGCGGGTGGGCGTCACCGAGAGCCTGCCGCACTTCCTCAATCCAGGCCAGACCCTGCTCATCGGCCCGGACGCGTTCCGCGACGTGACCAACGCCTACACCACCCAGGGGGGTGAGCTGGTCGCCAACCTGACCCAGCGCTACGGCAAGTATTCCTTCCTGACCAAGGGCCTGTCCTTCGTCTACAGCCAGATCGACGACCACGAGCTCGGCCGGCTCGACATCTACTCGATCCGGCCGCTGCTGGCAGCCTCGCTGGACCATACCGACAACGTGCTGAACGCCACCCACGGCTACAAACTCGATGCACGGGCGGAGCCCATCTACGTGTTCGGCCAGGAGAACCTGATCTATCTCAAGCTGCAGGCCCAGGGCAGCACCTTCCTGTCCCTGGACGAGGTCGGGAACCGGGTGCTGGCGCTCCGCGCCCAGGCCGGGTCGATCATCGGCGGCCAAATCCCGCAGGTGCCGGCCTCGGATCGCTTCTTCGCCGGCGGCGGCGGAACGGTGCGGGGCTATGAGTACCAGAACGTCGGCCCGCACTACGCCGACAACACGCCCCAGGGCGGCCTGTCGCTCATCGACGCGACCATCGAGCTCCGCCAGCGCATCTCAGGCCCCGTCGGCGGCGTGCTGTTCCTGGACAGCGGCACGGTCGGGACCCAGGCCACGCCGAGCTTCAGCCACATCGCCTCCTCGGTGGGGATCGGCCTGCGCTACGACCTGGGCTTCGCGCCGGTGCGGGTGGACCTCGCCACGCCCATCAACCGGCTGAGCGGGGCCTCCCAGCCGCCGATCCAGGTCTATCTCAGCGTGGGCCAGAGCTTTTGAGCGCCGCGCCGCCCGAGCCGACGGCGCCCGCGGTGGAGACGGAGCGGGCGCCAGCCCCCGATCCACGGCCCCGCCGCTGGGGCCGCTGGGTCGCGCTCGGCCTGGTGGTCCTGGTCGCCCTGCTGGCCCTGCTTGCCGGGGGAGCGCGGCTGATGGTGCGCACCGAGGCGGGACGGAGCCTGGTGGCGAACCTGCTGGAGGGGCTGCCGCTGGGCCCTGTGGGGCGGCTGCATGTGGAGGGGATCGGCGGCGATCCGCTCTCCGACCTGACCCTCGCCAGACTCCAGATCGTGGATGCGCGCGGCCCCTGGCTTGACGCCCGCGACCTGGAGCTGCGCTGGCGCTGGAGCGAGCTGCTCTCCCGGCGCTTCCACGCCCGCTCGATCACCGCCGGCACCCTGACGCTGGTCCGCGACCCTGTCCTCGCGCCGCAGCCGCCCTCCAGGGGCGCCTCCCGGCTGCCGATCGCCGTCCAGATCGACGCGCTGAGACTTCGCCTGGACATGCTGCCGGCCTTCAGCGTTCGTCCGGGATCGTACCGGCTGGACAGCCGCTTCTCGCTGGAACGCAACATGGCGGCGGCGGGCCGGCTCTCCGCGCGGAGCCTGCTCCGTTCCGGCGACGGGCTGTCGGCGGTGTTCCAGGTGGGCCAGGGCGGCCGGGTGCTCATCCGCGCCGACGCCGTGGAGGGCCGGGGAGGCGCGCTTGCGGGTGGCCTCGGCCTGCCGGTGACCCAGGCCTTGTCGGTGAGCCTGCGTGCGGATGGGACGGTGGACTCAGGCGCCCTGCAGCTCCGCGCCACCAGCGGGGCGGATATGCCCCTGTCGGCGGACTCGAACTGGGGCGCAGGCGGGGCGCGGCTGGCCGCGCGGCTGGAGCTCGGCGCCTCGCGCCTGACCCACGACCTGGCCGTCCGCGCGGGCCCGCTCGCCCAGCTCACCCTGGCCGCCCGCCACCTGCACGGCGACGTCTTCGACGTGCAGGGCCTGCTGGCCGCCCAGACCGCCAGCCTGCGGATCGCGGGTCCGCTGGACTGGAAGGTGCGCAGCACCTCAGGGCTGGCCCTCACCCTGGACGTGCCGGACGCCGCCCGCTGGGCGCCCGGGGTAGCCATCGCCTCGGCGCGCCTGGGCGGGTCCGTCACAGGCGATCCGGAGCGGTTCGACTTCAAGGGACGGCTCGCGGCGGCTAGGCTGGCCCAGAGCGGCTACAGCCTCGCGCGGGCGGACGGGCCTGTGGCGCTCAGCCGCCAGGGCGAGGAGTGGCGGGTCCAGGCCGACCTTGCGGGCGCAGGCGGCGCGGGCCAGGGGCTGGTGGCCGGGCTGCTGGGACCCGCGCCCCGGGTGAAGCTCGACGGGACGCGGCTGGCTGACGGGCGGCTGCTGGTCCGCAGCCTCGACGCGGCGGGCGCGGGCGTGAGCGTCACGGGCCAGGGCGGGCAGGCCCTGCTCGGCGGCGGCCTGTCGTTCAAGGGCCAGGCTCAGCTCGCCAGTCTCGGGACGCTGCAGACGGGCTTGCACGGCCGGCTCGACGCGGCCTGGACCGCGGACCGAGCGAAAGGGGCCGAGGACTGGCGTTTCGACCTGGACGCCCACGCCGGCGGCTTCGCCACGGGGTCCGCGCCCGCCGACCACTTCCTGGGCTCGGCGCCACGCCTGAAGGCGTCCGCCAGATGGGGTCCGGCAGGACTGCAGGTCGCAAGCGCCGCTCTGACCGGGGCGGCGGTGCAGGTCACCGCCAGCGGGCGGCTTGATCCCAAAGGGCCGCTCGCCTTCGGTCTGGGCTGGCAGGCGCAGGGACCGTTCGAGGCCGGGCCGCTGAAGGTGGCGGGCGAGGCCAAGGGGACGGGCAGGATCTCGGGCACGCTCGGCGCGCCAGCGGTGGAGCTGGACAGCCGGATCGCCTCCCTGGCGCTCGGCCGCCTGATCGTGGCGCCGGCCAACCTGACGCTCGCGATCGCCAAGGACGGACCGGCGCTGGGCGGTCGCGTGCAGCTGGCGGGGCCGAGCGGCTACGGGCCGGCCTCGCTGAAGGCCGCGTTCCGGCTGGCCGACGGCGCCGTCGAGGTGAACGACCTCGACGCAGACGCAGGCGGGGTGAAGGCCACCGGCGCCCTGACGCTTCAGGGTGGCGCGCCCGGCACGGCGGACCTGGTGCTGCAGGTGCGGCGGGGCGCCTTCCTGGACGCCGGCCATCTGGACGGGACCGTGCGGCTGAGCCAGACCGCCAACGGCCTGGCCGCCCATCTCGTGCTGGACGGCGGCGGGATCGCCGCGCCTGGACTGCAGGGCGTGCTGCACGGCGTGAGATTGCGCGCTGACGGCCCCTATGACCACCTGCCGGTGCAGATCGCCGCCGACAGCCTTGCGCCAACGCCTTGGCGGTTCTCCGGATCGGGGCGCCTGGACCAGGCGGGGACGGCGCGCACCCTGACGCTTGGCGGCTCGGGCGAGGTTCGCAAGATCACGCTGAAGACCTTGCGGCCGGCGGTGCTGCGTCTCGACGGCGATACGCGCCAGCTCGATCTCGGCTTGGCGGTGGGCGGGGGTAGGGTGGAGGTGTCCGCGCACCAGAGCGGCCAGGCGATGGGCGGCGTCGCGCACCTGAGCGAAGTGAACCTGTCGGCTTTCGACACAGACTATGAGGGGGCGGTGAACGCCACCTTGAACCTCGATGGGCGGGGTGCGAGCCTGGCCGGCGCCCTGGACGCGACGCTGGCCGGCGCCCGCTCCCGGGACGCGCCTGCCGACCTCGCGCTGGACAGCCACGTCCACGCCGAGCTCGCCGGTGAGCGCCTGCGACTGGTCGCTGCGGCCACCAATGCTCAGGGCTTGAAGTCCAACCTCCAGGTCGACCTGCCGGCGGTGGCGAGCGCGGCGCCCTTCCGGGTCGCCGTTGACCGCACCCGGCCCATGCGGGGGGACTTCTCGGCCGAAGGGGAGCTGCGGCCGCTCTGGGACCTGCTGGTGGGCGGCGACCAGCGACTGTCGGGGCGGGTGTCCACCCAGGGAACGCTTGCAGGCACGTTGAATGCGCCGAAGGTGCTGGGCCACGCCGCCATCGCCGCGGGCCGCTACCAGAACTATGCGGTAGGACTCGATCTGCAGAAGTTCGCGGTGAACGCCGACTTCGGCCAGGACGCGGTGCGGATCAGCGAGCTGCAGGGAACAGACGGGCGCAACGGCACGCTCGCCGGGTCGGGCGACATCGGGCTCGCCCAGGGCGGGGGCTCCACCTTCGCGCTGAAGCTGAACCACTTCCGCGTCATCGACACCGACTCGGTGACCGCCACCATGTCCGGCGACGCCACTGTCACGCGTGACGCCCGCGGCCAGGCCAAGCTGGTCGGCGCGCTGAAGGTCGATCGGGCAGACATCTCGCCCAACGCTCCCACGCCGAGCGGCGCGGTGGCCATGGAGGTGATGGAGATCAACAAGCCGGGCGAGCCCGAGGTCCAGACCACCGCCACCGTCGCCAAGCCCGCGATGGCGCCGCCCCTGGCGCTCGACGTGACCGTACGCAGTTCAAGGGGCGTCTTCGTCAAAGGCAAGGGGCTGAACGTGGAGCTGTCGCTTGACGCCCATGTCACCGGCTCGGCCAGCGCGCCCGATCTCAGCGGCGAGGCGCGGGTGGTGCTGGGCTCCTATGACTTCGCAGGCAAGCGTTTCGATTTCGACGGGCGCAGCCTTATCCGGCTGGGCGTCAGGCCGGAGGACATCCGGCTGAACCTGATCGCCACGCGCCAGAACACCACCTTCTCCACCACGAGCGTGGAGAGCAAGCCGACCAGCGCCACCACCGAGACGAGCACCACGTCTGCGCCCTCGGCCAACGCCGGCCTGACGGCGGAGGTGCACGTCACGGGCACTGCGGCCCGGCCCGACATCACCCTGACCTCCACCCCCGTGCTGCCCCAGGACGAGATCCTGTCCCAGGTGCTGTTCGGCTCTTCCGCCGCCCAGCTCACCGGAGCCCAGGCGGCCGAGCTGGCCTCCACCCTGGCCTCGCTGAGCGGCGGGGGCGGGTTCGACGTGCTGGGGCGGCTGCGTCAGTTCTCAGGCCTCGACCGGCTGGCCTTCGGTCAGGGCACGTCCGGGACCGGGGTGTCGGGGGGCAAGTACGTGACCGACAGCGTCTACATCGAGCTGACCGGGGGCGGGCGCGAGGGGCCGTCGGCGGCGGTGGAATGGCGCGTGCGGCGCAACTTCTCGGTCATCTCGCAGGTGGGGACCCAGGGCGACGCCCAGCTGTCGATCCAGTACAACCGGACCTTCAGGTAGCTGATCCTCCCCTGCGAAGCGGGGAAGGATCAGCCTCGCCGCCTTAGGGCGCTCAGCCGCCGAACTTGTAGCCGCAGAGCTTGTTGCCATCGAGGTCGCGGAAGTAGGCGAAGTGCACGCCCGGCGCGCGTTCGCCCGGAGGGCCCTCGTCGGTGGCTCCAAGCTCCAGGGCCTTGGCGTGGAAGTCGGCGACCTCCTGGGGGCTGTCGAAGCTGAACCCGCCCATGACGCCGTTGCCGGCTACCGCGGGCTGGCCGTCGTAGGGGCCGAGCACGCCGAACAGCCCCTTGCCCTTGGCGCTATAAAGCCGCCCGCCCGACGGATGCTCGAAGAAGGGCCTCATGCCGATGGAGCCGAGCAGGGCGTCGTAGAAGGCCTTGGCCTCGGGCAGCTTGTTGGAGCCTACCGTGAAGTAGCTGACGGTCGCCATAGCGGTCCTCCTGTTGGCGCGGCTGCGCCCAGCGGCTCTAGCACTGGGGGGCTCTAGCATACGATACCAACGGGTGTTGAGCTTGATTGCTGGCGAGGCTGATCCTCTCCCCTTTTGGGGGAGGGGGACCAGCGAAGCTGGTGGAGGGGGCGGCGCCGCCGCTTCGCGTCGACCCGCACAGTCGGCTTCGCCGACAGCTCCCCCAGAGGGAGAGCATCTTGGACGCTGTCCTTGAGGAGTCAGGGTCGACGGCCTTCAATATGAGGCGCAGATCAGGCGTCGGAGAAGCCGAACGGCGCGCTGGTGCGCCGCACGTCGTCCTGCAGGATCTGGCGGCCGATGGGCGGCTCCGACCGGGCGGTGCACTCCGCACGATGGCAGAGGCGGCAGGTGATGCCGATAGGGGTCGGCGTCGGCGGTCCTGCGTCGGCCCGGGTGTAGACGAGCCGCCCCGCCTGCTCGGCCGCGCAGCCCAGCGCGATGGCCCGGTCCACCCGCGGCCGGCCATAGCCGCCACCGCCCGCCGTCACCGTTCGGGCGATGGAGAAGAAGCGCTGGCCGTCCGGCAGCTCCAGCCACTGGGTGAGGATCTGGCGCGGCCTGCGGAAGGCCTGGTGCACCGTCCACAGCGGACAGCCGCCGCCGTGGCGCGCGAAGGGAAAGCCCGCACCGTCCAGCCGCTTGGAGACGTTCCCGGCCTCGTCCACCCGGATGAAGAAGAAGGGCACGCGCTCGTGGCCGGGCTTCTGCAGAGTCGTCAGCCGGTGGGCCGTCTGCTCGAAGCTGGCGCCGAACTGGCGGCCGAGCGCCTCCACGTCGTAGGCCCGCGCCTCGGCCGCCTTGGCGAAGGCGGCGTAGGGCATCAGGACGGCCGCGGCCGCGTAGCCCGCGAGCGCCCGGCGGGCCAGACGGGCGCCGCTCTGCGTGGCGAAGCTCCCGCCCTCCAGCGCCGCGTCGAGCTGCGGCCCCAGCTCCAGATAGGCGAGCTGTAGCGCCAGCTGGAAGGCCTGGCTCGCTCCGTCCAGTTCGTCGTCCAGCACGATCTCGCGCCGGTGCCGGTCGAGGCGACGGATGGAGCCCACCATGACCTTGGGCGGCAGGCGGCGCACCCGCAATCCATGCCGCGCCTTGAGGTAGGCGATCGTCCCGCCCGCTTCGTTCACGGCCGCGGCCATGCGCTCGGCCGCCTCGTCCAGCAGGGGGAAGCAGTTGCGCCGGGCGGCCAGGAAGTGGCGGGACTCCGCCACCGGGTCTGAAGCGCCGTCACCGCGCGGGCTCGCGCGCCGGTCGGCCAGGGCCAGCTGCTCCTGCTGGTAGGTCGTGTAGAGGCGCAGGAACGCGTCGGCCACGCCGGGGAAGTTGGCCGTAATATCGCCAGTCTCCAGCGCGCCAAGGTCAATGTCGGCGAACAGCGGGTCCTTCAGCGCGGCCTGGAGCCGGCCGTGTCCGCCGGAGTCGTCCTGGCCCGCAAGCGTCGAAACGTCGATCTGATAGGTGCGCGCCAGGCGCAGCAGCAGCTCGGCGGTCAGCGGCCGCTGGTTGCGCTCCAGCAGCGCGATGTAGGAGGGCGAGACCTCCAGGTCCGCGGCCATGTCGATCTGGGTCAGGCCGCGGTCGCGCCGGAAGCGCCGCAGGCTCGGCCCCACATAGAGGCGGCGCTCAGCCTTGGGCATGATCCGGAAGGCCCCTCATCATGACGTACACCCTTACACCTGAACTTGTAAGATTCTTACACCTTGACTAGGTCGCTGCTCCACAAGCGGTGCAGGGATGCTATCTCGTCGCCTTGTTCTTTTCCGCAGCCGAGGGTGCGCGAGCCATGGCCTACCAGGACCACATCATCGAGATGAGCCAGCTCGTGAAGAGCAAGGCCGGTCCCTGGAGCGGCATCGCGCCCGAGGCCGTGGCGCGCATGCGGCTGCAGAACCGCTTCAAGACCGGGCTGGAGATCGCCCGCTACACCGCCGACATCATGCGCGCCGACATGGCCGCCTATGACGCCGATCCGTCCAAGTACACCCAGTCGCTGGGCTGCTGGCACGGCTTCATCGGCCAGCAGAAGATGATCTCCATCAAGAAGCATTTCGGCTCCACCAAGGGCCGGTATCTCTACCTGTCTGGCTGGATGGTGGCGGCGCTGCGGTCCGAGTTCGGACCGCTTCCTGACCAATCCATGCACGAAAAAACCTCTGTGCCGGCGCTGATCGAGGAACTCTACACCTTCCTGCGCCAGGCCGACGCGCGAGAGCTGGACATCCTGTTCCGCCAGATCGACGCCGCCCGCGCAGCCGGCGACACCAAGACGGAGGAGGCGCTGATCGAGGAGGTCGACAGCTTTCAGACCCACGTGGTGCCGGTCATCGCCGACATCGACGCGGGCTTCGGCAACGCCGAGGCGACCTACCTGCTGGCCAAGAAGATGATCGAGGCGGGCGCCTGTGCGCTCCAGATCGAGAACCAGGTCTCTGACGAGAAGCAGTGCGGCCACCAGGACGGCAAGGTCACGGTCCCCCACGAGGACTTCCTTGCGAAAGTGCGCGCCTGCCGCTACGCCTTCCTGGAGCTCGGCGTCGAGAACGGGATCATCGTCACCCGCACCGACTCGCTGGGCGCGGGCCTGACCAAGCAGATCGCGGTCAGCAACGCGCCGGGCGACCTCGGCGACCAGTACAACAGCTTCCTCGATTGCGAGGAGGTGGCGCCGGGCGATCTCGCCAACGGCGACGTGGTGCTCAACCGGAACGGCGAGCTGCTGCGGCCCAAGCGCCTGCCCAGCAACCTGTTCCAGTTCCGTAGCGGCTCGGGCGCGGACCGCTGCGTGATGGACTGCATCGCTTCGCTCGACAACGGCGCGGACCTGCTGTGGATCGAGACCGAGAAGCCACACGTCGATCAGATCGCCTCGATGATGGACCGGGTGCGCGAGGTCTATCCGACCGCCAAGCTGGTCTACAACAACTCGCCCTCGTTCAACTGGACGCTAAACTTCCGCCAGCAGGTCTATGACGCCTGGAAGGCGGCGGGGAAGGACGTCTCCGCCTATGATCGCGCCAAGCTGATGAGCGTGGACTACGACACGACCGACCTGGCGGTGGAGGCCGACGAGCGCATCCGCACCTTCCAGGCGGACGGCGCCAAGCGGGCGGGCATCTTCCACCACCTGATCACCCTGCCGACCTACCACACCGCGGCCCTGTCCACCGACAACCTGGCCCGGGAATATTTCGGCGCCGAGGGGATGTTGGGCTACGTCAAGCAGGTGCAGCGCCAGGAGATCCGCCAGGGCATCGCCTGCGTCAAGCACCAGAACATGAGCGGCTCGGACCTCGGCGACGAGCACAAGGGCTACTTCGGCGGCGAGGCGGCGCTGAAGGCCGGCGGCGTCCACAATACGATGAACCAGTTCGCTTAGGGTTCGACCGCCTCCTCCCCTGCGCAGCGGGGGAGGGGGACCACGCGAAGCGTGGTGGAGGGGGCGTCGCCGCCGCCAACCTCTTGCCGGCGACGCCCCCTCCACCACGGCGCGTATCCGCGCCGCGCCACCTCCCCCGCTGCGCAGGGGAGGAGAAACTAGAGCGGCGGTCGCTTAGACGCCCAGGGCCGAGCCCGCTCCAGCTCTGCGGCGACTGAGAACAGCAGCGCTTCCTCACCAATCCTCGCGGCGAACTGCACCCCCACCGGCAGCCCGTCGGCCGTCCAGTATAGCGGCACGCTCATCGCCGGCGCGCCGGTCTGGTTGTAGATCGCCGTGTAGGGGCAGTACGCCCCCACCGCCGCGCCATAGCTCGCCGCCGACTGGTTGAGCGCGAGTGCGCCGAGCGGCGCCGGCGGGGTCGCCAGGGTCGGCGACAGAATCAGGTCGTAGCGCGCCTGGAAACTGGCGACGGTGCCGGCGGCGGTCATGAAGGCCAGGTCTGCGGCGAGCAAGTCCGTCGCCTTCAGGCCCCGTCCCGCCTGGACCATCTCCCAGGTGGCGATCTCCAGCTCGTTATCTCGCAGCCTGCGGCCGAGTTCGAGTTCGCGGGTGTCGACGACCAGGGCGGTGTGGGCGGCCACAACCGCGACCATGCTGCGGCCGAGCGCGGACGCGTCCACCTCCGGCCGCGCCTCCTCCACCTCGAAGCCCAGTCCGGCGCAGAGCTGAGCGGCGTCTTCCGCGGCCCAGCGACAGGCAGGGTTGACGGGAACGCCGCTGAAAGGCTCCACCATCAGCGCCACCCGCACCGGCCGGCCCAGCAGCCCCGCGGGCGTGCGCTCCAGCGCGCCGAGGAAGCTCGGTGCAAACGAATCGGGCGCGGCGTAGCGCGAGCCGGGCTCCGGCCCCGCTGTCGCATCGAGCAGGCCCGCGGAATCGCGCACGCTGCGGGTGACCGCATGGCTGACGCCCAGCCCGCTCCACCCCTCGGTCCGGCGGAAGCCGACGGGCGTGCGGCCGCGCGACGGCTTGAGCCCGAACAGGCCGCAGCACGAGGCGGGCACGCGGATGGAGCCGCCGCC
>NZ_CAHJWH010000036.1 GCF_903642205.1 Caulobacter sp. S45 | reverse complement strand
AGCCGATCGCCGTAGCCCAGCTCAACCTGCGGGCCCACGTCTCAGGGCGTCCGATCATTCCCGCCATCCGCATGGCCCCGTTCTGCCGTCTGCGATCTGCGCCCGCAACTCGCCCGCGCGCCCGTTCGCGCAGCCGTTCGCCCGCTGGCGAATGCGCGATGGCGGACCGGCGTGTCTTCCGGCTGACTGGGACCACCACTCCGGCGAGGCCGCCTCATGACGTCGATCGCATTCGCCTTCCCATCCTCACAGGTGCGCGCCGCGCCGCTTCCCGTCTGGGCGGCGGTCGCGATGGCCCTGATGTCAGGATGCCTGCTGGCGCTGGCCTACTCGCTGCACCCGCTCTGGTGGGCGGCCTGGGTCGCGCCGGTCCCGGTGATCGCAGCGGCCCTGAACGGTCAGCCGTCATGGCCGCGGCGGCTCGGCGCCCTTGCCGGCCTCATCGCAGGCTCGACCACCTTCGGCTACTACACCTCGGTAACCGGCTGGCCCGTGGCTGTCGGTATCCTGCTCGCCCGCGTCTGGTTCTGGAGCGGCATGGTCACCCTGGCCGTCCGCAGCGCCCGGCGACTGCCCGCGTGGGGCGCCGTGTTCGCCTGGCCGGCCTTCGCCGCCGGGATCGAGACCGTCGTGCTGGCCGTCTCGCCCCATGGGAGCTACGGCAGCCTGGCCTACAGCCAGATGGACGCCCTGCCCGTGATCCAGGTGGCGGCGCTGGGCGGCGTTCCGGCTATCGTCTTCATGGTGTCTTGCGCAGGCGCCCTGGGGGGCCTGGTGGTCGGCCGGCTGATGGGGGCCATCTTGGACGCGCGCGACCTCGTCATCGCCGCCGCCCTGGTGACCGCGATCTGGGGCGGGGTGCTGGTGTTCGGCATGCTGCGTCTCGCCTCGCCGGCGGACGGGCGCTCCATTCCCGTCCGGCTCGTCGTCACGGACCAGTTCGCCGGCGAGCCGCGAAGCTGGGGGGCGGTCTGGGCGGCCTACGCGCCCGCCGTCGAGGCCAGCTCGTCTCCGGGCGCCGCCATCGTCCTGCCGGAGGGGATCGCCCTGCTCTCCGCTTCCGCCGCCAATGCCGCCGCTCTCCAGGTCGCCACCGTGGCGAGGGCGCATGCGGAGACGATCCTGGTCGGCGTCGAGGCGCGTGACGAGGCCGGCCACTATGCCGACAGGGCTCTGGTGGCGGGACTCGATGGCCGGGTGTCCTGGTACGACAAGCGCCATCTGGTTCCTGGGCTGGAGGCCCGCGATCGTCCTGGCTCACGCCTCCTCCTGACCTCGATCGGAGGGGGGCGGGCAGGCGTTGCGATCTGCAAGGACATGCACTTCCCCGCCCTCGGGCGCGAGAACGCCCTCCAGGGCGCCGGTCTTATGCTCGTTCCTGCCTGGGACTTCGTCCGGGATGGCTGGATGAGCGACCGGCTGACCGCCTTGCGCGGCGTCGAGAGCGGCTTCGCCATCGCTCGCTCGACCCGAGACGGCGTGTCCAGCGTCAGCGACCGGTTCGGGCGTATCCTGGTCGAGGCTCGGAGCGGTTCCGCGCCGACGGTGCTGCGGTACACCCTACGCTTGGCCGCAACAGCGCATAGTACGGTCTATTCTCGGGTTGGCGACCTGTTCGGCTGGACAGCAGCCTTCTGCGCCGTCCTCATGCTGATCTGGATGCGCGCGCGCCCAAACGCCGACGCGGGTGAGCGCACCCGCACGGACAGGGCGAAACGCGCGTAAGGACGATCTCGATCAAACCGAACCGCCCGTCCACGAGCCGATGGGCCCTCAATCGACGACACATAGCAGCACTGCGAGCGGTCGAAAGCGCCGTCCGCTTGCAGGCCGGGGAGTCGCCCCGCCAGTCCTGCGCATAGCCATGATCGAGGCTATCAGTTCACCTCTAGACCGGAGAAGTCCCCTTGTTCGCGCCACTGGCGAAGCAGCTTGATGAAGGCGATGCCGCCGCCGCCGAAAGGCGCACTGCGGGCTTCGGCGTCGGAGAGCCTGCCTTCGTTGTTGTAGTAGCCGGGGGTGCAGGCCTCGATGAACTTGCGCCGGCTCTCGCCGAGGCGGACGATGGTGGCGACCCAGTCCTGCTCGGCCTTGGCGGTCGGTTGCACGCTGTCGATGTGGCGCGCCAGGCATTGCTCGACGATGTGGGCGATGTGCAGGGTCTGCTCGCTCAGCATGTGTGGGAAGTTCGGCGACATGCCCGCCTGAGCCTGACTGACGATGAACAGATTCGGCAAATCCCGGGTCTGAAGGCCATAGAGCGTGGACATGCCCGCCGCCCAGCGGTCGGTCAGCGAGACCCCGCCGACGCCATGGATTTCCATGCCCGAGCGCTTGGCGTAGCTGGTGGAGGTCTCAAAGCCGGTGGCGAAGATCAGGCAGTCCAGCGGATATTCCACGCCCTTGGCCACCAAGCCTGTGGACGTGATCCGCTCCACGCCGCGAGGCGCCGTATCCACCAGGGTGACGTTGGATCGGTTGAAGCTCTGCAGGTACTCGTCGCTGAAGCAAGGCCGCTTGCAGTAGAGGCTGAACCAGGGCTTCAGCGCCTCCGCCGTCGCCGGATCCTCCACGATGCGCGAAACGCGCTCTCGGATGTCGGCCATCTTCTCCAGGTCGGCCTGTTCCAAGAGCGCGCCGGGGTCCGCCGCGCCTTTGGCGGCGACGAACTTCTCGCGTACCGCGCGGGCAAGCACGGTCCAGCCGTCGTGCACCAGGTCGTTGGGCGGCAGGTCCTGGGTGAACTGGGCGGTGAAGTTCTCCAGCCGCTCCTGCTGCCAGCCGGGCTTGAGGTCGGCCCACCACTCAGGATCGGTGCGGCTGTTGTCGCGGGCGTCGACGGAGGAGGGCGTTCGCTGGAACAGGTACAGGTGCTGCGCGGCCTTGGCGAGCGGGGGCACGCACTGGATGCTGGTCGCCCCGGTGCCGATCACGCCCACGCGCTTGTCGCCGAGCCGGTCCATGGGCGTCGTCTCGCTCCCGCCGGTGTAGTCATAGTCCCAGCGGCTGGTGTGGAAGCTGTGGCCGGCGAAGGTCTCGATGCCTGGGATGGCGGGGAGCTTGGGACGGTTCAGGGGCCCGGTGGTCAGGACCACGAAGCGCGCCCGGATCTCATCTTGTCGGTCGGTCTTCGCGGCCCAGCGGGCGGAGCCGGCGTCCCACGCCAGCGACTTCACCTGTGTGGAGAAGGCGGCCCTGTCGTATAGGCCGTAGCGCTCGGCGATGCGGCGGCAGTGGGCGCGAATCTCCGGCGCCTTGGAGTAACGCTCCACCGGCATGTAGCCGGTCTCTTCCAGCAGCGGGAAGTAGATGTAGGACTCGATATCGCAGGCGGCGTTGGGATAGCGGTTCCAGTACCAGGTGCCGCCGAAGTCGCTGCCCGACTCCACGATGCGTATGTGCTCCACCCCGGCGTCGCGCAGCCGCGCGGCGGTAAGCAGGCCGCCGAAACCTCCGCCCACCACCAGCACGTCCACGTCCTCGTCCAGCGCGGCGCGCTCCACCCTCTCGCCATAGGGATCGTCCAGGAGGTGGGAGAAGCCCTGCTCGATGTCGAGATAGCGGCGCTCGCCGGCATCGGAGGGCGTACGGCGGTCGCGCTCTTCGCGGTAGCGCTGGCGAAGAAGATCGAAATCCGGCCTTGCGGTCGATGTGGACTGATCTGTTAGAGCCATCACGACGTCCTATGGGCGAGCGCTCCGTGCATTCCCTGGTGGAAGCGTCGGAGGTGTTGCAACGACAGGTGGTAAGCGGTCCTCACACGCGCACGGACCCAAGCGATGGCCCGTCGAGCGGGTACAAGTAGAAAATGCTCGCCCGCGGCGCCGAGAAGGGCCGCGGGCGAGGTGTCGCCCGGGTGAAGAGGCGATCTGCAATCGGTCGATCATGGCGGCGGGTGCGCACGACCGACGGACGGAAAATCGGCGGCCGTGCGTGAACGGCTGCTGGCACTCCTCCCTGCGCTCTAGAACTTGGCGCGCACGGTGGCGCCAAAGGTGCGTGGGGCGCCCAGGAAGGCGTCCACCAGGCCGGTGGCGTCGGTCGGCGCGTTCTGGCCGGGTGCGTTGAAGCTGGACTGGACGTAGTAGGTGTTGAACATGTTCTCCACGAAGAACTCCACGTCGAAAGCGCGGTTCTCCGGGCCGAACACGATGCGGCCATCCGTGACGGTGTAGGCCGCCTGCAGCTTGCGGGGATCCTCGTCGGAACCGCTGCTGTAGTCGGAATTGTACTTGGCCCCGAGGTTGAGGCGCGCATAGAGCTCACGAGGCAGGTGATAGGTGTAGGTCGCCTCTAGGGAGGCGGAATACTGGGGTGCGAAGGGCAGGCGCTCGCCCGGCGTGCCGAGATAGCCCGAGCTCAGCAGCGCGCCGGTGTCGCTGTGGGAGAAGCGGGTGTTCGCGATGGTCAGGCCGCCCTGGAAGTTCAGGTCGCGCGTCGGGCGGTAGAGGAAGTCGGTGTCGATGCCCTTGCTGTAGACGTAGGGCAGGGAGTCCACCACGAACACCAGGCCGTTATAGGTGTTGTCCTGGAAGTTGGAGAACTTCTCATAGAACAGGGTCGCGTTCAGCAGGAGCTTGCGGTCAAGCAGCGTCGTCTTGGCGCCCACCTCGGCGGAGTCGGAGTATTCCGGCTTGAAGAAGGTGTTGGTGACGGGGCTCGTGGACACCACTAGGCCGTTGGCGGCGCCGTTAACCGTGGGGCATGGTCCGTCTACCGAAGGGCCCCCGGCGGTGGGGCAGCTGATCCGGTCCAGGTTGAAGCCGCCCGCCTTGAAGCCCTTGGCGTAGGAGATGTAGGTCAGAAGCTCCGGGTTCCAGCGGTAGACGCCCTTCACCGTGCCCGAGGTGTTGGATGTCGATTCCGCCTGATGGTTGGCGAAGTTGTTGAAGGCCGACTCCGCAATGGGCAGGCAGACGGTGTTCAGCAGCGACTGGCCCAGGCTGCGGCCCAGTGGCGTGTTGATGATGGCGTCACACGCGCCGCCGACGGACGGGCTGGTGTTCTGGTTGAGGCTGTTGTCGACCTTGTTGTCGATGGTGTAGCGCGCACCGATGTTGATGTCGAACTTGCGGGTAAAGTGGTAGGTCTCGTTGGTGAACAGGGAGTAGGTGTCGGTCCTTTGCCGATACTTGTCGACGTCGCCCTGGCCAGCCGGATACTGGGCGTTCGGCCCGAAGAATAGCTGCAGAGCAGTGGGAATGGGAGTGCCCAAAGCCGAGGCGCTGATGTCTTCGTTGATAAGCGGGTCGTAGCCGGTCCCGAACAGGAGCTGCTCGTTCTCCCGCAGGTATTCGTTGGCGTAGAAGCCGCCGACCAGGAAGTCGAGCTTCTGGAACGTGCCGGCGAAGCGCAGCTCCTGGCTGAAATCCTGGAACTGCTCGCTGTTCTCGTCGCCGCTGGTTCGGTCGAGGATGTCGAGGTTGGTGAAGTCCGGGTCCTGAGAGGTGTAGAGCTTCCAGTTGCGATAGGCGGTGATGGAAGTCAGGCTGCCGTTCAGCTGGGGCACCTTGTAGTCGACCTGCACGGAGATGCCCTCGTCGACATTGTTCTCCGGATCGTTCTGGTCGGCATAGGTGACGCGGTTGTAGGGGTTGGGCGTCTGCGGCTCGCCGCCATAGGCGCCGGCCAGCCCCGCCACCAGCGCCTGGGTGTTCAGCGCGCCCGTCGCCGCGCCGAAGGGCTGGCTCTCACGATAGACCACGGCCAGGCAGCAGTCCTCATTCCGATGAGTGTAGTCGCCGATGACCCGCACTGACAGATCGTTGTTGGGCTTGTAGAGCAGCTGAAGGCGGGCGGTGTAGAAGTCCTGGTTCTGGTCGTCGTCGCGCGTTCGCGGACCCGGGCCGGTCACCACGGACTGGAAGCCATCGCGCTGGCGGTCGGCGAAGTAGAAGCTGCCGGCGAGCTGGTCGCCGAGCAGGGGGCCATGCACCTCGGCCGAGCCGCCGATGGCGTTGTAGTTGCCAGCCGTCAGCTCCGCGGCGCCGCCGTACTTGAAGGTCGGCTCGGCGGTGGTGATGTTGATCACGCCCGCAGAGGTCGACTTTCCGAACAAGGTGCCCTGGGGCCCCTTGAGCACCTCGATCTGGTCCACGTCGCCGAGATCGTTGAAGCCCACGCCGTTCCTCGGCCGGTAGACGCCGTCGATCACGATGCCGACCGAGGGCTCCAGCCCCGGGTTGTCGCCTACCGTGCCGATGCCGCGGATGCGGGCGGTGGTGGTGGCGTCGGAAGTGTCGGAGGTCACCGTAAGGCCGGGCACCACCCTCTGCAGGTCCTTGACGTCCTGCACGCCGCTGTCCTGCAGCAGCTGCTTATTGATGACAGTCACCACCACAGGAACGTCCTGCAGGTTCTCCTTCCGCTTCTGGGCGGTGACCACGATGGTGTCGACCGTGAACGTCGAGGAGGTGGTCTGGCCTCCTGCGCCGGCGGGAGCCGTCGGACCCGGCGCGGTCGTGCTCTGCGAAGCCGCCACCCCGGTCGTTCCGGGGGTGGAAGTCCCGGCGCCCGCCGGGGCGGGCTGCGTAGAGTCTTGAGCTTGGGCGGGCTGGCCCGCCAGGGCCGCCGTAGCCAGGGCCAGGATCGATGCGGTGGTCCGCAGGCGTACGCTTATGGACATGTCGTCCCCCCGTATGGCCAGGCAGGCTTGAATGCGCCGTCCTGTTTGTCGCTCGACGCTATCTCCAATCCGTAGCCCGCCGCAAGCCTGATGACACTAAGCTGTGTCAGTTGGAAGCGGGACGGGCGGCTGCGGCGATGGCCCAGCGCTCTTGCAGCCGCGGTCGTCTGACGCCACAGAAGGTTTATGCTTCAGGGCGCGGCGACACCCCGCAGGATCGGCGGCAAGACCGTCGAGGAACGGCGATCCGAACGCTGGCGTCGCCTGGTCGATGCGGCGGTGAAGGTCTATGGCGAGCGGGGCTACCGCAACTCCACCGTCAAGGTGGTCTGCGATGTGGCGGGGCTGACGGAGCGCTACTTCTACGAGTCGTTCTCCAACAGCGAGGACCTGCTCTGCGCCTGTTTCCAGGAGGCGGTCGACAGGCTGCTGTCGCGGGTACGCCGAGCTGGGCTGCAGAGCGGGGGCGCTCCTATGGAAAGGGTGCGCGCCGGCGTCCTTGAGTATCTAGCTCATCTCCAAGTCGAGCCGGCGGCGGCGCGGGTCTTTCTGATCGAGATGTCAAGTGTCAGCGCAAGGGCCGATGCACTGGTATCCGCTAGCCTTGATCGCTTCGCAGCCTTGCTTGTGGACTTCTTGGCCAACGGTCCTGGGCCCCATGTCGACCCGCCGCGCCTGCTTCTGCGGGGCGCGATCGGCGGCGGCCTCCATGTGGCCCAGGCCTGGACGACGAGCGGCTATGCCGAACCGGTCGGCTCGGTCGCCGACACCATATTGCAGATCTACGGACTGGTGGCGGGCCATATCGCCGGGGGCGATCCACAGGCCTTGACTCGCACAGCCGCGCCTCCCCGTCTCCGAAAGCGCGTGGCCGCCCCGGCGGAGTGATGCTAGGAGCGGACAACCCGCCTTGTCATCGTGCGCGGCGCTAGGGAGCCGACCATGTCCATCCTGCAAGAGCCCGCGCAGGCCCTCGCCTCCGGCGACGACGCGGCGGCCATCGCCGATCTGAAGGCGGCCTTCGAGGTCCAGCGCCGCGCTTTCGCCGCCGACCGTCGGCCGAGCCTGGACGTCCGCCGCGAGCGCGTCGGCCGGATCGCGCCGATGATGCTCGCCAACCGCGAGCGGATCAGCGCCGCCCTGGCGCAGGACTTCGGGTCCCACCCCACAGGCGCCGCCGACCTGATCGAGACGCTGGCCGTGGTGGGCCGGGTCCAATACGTGCTGGAGAACCTGGAGGCCTGGACCGCGCCCCAGGACCGCCCGATGGACGCCGGCCTGTTCGGCACCGCCCACGCCTACATCGAGATGCAGCCCAAGGGCGTGGTGGGCAACATGATCCCCTGGAACTTTCCCTTCGACATCGGGGTCGGGCCGATGGTCGAGATGCTGGCGGCCGGCAACCGGGTGATACTCAAGCCTTCCGAATACGTGCCCGGCTGCGCCGCCCTGCTGCGCGAGATGGTCGCCGAGCACTTCAGCCCGGACCTCGTCTACGTGGCCGTGGGCGGGCTGGACTTGGCGCGCGCCTTTACGGAGCTGCCCTTCGACCACCTGCTCTACACCGGCAGCCCCGGCGTCGGCCGGCAGGTCATGGCGGCCGCGGCCCGCAACCTCACGCCCGTGACGCTGGAGCTCGGCGGCAAATGCCCCGCGATCGTCCTGCCGGGGGCCATCGACGCGGAGACCGTGAAGACCATCGTGGGCACCAAGATCGTCAAGAACGGCCAGATGTGCGTCTCGGTGGACTATGCGCTGGTGCCCAGGGGCGACATGGACCGCTTCGCCGACCTCGCCCAGGCCTTCATGGCCGAGGCCGCGCCCGACTACGCCGCCGGCCCCGACTGCACGGGCATCATCACCGCGCGTCACCTCGACCGCCAGGAAGAGCTGCTGCAGGAGGTGCGCGACCACCAGAGCCGCATCGTGACGCTCGGTCCCGACGCACCGGCCGACCGCGCCACCCGCCGCATGCCGATGCGCCTGGTGCTCGACCCCGATCCGGAGCTCCGGATCATGAAGGAGGAGATCTTCGGGCCGATCCTTCCGGTCGTGCCCTACGACGACCTCCAGGGCGCGCTGGACCTGATAAACGGCGGCGAGCGGCCGCTCGGCTTGTATGTCTTTGGCCACGACCAGGCGACGGTGGAGCACGTGCTCGCCTCCACCACCTCGGGCGGGGTGTCGGTGAACGCCTGCGCACTCCAGGGCGCGCTGCCATCGCTGGGCTTTGGCGGAGTGGGCATGAGCGGCATGGGCCGCCACCACGGCATCGAGGGCTTCCGCGAGTTCTCCAACCCGCGCGGCGTGGTGGTGCGGGGCGAAGGCGACCAGGTCGACGCCTTCTTCGCCCCCTACGCCAAGGCCGAGGCCATCGTGCAGCACGTCCTCACGGGTGGAGCGGCGGGGTGAGCCGCCGCCGCCGTCGCCGCATCAGCCCCGTCCTAGCGAGATGAAGTAGTCGCGCGCCTTCTCCGGCTCAGACACCGCCATCAGGTGGAAGTCCTTGAGCTCTGGGGGCACGTACCAGTGGATCCGGTCCTCGTCGTAGGCGCGCCAGACAACCTCGGCCACCTCGCGCGGCGTCACGAGCCGCCAGGGACCGTCGGGGGGGAGCATGGCGCGGGTCTCCGGCGGCAGCATGGCGGTATCCACGATGCCCGGCAGTACGTCTGCGGCGCGTACGCCGTGCTTCTTCAGCTCGATGGAGAGCGCCTCTGTCAGGCCCTTCACCGCATGCTTGCTGGCTGAATAGGCGGTCAGGTTGGCCGAGCCGAAGATGGCCGATGCGGAGCAGGTGGAAAAGCAGAGCGAGCCCGGCGTGGCCTTCAGCAGCGGCAGGGCCGTCTGCATGCCGATCATCACGCCGAAGAGGTTGATGCGCAGCAGCCGCTCCACCGCCTCCCAAGGCGCCTCGTCCAAGGGCGAGCTGGCGATGATGCCGGCGTTGTTGAACAAGATGTCGAGCCGTCCGCCGGTGTGCTCGGCGAAGGCGGCCACGGCGGCGCGGTAGTCCTGAGGGTCAGTGACGTCCAGGCGCCGGGCAAGACCGATCTGGCTCTCCGCCTGCAGCGTGCCCAGGCCCGTCTCGTCGACGTCCAAGGCGCCCACGAACCAACCGCGCTCAGCGAAAAGCAGGGCCGTGGCGCGCCCGATGCCCGAGGCCGCGCCGGTTATGAAGATGCAGCGCCGGGGTTCGGCTGTCGTCATGCGTCGACCCTTCCTTGTTGACTTGAGGCGGCGCTAGGGCCGCGTGGACGGGACCGGCGAGGTCCAGGTGGACGCGGCCGCCTCGATCTCTTCCGGCTGCAGGGTCGCCGTGATCGTCCGACCGCCGCCTCGCACGAACAGCAGCCCGATGAAACCGAGCGTCATGAGCACGGCGAGCGCCAGGAAACCGGCCTGCTGCGTATGGGTGAGGCGGGTCGCCAGGAGCACCAGCGCTGAGCCGATCCAGAGGGTGGCGGTGCCGGACAGCGCATAGAGGCCGAAGAAGGTCCCGGTCTCCTCGGGCGGCGTCAGCCGGGTCAGCAGCGTGCGGCTGGACGCGTAGGAGGCGGTGATGAAGATCGAGAGGCCCGCTGCGAGGGCGAGGTAGACGAGTTCAGGCGCCGTGCGGAACATCGGACCGTTCCACACGGGCCGGGCCTGCGCGACGTGCCAGAGATAGAAGATCCGGTCTGGCGCTATCCCGATCAGGGCCAGGAGCCCGATCGCCGTGATGCCGATCTCGATCTGCACGGCGCGCTTGGGACCCAGGCGATGGTCCATGACGCCGCCCAGAAATCCGCCCGCAACCGCCAGCACGCTCAGGAGCACGCCGTAGGCCAGCAGCTGCAGCACAGCCCAGTGCATCACCCCGGCGGCGTAGACGCCTGAGAACAGCAGAACGCCCGTCATGGCGTCGATGTAGAGCATGCGCGACAGCAGGAAGACTGTGGCGTCGCGCCGGCCCTTGAGGTGGCTCAGCATGGTCCTCATCGAGCGGGCGCCCTCTGCGAGCGCTTGGCCGAGCGGCAGGCCGGTCGACGGTGCGTCGGGCGTCAGAAAGAAGAGAGGCAAGGCGCCGAGCGCCAGGATGACGGCGGCGATCGGCGCCACGATGCGCGACGGCTCATGCTGGCGAGGGTCCAGCCCGAACAGGGGATGGTGAGGCACGAAGCCCGGAATGGCGGCCGGCAGCACGAAGGCCCACAGCACGAAGACCAGCACCGACACCGAGATCAGGTTGCCGAGCGCCAGCGCCAGCCCGGAGGCCGAATGAGCGCGCCGCACACCCGCCGCCCCTACCAGCATCGAGTTGTGCAACACCTCGCTATAGGCGAACAGGATGTTGATCGCGGCGGCGATGACGATGACCGCCCCGACCGACAGTCCCCGATGATCCGCCCGCGTCCACCAAAGGCTCCAGATCAGCGGGACCATCAGGCCTGTAACCAGGAGCAGCATCGGCTTGCGCCGTCCGATCCGATCCACGGCTGCGCCGAGGAAAGGCGCGCTCAGCGCGACGATCAGGCCCGACCATTGACCGTAGGTGGCGACCGCCTGCTGCCCTCGGACCGGGTCGCCCACCACCACGCTCGAGAAGTAGGGCATGAAGACGTAGATGGTGACCAGGACCACGAACGGATTGCGCGCGCCCTCGAACAGGGACCAGGCGAGAGCTCCGATTGGCAACCGGTCGCGCGCGCCCATTGAACCTCCGCCTTCTCAGCGTCTCGGCGGCTGATATCCGCGTTGTGCAGGGATCGTCTAAGCGAGACAAGCCCCCGTGTCAGCATCCCCGCCCGCCAGTCAGGCCGCAAACCCAAGCCGCTCGGTCGGTAAGCTCCACCGACAGGCCCGCACCGTGTCACAGCTCGTGTCGACCGCGGTCTTGCTGATCGTAAGATCGCCCTTCCCTGCGGCGATGTAGCCGCCTCAGCTGAAGGCGACGTTGCAACCGTATTAAGCTCTGATGGTCAAACTGCCTCAAAAGATCGGGCGGAAGATCATTGGGGATGGCGGCGTCAGAAGCTACGAAACGAGACCGTTCGGACGAAGGCCTCGCACCGATCGCTCTGCTTGCGACCACATCGCGAAATGCGACAGCGCGCTTCTTGCACGCTTCCGCCATCGCCGTGGTCGTAGGCTGTGTCCTCGGGCCTGTCTTTGCGACGCTCTGGTTCGCCACTGTCTGCGTGATGGGCGTCTGGATCAACGCGGTCGTCAAATCTGTTCCTGTCGACCAGGGAAGGAAGACGACGGGGTGGCCGGTTCATTGTCTTGTCTTGGCCAATTTCGTCAACACCGCGACAACGGCCTTCATCTGCGCCGCCTTGTGGACCCAAGCGGACCCGGTCTCCCGCTTCTGCGCTGTCGTGATCTCCGCCGTCAGTGGAACCCATACGCTGCTGAGGTTTGCGCCGCACACAGGGCTCCTCGCGCTGTTTCTCGCCCCGATCGTCGTTGCTATCGCCTATGTGGCTGTCGACAGCCTCGGCATCTCTCACGGGTCGATCCTTCCGATCGTCGCCCTGGCGGCCGTCTTCATTTGCCTGGTGAATTTCCTCGCCGGGTCTCGCCGGCAGATCATTGCGGATCGCGACAAGCTGGTCGACGCCCGGCAGAAGGCGGCGGAAGGCGAGCGAGCGGCGGCGGCGGCGAATGCTGCGAAGAGCCAGTTCTTGGCCACCATGAGCCACGAAATCCGGACGCCTCTCAACGGGGTGCTCGGCATGGCGCAGGCCATGGCGGCGGACGAGCTTCTTCCTAGGCAGCGGACGCGGCTGGAGATCGTTCGGCAGTCTGGCGAGGCGTTGCTGACCATACTGAACGACATTCTCGATCTGTCCAAGATCGAGGCCGGCAAGCTTGAGCTTGAAACCGTTGAGTTCAGCTTGAGCGAGCTTGCTCACGGCGCACATGCGGCGTTCACCGGTCTGGCCAGCAAGAAGGGGTTATCCTTTCCCCTGGATCTGCACGATGCCCAGGGAACCTACCGCGGAGACCCCGTCCGACTGCGTCAGATCATGTCTAATCTGATCTCCAACGCGCTGAAGTTCACCGAGGAGGGCGAGGTTGGTGTTGTCGTATCCTGGCGGAACGGCGTCCTGACACTGCGGGTCGCCGACACGGGTCTGGGCATCGCGCCCGAAGCGTTGAAGAGGCTTTTCGAAAAGTTCACTCAGGCTGACGCCTCGACCACGCGACGTTTCGGCGGAACCGGTCTCGGCTTGGCGATCTGCCGCCATCTCGCCGAGGCGATGAACGGCTCCATCCTCGTCGAAAGTCAGCCTGGGGAAGGATCCCGCTTCACCCTGTCGGCGCCTTTGGAGCAGGTCAAAGAGGACTCTTCAACGGCCATGGGCGCGCCGACTCCCGTTCTCTCCTCTTTAGCTTTCCAGACGCCATTGCGTGTGCTGGCCGCCGAGGACAACGCCGTCAATCAACTTGTGCTAAAGACGCTGCTGCAGCAGGCGGGCATCAACCCCGTGGTCGTGGATGACGGGATCGCAGCCGTTGAAGCCTGGCAGCGGGCGGAATGGGACCTGATCCTTATGGATGTCCAGATGCCGCGCCTGGATGGCCCAACGGCGACGAAGCGGATTCGTGAGCTTGAGCTTGAACGCGGCGGCCGCCGCACTCCAATCCTGGCGCTGACAGCAAACGCCATGCCCGATCAGGTCGCGAGATATATCGCGCTGGGAATGGACGGCCATATAGCTAAGCCCATCGAAGTGAGCGAGCTCTTCGCAGCGCTTGAGCGGGCGCTCGCCGGCGAGCAGCTGCAAGCCAAAGCGCATCCGCCTGCACGACCTAGCGTGGCGGCCGCTTGCTAGCCAGGGTCATGGCGGCTCAGACGAGCCCGCCTCAGTCCCCGCCTGCTCACGAAGGACTTCATCAAGACCGGCTCAGCAGTTGATGGGGGCCTCAGACTCACATATTTGGCCACACGGGAAGGAAGGACAAGGTAGTCCTTGCGGTCGCCGCGGTCCACTTCGGTTTCCGCAACCGACGATCCAGCGGCCGTATGCAGCGAAGCGACTTGGCGCGAGGTGTTCACCATCGGAGTGCTGTAGCAAAAGTTCACCCATGGTGCTGCGGCGACGCCGCCTTACACTCAGGCCTGCGGCATCGCAGCCGGATAGATCAGCGCGGGACTTGAAAAGGATGACCGATGCCGCTCAAGCGAGTTACTGTCTTGGCGTTTGCGTTTGCGCTCACGTGTCAGGGGTCCGTCATGGCTGAGCAACCAGGTCACGTCACCGGCGTGGGAGGCGTCTTCGTCAAGAGCAAGGATCCCAAGGCTCTTGCGCAATGGTATCGCGAGGTCCTCGGCCTTGAGGTCAAGCCATGGGGTGGAGCGGCGTTGCCCTTCGATGCGCCAGGCCATCCCCCCAAGGTGTCCTGGACGGCCTTTGCGGACTCCAGTGACTATTTGAGCCCCTCGACGCGGGAGTTTATGATCAACTTTGCGGTGGATGACATGGACGCGATCATCGCGCGGGTGACCGCGAAGGGCGTCCCCATCCTGAAGCGCGACGACAATGACGCCTTTGGCCGGTTTGCCTGGATACAGGACCCCGATGGCACAAAGATCGAGCTTTGGCAGCCCAAGAAAGGTTAGGCCAGCCTCTCCGAGGGCTGCGGCGCCGACGCCAGGGCGCCAAGGGTTCGTACCGGCAAACTCGGTTGCGCCGCGCCTCGCTCCACGCGGCAGATTGCCGGCGGTTGAATAGGGGTCCGGATCCGGACGTCCCTGTCGGCGCGGAGCAGGCGCAAGCCGCCGGCAGGAGCGTGACGCCCGGCTACAGCGACATGAACGGCACGTCCTGGAGCTCGGCGACCCCTTCGGCGCGCAGGCCCCCATGCTCTGCAAGGGGGCTCAAGCGTTCGATCCTGGTGGGCACGGGCAATGCGGTGGGCATGGCGGAGCATGCGCTTGAGGTCTTCTTGGAGAGCATAGCCAAGAAGACCATCGCCTACTCGCCCTACAACCGCCAGGAGGACGCGCCGGTGACGCACCTGAACGTCGAGGACGTCACGCGCCGGATCTGCGGGGTGCAGTGCAAGGTCACATCGGCCAACGTGCTCAACGGGAAGGCTGACGCCCTGCCGCCGCCGCTCCGACAGCTATGACGGCTTCAGACGGCGACGGCGTTTCGCTCCAGGTCCGCGGTCCTGTCGCCACGCTCGTGCTCGACCGGCCGCACAAGCGCAACGCGATGCGGCTTCGGACCTGGCGCGCGCTGCCGGCCCTGATCGCGGCGGCGGAGCGGGAGGCTGCGGTCGGCCTCGTCCTGGTGCGGGGCGCAGGCGGCCACTTCGGCGCCGGCAACGACATCGCCGAGTTCGGCGCGCTGAGGTCCGACGCCGCGGCGGCCGCAGCCTACGGCCGGGCGATGGCCGATGCCATGCACGCCGTCGAGGCGGCGTCCAAGCCGGTCGTCATGGCCATCGAGGGGGTCTGCTACGGCGCCTCGTTGGCCCTGGTGCTGGCCGGCGACCTGCGCCTAGCAACGCAGGACGCCAGCTTCGCGATTACCCCCGCCAAGCTGGGCGCGCTCTATCTCAGAAGCGACCTGCACAGGCTGGCGGCCGCCGTCGGCCCGGCTCGTAGCAAGAGGTTGATCTACACCGCCGAGGCCATCGGCGCGTCCGAGGCCCTGGACATCGGGCTCGTGGACGAGCTCCTTCCGTCGGACCGGTTCGAGCTGGAGCTCTCACGTCGGATGGGCGTCATCCTGGAGGGATCTCCCTTCACCTTGCGCCAGACCAAGGCGATGCTGCGGAGCCTCGGCCACGGGCGCGCGCCAGTGGAGACCGAGGAGAGCCTGGCGTCGTTCGTCGAGGCGACGCAGGGCGATGACTTCAAGGAAGGCGTCGAGGCTTTCCTGAACCGAAGGCCGCCGCGCTTCCGCTAAGCCGGTGGAAGTCGTCGCGTCCCAGGCTCCGCCGCCTTTCAGTTCGTTCGTCAGGCGGACCTTGCGAGTCTCCGCGACGCTCATGCCCAGGATGCGGAACTGGTATTCAGCGGTCCAGGAGGGTCTCCGAAGCGCCCCCGCCAAGGCGGCGGCCAGGTGGAGAGCAGCCTTGTAGTCGATGAGGTGAGCGAGTCAGGGTGGCGCTTTGTCCACAGCTGGAGGCTAGCTCTTCAGCTGAGAGGCCAAGAACCCGACGACCAAGGCATAAGGCGGAGTAAGTAGAAAGATCCATGCCGCCCAGGTCAACCAACATCTGCGTTTCTCCAGGATGACCTCGTTGATGGTCACGCGCCGGTCCAATTCGCAAATCCAGAGGACATGATGCATTTTCGGGTCTTCGAAAGCACAGTCTTTGACGACATCAGCAGGAGTAGACCCTGATGTCTCAAATCGGCGTGATCTGATAGCAACGAGGGCGAACCCGGACACGAAGGTGAACCCGACCAGGGCGACCAAGGCCGCAGCGAGCACGGCCACGGGACGGCCTGGAAGCGAGAGCGCTCCCGCCGCGAAGACGGCGGCGAGCGCCGCCAACGCTACAGCCGTCGTTAGGATCATGATGATGCGGGCGTCCTGAGCGGTCGCCAGCGCACATTGTTCCTCCAGGCGACGCTCGCCGCGTCCGACAGCCGACGCCTGGGTCGCGCTTCCGAGCTTTGCGACGTCCTCGCGCGTCAACATCGGGCGACCCGGGGGGCGAGCAGGTTGAGCCGAGGTCCAGGCACGAGGACGCAGCTCATTGGGGTGGTTCATCCCCGTCACCCTTGGCGCTGGAGAAGCGATCGGCCAAGTCACGCCAGCCATCCAGCGCCCGCTGATCCACCTCGTCGATCAGCCGACCGAGGTTTGACTTCGGCCCGACCGCCTCGCTCACGCGGCCGCCGATGCGCCCCAGCTCGCTCGCCAGGCGGCTCAGCAGGGGGCCGTCCTCCGGCTCGTCGCCGAGCCGGTCGCGCACGGCCATGGAGATGAAACCCGAGCGGGTCATCCCGCCGGCCTGGGCGGCGGCGTCCAGACGTTTCAGCAGCCTCTCCCCCACGGTGATGTTGACCCGAAGCGGCACGTCCTCGACCTTGACCTCGATCAGCACCAGCATTTCACCCGCCGCCGTCCAGGCCTTGATGTCGGAACTCTCTGCCGCCGCAGGCCAGTCGAGGCCCTCCTTCTGGAGCCGCTGAAGCTCAGCCAGGAGGGCCTCCCGGGCCCTCCCTGCCAGGACCGAAAGAGTGCGGGCTTCGACTTTGATGCCCGGGAATTCTCGAAAGTGTCCAACATGTCCTGCAGCGGGTTCCTCCTCAACGGTGAGGGCGTGGACGACGGTGCTCATGATTGCTCGCTCGGCCGTGAAGGCGCCATGTGTAAAAATACTCGCCCTACCGGAACACGCGAGCGGTTTAGCGGTTCATGGCTGGGTGACGGTGACGAACGGACGGAGGCCTCGATGAGCGGCACGACATGGGCGCACCGCAGACGCTTTCCTTAGCCAAGCGCCGCCACGACGTCTTCGTGCGTCGACGACAGACAGGCAGAACCCCTCCCGTATTCCTCCACATCTGGACGCCCATGAACTCAGTCGAGCGGCCTCAAGACGGTCTGGTGATCCCCATCGTGGAGGAGCGCCCGGTTGTCAGCAAAGAGGAGGTCACGACCGGCCTTGTTCGCGTCTCTACGCACATCGAGCAGCGCGTGGTCCATGTCGACGACACGATCCGCAAGACGGTCGTCGACGTCCAGCGCGTGCCGATCAACCAGTTCGTCGAGGTCCAACCCCAATCACGCGAAGAGGACGGAGTCCTGATCGTCCCCGTGGTCGAGGAAGTCCTCGTCAAGCGCATGTTCCTCAGGGAGGAATTGCGCATAACCCGAACGTCCACGCTCGAGCCTGTCGAACGTGACGTCACGTTGCGCGTCATGCACGCCGACGTGCAACGCAGCTGATCCCCTCAACACCTTGAAAGGATATATCATGCCTCGCGCTCTTACCGCCTTGTTCAGCTCGCGCGCATCGGCCAAGGCCACGCGTGACCGCCTGGTCGACATCGGCATCCCCGCAAACGAAATCGACATCCAGGATCAAGACGCCTACGCCGGCGGCCAAAGCACCGGCGGACACAAGGGCTTTGTCGACAGCCTGAAGGGCATGTTCGGCGCCCATGAGGATCACCACGCCTATGCCGAGGGCCTCACCCGCGGCCAGGTCCTGCTGACCGCCACCGTTCAGGACAACGAGACGGATCGCGCGATCCAGGTCCTTGAGGGCAGCGACGCGATCGACCTGGACCGGCAGGAGAGCGAGTGGCGCACGGCGGGCTGGACTGGCGCATCCACGGCTGGCGCAATGACCGCTGACCGTAGCTCAGGCGCGACCGACGACGTCATCCAGGTGGCCGAAGAGCGCCTGGTGGTCGGCAAGCGCGAAGTCGAGCGCGGCGGCGTGCGCGTCCGCTCCTACATCGTCTCCACGCCGGTCAGCGAGCAGGTTACGCTGCGCGAAGAAACGGTCGGTATCGAGCGGCGGCCGGTCAACCGGGCCGTCGGGGCAGGTGATGACGCCTTCCGCGACCGCTCGATCGAGGTGCTGGCGACCGGCGAAGAGGCCGTGGTCGGCAAGCAGGCGGTGGTCACAGAGGAGATCGCGGTCCGCAAGGACGTCGGCCAGCGCACCGAGGAAGTGCGCGACACCGTGCGGCGCACCGAAGTCGACGTCGAGCGCGTCGAAGGCGGCGTAGCCCAGACCACGCCGACCCAGCGGGTCTGACACATCGGGCGGGGCGCTCCGAGGCGCGCCCCGCCTCCCTTCGATCCGTCAACGGCGCGCCGCGCACGAGCTGACCAGGGCTTGGAGAGCATGACCAACACCGATCCTAATCGAGACGTCCACGGCACCTCCAAGGTGACGCCCGTCGCCAGGAAGAAAGGTTTGGGCTGGTTGGCTTGGCTGATCGCAGCGCTTGTTCTGCTCGCCCTGTTGTTCCTGCTGCTGCGCAGCTGCGGCCACAAAGATCAGGCCACGACGACCAACACGACCGAGACCACCACGGTCACCAACACCCCATCATCCGCTGCAACACCGCCTGTGGCTGTCGAGCAGGTCACGCTTCCGAACGGCAAGACTGTCGGCCTTGAGCCCAAGACGCTGAACTACGACCTGCAGCGTTACTTGGCCTCCAGCGCCCCTACGCCCCAGACTTTCACTTTCGGGAACCTGAACTTCGCGACAGACTCGGCGAGCCTGCCGTCCGGCGCCCAGGCCACGGTCGGCGCTTTGGCGCAGATTCTCACCGCCTATCCGAAGGCCAGGGTGCAGCTGAACGGCTACGCCGACTCCACGGGGACGGACCCGCATAACACCCAGCTCGGGGCGGCGCGTGCGCAGTCCGTGGCCCAGGCGCTGCAAGCCCAAGGTGTCGCCGCCGACCGCATCAAGACGGCCACAGGCGGCGCAAGCAATCCGGTCGATACGAACGCCACCAGCCAGGGACGTGCGGAGAACCGCCGCACCGAACTGACCGTCCTCGCCAAGTAAGCCGTCTCACAGGAGCTTTCTCATGCACACCTTCACCGCCCTGTACGACAAACAAGCCGATGCCGAAGCCATGCAGGCCAGGCTTGAAGAGCTCGGCATCATCGACCTCGACCACGACCTGCATAGCCAGAGCAGCAATGGGTTTGATCGCCACGCGTATTCCGACGAGTCCAACCCGGCCTTCTGGGGTAAGAAGGGCGGCGTCGCGCCGCCCAAGCAGGACCGCCACATCTATGAGGAGGCGCTCCGCCGCGGTGGATACCTCCTGACTGTCAACTGCGACGACGCCGAAGCTCCCCGAGTCCACCAGATCCTTGAAGGTTCCAACGCCGTGGACATGGTCGACCGCGAGCGGGAGCTGCGCGCCAGCGGGTTCGTCCCGCCTGTGGCCGCTCCTGTAGCCGCCACAGCCGCGGCGGACGAGGTCATTCCTGTGGTTGAGGAGCAGCTGGTTGTCGGCAAGCGCCAGGTGGATCGCGGGAACGTACGAGTGCGCGCCTACACGGTAGAGACCCCCGTCCAAGAGAGCGTCTCGCTGCGGGAGGAGCGGGTCGACGTGGAGCGCCGGGCGGTGAACACGCAGGTCGCCGACATCGACAGCCTGTTCCAAGAGCGCGCCCTGGTACTGACCGAAACGTCCGAGGAGGTGGTGGTCGGCAAGGAGGCTCGCATCGTCGAGGAGCTGAGCGTCCACAAGGAAGCCGGCCAGCGGGTGGAGACCGTCAGCGACACCGTGCGTCATACCGAGGTCGAGGTGGACGAGATCAGCCCCAAGCCCACGACACGTCCGCAGGTGTAGGGCCACGAGGGGAGGCGAGCATGAGCTGGAAGGACGCCCGATGCTGAAGCAGCTACTCCAACGGGCCACCTTCGAGGTGGTGGGGATCGTCGCGCTGGCCGTTGCGGCCGGCGTGGCGGTGATCTCTGCGGCTTACGGCCTCTATGCGCTCCTGCGGACCTCCCTGTCCGCCGCAGCCTCGGCGGCCCTCACCTCGCTCGGGGCGATCATGCTCATCGCCGTGCTCGCGGTCGTCTTGATCCAGCTGGCCAAGAAAAGGCCGGCTCCGCACGACCCCAAGGCTCGTCGCTTTGATCAGAACACGATGCAGCAAGCTCTAAGCGTGGGCGCCGCGCTGACGGGCGTCCTGGCCGACGTCATTCTGCAGTGGCGGCTGGAACACCGTCCAGACAAGCACGACCGTCGCGGCCGTGGAAAGAGGAGATGAGACCATGAGCGAAGACAGGATCGAAGGCGCGGGCGAAAGCCTGAAGGGCAAGGTCAAGGAGGTCGCCGGCAAGTTGACCGACAATCCCTCCACCCAGGCCTCAGGCCAGTTGGATCAGGCCAAGGGCCAGCTCCAGAACGCCTACGGCCAAGGTCAGGAAAAGCTCCAGGGCGCGCTGGAAGACATCGCCGAGTACGCCAAGTCCAAGCCTTGGATGGCTATGGGCGCGGCGCTTGGAACTGGGCTCCTGATCGGCCACGCCTCCGGACGGAGCAAGCGCAAGATCGTCTACGTGAAGCACGTGAAGCCGAGCGAGGTGCGGTGATGGGCCTGTTCGACAGTCTCGAACAAGCCGCCGGAGTCGGCGGGCAAGGCGGTGGGGGAGGGAACCCTGCCGCCATGGGCGCGGTCGCCCAAATGCTGCAGAGCCAACCCGGCGGCGTCGGGGGCATCCTCCAGAAGTTCGAGGGCTCCGGCTTGGGCGGAGTGGCTCAGTCGTGGCTTGGCGGCGGACAGAACCAGCCCGTCTCGCCTGACCAGGTGCAAGGCGCGCTGGGTCCGGACGCGGTCGGCCAGGTCGCTGGCCAGCTCGGCGTCACGCCGGACCAGGCCGCTGGCCACATCGCCCAGTTCCTGCCGATGATCCTGGACCACCTCAGCCCAGGCGGCCAAGCGCCAGCCGGCGGAGGCGAGCTGCAGAGCCTGATCTCCCACTTCACCGGGCAGGCGGGCTGATCTCCTGCTCAAGGAAGACCGGCAGGGTGTCGTCAGGCCAAATGCACCAGGCACGCCACTGATCGCTGTCAAGCCGAAGGTGGCCGTCCTCGCGTTTCGGCGTGGACCCGCTGGTGCACTGACTGAGACGGAAGGTGCAGGCAGTCTGGCGAGCTTGTCGAGGATTTCTACGGCGGCCCTGGTCGAGGCGGAGGACTTGGTTGGCGTTGGGTTCCCTGAGGTGGCCGAGACCGGCAACTTTCAGAGAAGACGTCTGGGATCGCCTCCGGTGACGGACTTTCTCAGGGCGTTGGCGGCTCGGCTAGGCGCTGTCTCAGCCTTTCCAGCAGCCAGCGGCCGGCGGGGCCGAGGGTGATGTCCCGCCGGTGGGCTGCGTAGATCGTCAGGCCCTCGCCAGGTGTCGGATCATCTTTGATCCGAAGCGGAACCAGCTTCGCCTCCACAAGATGAGATGCGATGAGATGCTCCGGCATGCGGCACCATCCAAAGCCCGCCAGCAGGAAGTCGAGCCGTCTCCCGAGGTCCACGAAGCGCCATAACCGCGCGCTCGCCAGGCCATAGGACGGGCCGCGGGGATCCACGGGATCTGAGAGCACGAGCTGGACGTGGGGCTCCAGGTCCCCGCGTGTAGCCGGACGCCCCAGCGAGGCCAGGGGATGGCCGGGAGCGACCACTGGCTGCATGGCGATCCGCATCAACGGGTAGGCGGCGATGTCCTCAGGGAAGCCCGGCAGCAGCAGGCAGATCGCCAGCGCAGCCGATCCGCTTTGCAGCCGCCGCAGAGAGCCGCCCAGGCCCTCGGTCGAAAAACTGACCGGCAGGGCGGGATAGGTTTGGCTGAGCGCGCTCAGGCTGTCGATCAGCGGCGCCGTCGGAACCAGCGGGTCGATTGCAAGCGCCAGTTCGGGTTCCAGCCCCTGTCGCGTCCCCGCCGCCACCGCCTCGAAGCGCGCGACGCTGGCCAGCACAAGCCCGGCCTGGTCGACGAGGACGCGCCCTGCATCGGTCAGCCGGGGCCGGTGTCCGCTACGGTCGAACAGCGCGACGCCCTGCGTCGACTCCAGTGTCGCGATCGCCTGGCTGATCGCCGACTGCGCCCGTCCGAGCTTGCGCCCCGCGGCGGAAAATCCGCCGTTTCTGCAATCGCCACCAGCACGCGCAGCTGATCGAGGCTGAGATTGCCGATCACCACCCATCTTCCATACTGATGGAGACGATCACAATTTGATCGCTCCCGAAAGGTGGCCGCCGGCGCTACATCGGTCGCATGCAGCCGACCTACTTCATCAATCACGGGGGTGGCCCCTGCTTCTTCCTCGACCCCGGTCCGATGCGGGACATGTGGAGCGAGCTGGAGACCTATCTGCGCGGCTTTGCCGACGCGCTGGACGCGCGGCCGCGCGCCATCCTCGTGATCTCCGGCCATTGGGAAGAACCGCGCCCGACGGTCAACGCCGCCGCCATCCCACTGCTGCTGTTCGACTACGGCGGCTTTCCCGCCCATACCTATCAGCTGACCTGGCCGGCCCCCGGAGATCCGCCCCTGGCGGCGTGGATCCGACACCTGCTCGGCGCGGCCGGAATCGAAACCGGCTCAGACACCTCACGCGGCTGGGACCACGGCGTGTTCGTGCCGCTGAAGGTCATGTTCCCCCGCGCCGACATCCCCACCGTCCAGCTATCGCTTCAGCGCGGGCTTGATCCCGCGGCGCATCTCGCCGTCGGTCGCGCGCTGACCCCGCTGCGCGAAGACGGCGTGCTGATCGTCGGCAGCGGCCAGAGCTACCACAACATGGGCGGCTTCATGGACGGTAGCGGACGCGCCGATCCGGCCGCCGAGGCCTTCGACGCCTGGCTGCGCGACGTGATGGCGGACGGCGCGACGCGAGACCGTGCTCTGACCGCCTGGGCGCAGGCGCCCGGCGCCCGTAAGGCGCAGCCGAGGGAGGATCATCTGCTTCCACTGATGGTGGCCGCCGGCGCGGCATCCGGCGAGCCGGGCCAGACCGTCTTATACCAGCCGCCTGAAGCCCTGACTCCCGGCAGGGATTCCCAAGGAGCGCGGAACGTGAGTCGATGAGGGCT
>NZ_CAHJWH010000035.1 GCF_903642205.1 Caulobacter sp. S45 | reverse complement strand
TGGTGAAGTCGGGGATGATCACGGGGTGATCTGACGCTCCAAGACGCGGGCTATCTGAGCGTCGCCTGCCTGTCTAAGCTGACCTCCGGAAGCTCGCCATTCGAGGTGGCCCCGCCTTTCCGCCCAGGAGCGGATGCTGCGAATGCGTGCTGGGAGGCTCGATTTCGTGCGGCTCGGCGTAGGGTGAACGCGCCGCAGCTGGATCGCCTACATCGCCATCCAAGCTCGCGCCGAGGCCCTGACGGCCGCGACCGTTTCGGGTCGGTCCACGCCCGGAAGATCGTCATAGCAGGGCCGTCCGCTGGCGGTCAGAATGTAGCTCAAGTAACGATAGGATTCCCGATATCGGTTCAATCTGTTCGGGTCGAGCTTCAACAGCTGACCCGGATCGCGAGGGCCGAGTTCGTCCCGGATATAGATACACTCCAGGCTAGCGATCAGCCATCGCCCGCGCGCCTTTTGAACCCGCCACAGCAAGCGCGTGTAGCTGATGGAGCTGACCTCGACCCCTTCCAGCTGGGTGAAGGTGTGGACGGCGCAGGCGGCGTCAGCGGTCGCACGATCCTGGTTGAGCGTGATGACCGGCGGGCTCATCGAATCGAAGTTCACGGTTTTTGTCGAAGGCGTCTGCCCGCCGCTCTGGATGAAGGCGGCGGCGCTGCCTTTGAACCAGGACACGGCGACGGTTGCGCCGGGCTGAAAACAAGCCGCCTCCTCGTCCGGATCATGGAGCTCTCGTGCTAGCCGCTCGCGCAGGATCACGTCGGTAACGGCGCTGCGGTCAGCGGCGGCCTGCAGATCGCCATCGCCAATCTTCAAGGTCTGCAGAGGGTCGGCCGACGCTCGCCGCCCGGACGCCAAGCTGGAGCCGGCCAGGGCGACGGTTCCCATAGCCAGGGTCTTCCGTCTGAAAGGATCGCGAGGATCGCCGCCAGAGGGGTTCGGCTCGGGTGGGACGCGCATGATAAACCTCCAACGCGCAAGACATCCGCCGAAGCGGCCTCGCACAACCACGCGCACGCCCGCAACTAGGCCTGAAACGGAAAGCAAACGAACCGCCTTGCCGCACGACCGCGCACTGAACCCGGCGTGTAAATTCTGACCTTATATCAGGTAGCACAGATCCAGCCGGTTGAAGCAAATTAACGTAAAGCAAACCTCCTGAACGACCGCTCAGGGTCGACAGCACCTATGAGCGCGTCTCCGGAAACTTCCCATCCGCGCGCGCCAAGCCTTCCGCCTGGAAGCGGACGCCAGGACTCGCCGGGGCGGCGTGAAAAACCGACATCAAGACCGGTGCGAATGTCGCTGGAGCGGTCAGACCTTTGCGTCTTCCATCCGTGTTTCAGAAAGCTGTTGACTTGGAGGTCAGGCGGCGAAAGGTCTATTACGGGGGATCATCCGATGAAAATCATCCTTGTCGCAGCAGCAGCGATCCTCCTCATCTTTGCGGAGGCGGGTGGGGCGTGCGCTCAGGCCGATGATGCCGGCGTCGCCGCCGTCCGCGCGCAGATCGAGTTCAATGATCGTGCCGTCGGCCGGGCCATCGTTACCCGGGACTTCGCCGCTCTCGCGACGCTCTGGTCGCCCGGGATGGTGGTCAACAGCCCTGGCAACAATATCCTGACCCGAGCCCAGGTCTTCGCGGCCATACGGGAGGACAAGCTCGCCTATACGAGCGTGAAGGCGGTGACCGACTCGTTCTCGGTGTCGAGGGACGTCGCCATAGACATGGGCCACGAAGCCATCGTGATGTCCAACGGCCCGATGGCGGGCAGGCCCCTCATCCGCCGGTTCACCGATGTCTGGCAGAACGTCGGCGGGAGCTGGGTCCAGATCGCACGCCAGGCGACCTATGTCGGCATAGATGGGGGCGCCGTCTACGGGCATCCTGACCCAGCGCTCAGTCGTTGATCTTCCTACTCGGACGAGGCACGCCGATGGCCGCCTCGTCCTTCGATAGGCTCAGGATAAGGCGGATGCAGACGGTTGCGTTAAAGGAAAACAGGCTCTAGCTGGGCCGCGCCATCCTGAACAGCGCCTCGGGCCCGATCTCGAAATAGTCGGCCAGGCCGCCGCCGCGCAGGATCGGGCGGGCGGCGGCGGTGTCGTAGGCCCCGTCTATGATCAGGGTGCGGTCGATGTGGACGGCCATCACCTCGCCGAACACCATCCAGCTCGGCACGTCGTCGCCGGCCGCGGTCTTCAGCTGCACGATCTGGGTGACCCGGCACTCGAAATTGACCGGGCTCTGCGCCACCCGGGGAGGCGCGACCTTCAGGGAGGGCAGCGGAGTTAGGTGGCCGAGCTCGAACTCATCGACAACGTGGTCCACGCTGGCGGAGGTGGCGTTCATGGCCTCCGCGGTCGCCCGGGTGGCCAGGTTCCAGACGAACTCGCCGGTCGCGGTTGCGTTGGCCACGCTGTCCTTCCAGCCCACGCTGCAGAAGCCGACGATCGGCGGCTTGTAGTTGAAGGCGTTGAAGAAGCTGTACGGGGCGAGGTTGCGCCGGCCCTCGGCGTCCGCTGTCGACACCCAGCCGATGGGACGCGGACCGACGATGGCGTTGAAGGGGTCGTGCTTCAGGCCATGGCCGTCTGAGGGGATGTAGGCGTGCTTTTCGGCCTCGACATCGGACGCGGTCATGCCGCCTCCGCATGGTGGGCCACGACGCGCTCCACCTCTTCCGCCGAGCCCAGCACGACGCTGACGCGCTGGTGCAGCGAGGTGGGCGCAATGTCGAGGAGGGGCTGGCGGCCGTCGCTGGCGGCGCCTCCGGCCTGCTCCACCAGCCAGCCGAGGGGGTTGGCCTCATACATCAGCCGCAGCTTGCCCGCGCGGTCGGGCTCACGCTGGTCCCAGGGGTAGAGGAAGACGCCGCCGCGGTTCAGGATGCGGTGCACGTCGGCCACCATGGCCGCCACCCAGCGCATGTTGAAGTCCTTGCCCCTGGCGCCGGTGCGGCCGGCCAGAGCCTCGTCGATGTAGCGGCGCACGGGGGCGGCCCAGTGGCGCTGGTTGCTCATGTTGATGGCGAACTCCCGGGTGTCGCGCGGGATGCGCAGGCCGGGGTGGGTCAGGGTCCAGGTTCCGTCGCGGGGGTCCAGGGTGAAGCCCGCCACGCCCTGGCCCAGCGTCAGCACCAGCACGGTCTGGGGGCCGTAGAGCGCATAGCCGGCCGCCTGCTGGGCGCGCCCGCCCTGCAGGAAGTCCTGCGCCGTCGCCGCGCGGCCGGTCGGCGCAGGCAGGACTGAGAAGATGGTGCCGATGGAGACGTTCACGTCGATGTTGCTCGACCCGTCCAGGGGATCGAACAGCAGCAGGTGGCGGCCGCGATCCGCGGCCTTGTCGAAGACGATGATGTCCTCCAGCTCCTCGGAGCCGACCGCGGCCACCTGGCCGCTACTCTCGGCGCAGGCGACCAGCATGTCGTTGGAGATGACGTCGAGCTTCTTCTGCACCTCGCCCTGCACGTTCTCCGCGCCGGCGCTGCCCAGCACGTCGCCCAGCGCGCCGCGGGCCACCAGGGCGCTGATCTCAGCGCAGGTGGCGGCGAGCGCCAGGATCAGGGCGTGGAGGCTGGCGTCGGCCTGGTCCTGGCTGGCCAGGTAGCCGGCCAGGGTCTGGCCAGGGGGTGGGGCAGGGCTGTCCATCAGGCAGGTCTCGGTCCGGATAAGCGCGGGAAGCGCCCCAGCATAGCTGCGTGGCGGCCGACCATGAACGGTTTTAAACCACGCTCGCTAAGGCCGACTTAGCCGCCTGCGGTGCAAGATGGGCGGGAAGACGGGCGTTTCGTCGCCGCGGGTCGAGGGCCGGGCGCATGTCGAGCGCGTCATTGCGGAAGCGGGCTGACTACCAGGTGCGCGGGCCGTTTCGCCTGCGCCGCCGCCCCGAGCAGCGCATCACCCTGCTCGGCGCGACCATGGACCTGGTGAAGCCCGAGGAGATGCTGCACTTCGCACGCGGATGCGTGGCCGCACGCGCCAAGGCCATCGTGGCCAACCACAACCTGCACAGCCTGTATTTGTCGCGGCGTAATCCGCAGATGGCGGCGCTCTATGAGCGCGCCGACGTGGTGGAGGTGGACTCCCTCCCGCTGACCCTCTGGGCGCGCTGGATCTACGGCCGCTCGCGCCGCTTCCACCGCTGCACCTACATGGATTTCCGCACCCTGTTCTGGCACTGGGCCCAGGCGGACGGCTGGCGGGTCTACTACCTCGGCGGCAAGCCCGGCATCGTGGACTCGGCGCGGCAGGCGCTCCATGCGCGCTGGCCGGGTCCTGTGATCGGCGGCCGTGACGGGTTCTTCGAATGGGACGGCGCTCAGGAAGATGCAGTGCTGGCCGACATCGCCGCCTTCCAGCCGGACGTGCTTATGGTGGGCATGGGCATGCCGCGCCAGGAGGCCTGGATCGAGCGCTGCTATGACCGCCTGCCGGACTGCGTGATCCTGCCGGTCGGGGCGGCCTTCGATTACGAGGCAGGGGTCATTCGCACTCCGCCGAGCTGGACCGGGCGCATGGGGCTGGAAGGCCTCTACCGCCTGCTCTGCGAACCGCGGCGGATGTTTGCGCGCTACGTGCTGGAGCCCTGGGCGCTGGTCGGCCCAGCGCTGCGGGACGTGGCCACGCGCAATGCGCTGCGCCGGCGACATGCGCCGACGCCCTACGCGCGCACGGCCCTCAAGTAGCTTGAGACCCATCGCCCTCGATGAGAGAGGCAGGCGCGAGGATTCAGCGCGCGCGGCCTGCCGACGACGGGCGGCGGAGCGACGCCCCCTCCAAGCCGCGCCGCCGCAGCCCAACCCACCCTTCCCCCGAGCGGGAGGGTCAGGTCTCAGGCGGCCTTGACCAGCGATTTGGTCAGCAGGTTGACCGCGGCGTCGCGATCGATCTGCTCGATGGCTGCGACTTCGCGGGCCATGCGGTCCAGCGCCGACTCGTAGAGTTGGCGCTCGGAGTAGGACTGCTCCGGCTGGTTGTCGGCGCGGTGCAGGTCGCGCACCACCTCGGCGATGGAGATCAGGTCGCCGGAGTTGATCTTGGCCTCGTACTCCTGAGCCCGCCTTGACCACATGGTGCGCTTAACCCGGGCACGGCCCTTCAATGTGGTCATGGCCTTGGACACCACGTCGGAGCCCGCCAGCGAACGCAGGCCCGCGGTCTTGGCCTTCTTGGTGGGAACGCGGAGGGTCATCTTCTCGTGGTCGAAGCCGATGACATAGACTTCCAGCGCCGTGCCCGCGACTTCCTGGGTCTCCACAGCTACGATCCGGCCGACGCCGTGAGCGGGATAGACCACGTGATCGGAGACGGCGAAGTTGTCGGCGCTGAGGGTCATTGGCGTTCCTTCAAAGGTCATGCGCGGGCCGCCCGCAACCGCGGACACCCCACAAGCCGTCCTCCAGGCGCAGGACAAGTCGGCCGCACCGGGATGCGGCGCGCGACTTGGACTCGAGCTCCTGATGATTAAACTCACCCAGTGACCACGGTCGGGGCGCGTCTTGAACGGACGGCGGATTACAACGATCGATGAGCCGGGCGAGCCGAAAAGCTGCGCCTTCATCATGCAAAGACGTAGCACAAATGTCGCTACAAGGAAAGGCGGCCGGAACCGTCGCGCCGGCGCCGCGATGTTCGCGGCCCAGGCGCAATTTCGTTTGGACCTGACCCTCGTCCTCCAGGCGCCCTTACCGGGTGACCCTCGGCCTTTAAGCGCCCTTGCCGGGCGCGGGATCGAAATACTTCTCGAACTTGCCGGTCTCGCGTTCGAAGGCTTCACGGTCGGCGGGAGGCGTGCCCTTTACCGTAATGTTCGGCCAGACCTTGGCGTAGTCGGAATTGACCTTCAGCCACTTGCCGTCGGGCTCGTCCTCGGTGTCCGGCTTGATGGCGTCCACAGGGCATTCCGGCTCGCACACACCGCAGTCGATGCATTCGTCCGGATTGATGGCCAGGAAGTTCTCGCCCTCGTAGAAGCAGTCCACAGGACACACCTCCACGCAGTCCATGAACTTGCACTTCACGCAGGCGTCGGTGACGATGTAGGTCATGGCTCTTTGAGAGGCTCGGATACGCGGCCGCGACGGCGTGCGCGGACATTCCAGCCAAAGGTCGCTCTGTCAATGCATCGGGTAAGCCGCGGGCCTCGCAGCCGTTCCGCAGGCTCGCCCGTTCAGCTCCCGCCATGCGCGCCTTCGCCCACCTGCTCGACCGTCTGTCGCTGACCAGTTCACGCAACGCCAAGCTCAGGCTGGTGCACGACTACCTGGCGGCCGCGCCTGATCCCGAGCGGGGCTTCGCCCTCGCCTCGCTCACCGGCGATCTCACCTTCCACGCCGCCAAGCCCGCCATGATCCGCAAGCTGGTGGAAGCGCGGATGGACCCTGTGCTGTTCGGCTGGTCCTACAACTATGTGGGCGACCTGGCGGAGACCGCCTCGCTGGTCTGGCCGGCGCGGTTCGGGGTCAACGCGCCGGCGCCCACCCTGCCGGAGGTGGTGGATGCGCTGCGCACCACCGCCCGCGCCGACATCCCCGCCCTGGTGGAGGGCTGGCTCGACACCCTGGACGCCGAAGGTCGCTGGGCCATGCTGAAGCTGATCACCGGGGAGCTGCGGGTAGGCCTGTCCGCCCGGCTGGCCAAGACGGCGGCGGCGAGCCTCGGCGCCGACTACGGCCACGAGGTCTTGGCCTCGGACGTGGAGGAGGTCTGGCACGGGCTGGAGCCGCCCTATGTCGAGCTGTTCGCCTGGCTGGAAGGCAGGGGAGAGCGCCCGTCGGCCGAGGCGCCCGGCCGCTTCCGACCGATGATGCTGTCCCAGCCCATCGACGAGGCGGTGGACTTTGCCCGCCTGGAGGCGTCCGCCTACGCCGCGGAGTGGAAATGGGACGGCATCCGCGTCCAGGCCATCCGCGAGGGCGGCGTGGCCCGGCTCTACAGCCGCACCGGCGACGAGATCTCCGGGGCTTTTCCCGACCTGATGGAGGCGCTGGACTTCGAGGGGGTGCTGGATGGCGAGCTTCTGGTGCTGCGCGACCATCGCGTGGCGCCCTTCGGCGACCTGCAGCAGCGGCTGAACAGGAAGGCGGTGACGGCCAAGGTGGCCGGCGCCTACCCCGTCGCCATCCGCGCCTACGACATCCTGTCCGACGCCGGCGAGGACGTGCGGGGCCTCACTTGGGCGGAGCGCCGCGCAAGGCTGGAGGCGCTGGTGGGCGCCCACGGCGGCGCAAGGCTCGACCTGTCGCCCCTGGTCCCCTTCGACAGCTGGGCGGAGCTCGCCGCCATCCGCACCAATCCGCCGGAGGGCGACGCCCAGGCGGCGGAGGGCGTGATGCTGAAGCGGTTGGACAGTCCATACGAAGGCGGCCGGCCCAAGGGTCCCTGGTTCAAGTGGAAGCGAGACGCCTTCCTGGTCGACGCGGTGATGATGTACGCCCAGCGCGGCCACGGCCGCCGCTCCAGCTTCTACTCCGACTATACCTTTGGTGTCTGGGCCGATGGCGCGCTGACGCCGGTCGGCAAGGCTTACAGCGGCTACACCGACCAGGAGCTCAAGCGGCTCGACAAGTTCGTGCGCGACCACACCACCGAGCGGTTCGGACCCGTCCGGGCGGTGCGGGCCGACCGCGGCTTCGGCCTGGTGCTGGAGGTGGCGTTCGAGGGCCTGCAGCGCTCCACCCGCCACAAGTCCGGCGTGGCCATGCGCTTCCCCCGGATCAACCGCATCCGCTGGGACAAGCCGGCCGCGGAAGCCGACGAGATCGGAGCCCTAGAGATGCTGCTGCGCGCGATGGAAGAGGGCAGGGCGCCGGATTAGGTTAGAGCCGGACCGCTGTGCCTTCGAGGCGAGGGAGTCCAACTAGGGATCAAGCCGGTCAAGCTGTTCCTTAACCGGGATGTCCGCAGCGGGAGGCTCAGGTCGCCGTTCCCAGCTTGGGGCCGATGCGGGGCTCGGCTCGGGGTCGGGAGCTGCCGCTACACCCGGCCAGGGCGCGCGTCGGGGCGCCGCCGGGCGGGCGATGGCGGCTCCGGCCAGCAGCCACGCTACCGCCGCCTCCACCGTTCCCGCCACAAGGCTCACGCCCGGCAGCGTGCGGCTCGGCCAGAACAGCGCCTGTCCATGCAGGCCGCCGAACACCCGCCCGAGACCGGCGCCCGCGAGATAGAGGGCGAGCAGCAGGACCAGCACGCCTGCATCCGCCTGACGGCCGCGCCCAGCGAAGCGCCTCCAGGCGATGACGCCAAGGTCGCGGGCGAAGAAGGCGAGGGTCGCGAGCACCGCCGCGGCAGCCCCGGGATCGCCTCCGCGCACGTAGAGTATGGCCACGAGCAGGCCGCCGACCAGCGCCAGCAGGCTCGGCAGGGCTGGGATCGGCAGGTGCGAGAGCATCCGTCCCGCCTGGCGCCCGCGGAGCGCCGCGCCGAACTGGCGGGCGCGCACCCGGTCGGCGGGCTCGGCGAAGGCTGCGACGTAGGCCAGCCCCGCCCAGAGGTGCGCCGCCGCCGAGAGCCTCGCCGCCCTTGGGCTCGCCGCGGCGTCGCCGGGATCAAAGCCCAGGACGTAAAGGCCGGCCAGGGTCAGGAAGCCCGCCCACAGCCAGGGCGCGTTGACGAACTGCAGCTCCAGCCGCATCAGCCGCCAGGCCCAGACCAGCGCCCAGCCCGCCAGAACGAGCAGGCTGAGCGCCGCGAAGCCCAGCGGTCCGAAGGCATGGCCGGACCACCAGACCGGCGCCGCTGGCGTGCCCGTGCTCGCCTGCAGCGCCAGGCCGCCGAGCACCCGGCCCACGCGCGCCCGGACCCAGACCAGCACGGCCAGGCTGAACAGTCCCAGCATGAGCAGCAGCAGGCCGGGCGCACGGCCGCTCAGCGGCCGCCCGCTGGCCCGTGCGCGACGCACGTCGATCAGCCCGGTGGCCAGCCCGCTGGCCTGCAGCGTCACCGCCAGGCCCAGCGCCACCAGCACCCAGAAGCCGGCATGGCGCAGGCTGGAGGTGCTGGCGAGCTGCAAGGCTGCGAGCGCCAGCCCGGCCAGTGCGCCCGCCCAGGACCGGGCGGTCGCCCCGGCCAGCTTGCCCCAGGTCATCTCCCAGGGCGTGAGCGCGCACAGCCGCTGGAAGTCCCAGGAGCCGGCCCGCACTTCATCGGTGACCGAGGCGCGGGCCGCCCGAGGCGCCCAGGCCAGGGCCGTGGCGAAGAACACCATGGAGCCGGCGAAGGTCACCGCGTAGGGGTGACGGCCCCGGTCCAGCAGCCAGACCGCCGCGAACACCCCCGCCACGCCCGCGGCCACGAAGGCCAGCTTCCGGGGCGTGGCGTCGAGCCAGAGGTTGCGCTGCAGCTCGGGGTTCATGGCGGGGCCGCGAGCGTCGTCGAGGCGTCCGGGACGGCCGCCGCGTAGACGTCCTCCATCGTGGTGGGCTGCGGGCTGAAGCTGCGCACGGCTAGCCCTGCATTGACCAGTTTTCCCAGCGCTTGCGCCTCCGCGCCGGCGTCTTCGGGGAGGCGGACAACGGCCTGCATGTCGCCGGCCTGCTCCACGTCCAACCCGAGGGCAGCGAGAACGGCGGCCAGGCTGGAAACGGGGACCGCCAGCTCCAGCAACACCCGGCGGCCCTGCAGGTCGCCGGCCTGGACGTCCGCCAGCCGCACCACGCCCTCGCCGCGCACCCGGCCGTCCTCCAGCACCAGCATCTCGGTGCAGTAGTCCTCCAGCTCCGACAGCAGGTGCGACGAGACCATCAGGGTCATGCCGCCCGCGGCGAAACGCCGGATCAGGGCTGCCAGCGCGTCCCTCGCCGCCGGGTCGAGCCCCGCCGCGGGTTCGTCCAGCAGAAGCACGCGCGGCCGGTGCACCACCGCCTGGGCGATGGCCAATCGCTGGCGAAGCCCCCGCGAAAGCTCGCCCGCGCGCCGGTTCAGCCGGTCGCCGAGGCCCACCTCGGCCGCCGCCGTCGCCATGGCCGCTTCGGCGTCGATGGCGTCCACGCCCCGCGACCGCGCGGCGTAGAGCAGGCACTGGCGGACGCTCAGCGCGTCGTAAAGGCCGAAGGCGTCGGGCAGGTAGCCCAGCGCCGCGTGCACGCCGCGCGGATCGCGCCGGGTGTCCAGTCCGACCACGCTGATCCGTCCTGCCCCCGGCGCCTCCAGCGCCGCGATGCAGCGCATCAGGGTGGACTTGCCCGCTCCGTTGGGGCCGACCAGCGCCATCACCGCGCCGGGCCGCACGACGAAGCTCACCCCGTGCAGCGCCCGCCCCGAGGGGTAGTCGAAGACCAGGTCCTCGACGTCGATCATCAGCTGCCGCCTTCCGCTGCCGCTCGCGCCGCCGCGAGGTCGGCGGGCGTGTCGACGGAGATGGGCGCCGACGCCGTCACCGCCGCATCTATGCGCAAGCCCAACTCCAGGGCGCGGAGCTGCTCCAGCTTCTCGCGCCGTTCCAGGGACGAAGGCGGCGCGGCGGTGAAGCGGGCCAGCGCCCGGGGCCGGTAGCCGTAGATGCCGACATGGCGCCAGACCGGCCCTTCGCCATAGAGGCGGGAGCGGGTGAAGTAGAGCGCGCGCCCGGAACGGCCATGCGCCTCGATCGCCAGCACGGCCTTGACTACATCGGGGTTGTCCCGGTCGGCGGGCGAGGCCTCCGGCGCCACGACGGTGGCGATATCGCAGGGTGTGGCCGCCAGCACCTCGGCGCAGGCGGCGACGATGGCGGGCTCCACCAAGGGCATGTCGCCCTGCAGGTTGATCACCGCGTCATGCCGGCCCCGCGGGTCGAGCCGGCCGAGCGCCGCCATGATCCGGTCCGAGCCCGACGGCAGGTCCGGGTCGGTCAGGACGGCGCGGCCGCCCGCCGCCTCCACCATCGCGACGATCTCAGGGTCGGCCGCCGCCACCGCGACAGGGCCGACGCCTGCGGCCTGCGCCTGGCGCAGCACCCGAACGATCATCGGCGTTCCGGCGATGTCGGCCAGCGGCTTGCCGGGCAGGCGCGATGCGCCCATCCGGGCCGGAATCAGGATGATCGGGGAGAGCGCCAAGCCTGTCTTCCAACCCGTTTGCACCCTCGGCGCTAGCGTGTATGAGACGGCTCCACAAGGCCGCAGGGTCCGCCGAGGCGGGCGGCCGCGTACGCAGGGCTGGCGCGGGCTTCCAGGCCTTGCGTCCAGGCGCGCCGGGATCAAGGGCGGACATGAGAGACGAGCTTTTCTGGAACAAGATCTTCGGCGCCCTGTTGGGCGTGCTCCTCCTGGTGTTCGGCCTGCGCCAGGTCTCCGAGATGATGTTCGCCACCAGCGCGCCCAAGGTGGCCGGCGACAAGATCGCCATCCAGGAGGCGGCGTCCAGCGACGCGCCCGTGGCCGACGTGATGCCGGACTGGGGCACTGTGCTTCCCACCGCCGACGTGGCGGCCGGCGCCACCATCTCCAACAAGTGCAAGGCCTGCCACAACCTGGACAACGGCGGCCCGAACCAGACCGGCCCGAACCTCTGGGGCGTGATCGGCCGCAAGCCCGGCATCCATCCCGGCTTCGCATACTCTTCCGGGATGACGGACTTCGGGGCCAAGACGCCGGTGTGGGACTACACCCACATCTACGACTTCCTCAAAGGTCCGCAGGAGTACATCAACGGCACCAAGATGAGCTTCGTCGGCCTCAAGCAGCGCGAGGACCGGATCAACCTGATCGCCTGGCTGCGCCAGCAGAGTTCCAGCCCTGTGGCCATCCCCGCCGCCGACCCGAAGGCGGCCGGCGCCGCCAAGACTCCCGCCGCGGGAAGTGTCGCCACCGCCCCGGCCTCCAAGCCCGGCTCGGGCGTACCCACCACAACCGACGCGACGAGCGGCGCAAAGCCTACGGCGGTGAACGGCGCGGCCCCGGCCAACGCCCAGACCCCCAACTCGTCGGGCCAGACCCCCAGCACCGGCGCGGCCGCCCAGCCCAATCGCATCACCAGCACGCCCACAGGCGGTCCGCCGAAGTAGGTGTCGCTCCTCTCCCGCAGGAGAGAGGGGACTAGATCACCTCCCGCCAGCGCTCTGCAAGCACTGCGGTGAGCCGCCGCAGGTTTAATCGAACCCGATCAAACCCTGCGCTGGGGGCAAGGGTCGCCTCGTCCAAGTAGAGGGCTCTGTTGATCTCGACCTGCAACACGTGGAAGGCGGCCAAGGGGTCTCCGTAGAGCTCGGTGGTGTAGCCGCCGGCATAGGGGGCGTTGCGCGCCACCTCGTAGCCCATCGCGCGCAGCTCGCGTTCCACCAGCGCTGTCAGCGGCGCGGTGCAGGATGCGCCGAAGCGGTCCCCCAGCACGAAGTCCGCCGTCCGCCCGCGACTGGTGGAGCGTCCCGCGGCGGAGGGCATGGAATGCCAGTCCACCAGCGCCACCCGCCCGAAGTCCGCCCTCACCTCTCGCAGCAGGGCGCTCAGGGCGGCGTGATAAGGCTTGTGCACGGCTTCGATCCGCTCGCACGCCTCGGCGAAGGAGAGCTTGCGGCCGTAGATCTCCTGGCCCTCCGCCACCACGCGGGCGATGGCGCCGAGCCCCGCCGCCACCTTCGGCGTGCGGCCGCGTGCGAAAGGCGGCAGCTCGTCCTCGAACATGGCCGGGTCGAGTTCGTAGGGCTCCCGGTTCACGTCGAGATAGGCCCGGGCGAAGCGCGCCATCAGCATGTTGACGCCCAGCGTGTCGGCCCCCTCGAGCAGGAGGTCGACCAGCGCGTCCTCCGAGCGTCGGATCGCCTTGGCGCTCAGGACCGAGGCCGCCATCAGCTCGGCGGGGTACAATCGCCCGGAGTGGGGCGAGGCGAAGACCAACGGCGTCGCGGCGCCAAGAGCCCGGCGCAGGTTGAACGCGGGTTCCGCCGGTTGGACGGGCGGCGCGCGCGGCAGGTCGAGATCGTCCATCCAGCGGCATTATTGACGCCGCACCGGAGCGGTCAATCACTGCAGCCGGATTGAAGGGTTTATCGGCCGTTCACCTCCGCCCGCTAAGCCTTGGACCCTCCTGACGAGTGGCAGCATGCGTAAGATCCTCCTCGCCGAAGACGACGACTCGCTCCGCCGCTTCCTGGCCAAGGCGTTGGAACGGGCCGGCTACGAGGTCGTGTCCTGCCCCGATGGGGAGGCCGCGCTGGACGCCCTGGATCAGGGCCCGTTCGACCTCCTGCTCACCGACATCGTGATGCCCGGCGTCGACGGCATCGAGGTGGCGCGCCAGGCGGCGGCCCGCGAACCCGGACAGCGGATCATGTTCATCACGGGCTTCGCCGCCGTGGCCCTGTCGGCCGGCGCCCGCGCACCGGCAGGCGCCAAGATCCTAGCCAAGCCCGTCCACCTGCGCGAGATCGTGGCCGAGGTGGAGCGGATGATCGCCGCCTGAGCCGGTGACTTCATCCGCCGCGCTGTGCGTGAGCCTGCGACACGCACAGGGATTGCCGTCATGGCCAGTCTAGCCCGAGCCGGTCCAGCCCGAGCCGAAGCTCATCCGCCGTTTTCCCATCGCTTCTATGTCACGCCCGCGATGAGGCGCGAAGCCACGCCCACTTCGTCGCCGGGGTCGAAAGCCTTTAGGGCGCCGCCCTGCCGTATGCCGAACCCTGGAGCGGCGATGCGCCAAATGGGAAGGTGCGCCTCATCGCCTTCGAAGGCGATAAGGGCGAAGAGCGCTGCTTCTGCATAGACATCGACACGGCGAAGCCGCCCCATGCCGCTTACGGGTCAGGCCCCACTCATCTCCACCACTTCATGGTCGGGACCAAGCCGGATCACCACGTCCGCGCGGCCCGGCATCTCGCGGAGGATCCAGCGGGTCAGCCGCTCATAGTACATGATGAAGCGATCGAGCGCGGCTGCGTCCATGACCTTGTCGGCGCGGCCCTCGGCCTTGAGGCGCAGGGCCAGCTTGCGCTCCTGAAGGGATCGCCAGGCCCGGACGTGCTCGAAGCCAGGCGCCTGTAGCAGCACCAGCAGGTCAAGGCGGCTGAACAGGGTCTGATACTCCGCCCCAAGGGCCCGGTTCACCTCGCGCCGCCAATCGCCTTCCGCATCCTCGTCATGTTCAAGCGCGTTGATCGCACGGGCCAGCTCATGCGCGGGCTGTGGGCGAGCGCCCACGCACCAGCCCTCGAACAGGACGACGTCCACCGGCGCCTTCACCCCGGCCCGCGCGTCGGGCCGAAGGCGGGTATCTGAGGCCTTGTCGAAGCGGGGCAGGTCTACGAGCGCAGACCTGTCTTCGGTTAGGGCGCCCAGCGTCCGCTCGCCCAGCGCCACATCGTGCGTCCCTGGCGGGCCGCGGATTGCAAACAGCGGGTGGCGGTCCCTCGCAAGCGCCCGCCTTTCTCCGGAGGTCAGATACAGGTCGTCCAACGACAGGATTGCCGTGGTCAGTCCCATGGTCTCCAGCAGTATCGAAAGGACGGCGGCGAAGGTGGACTTGCCGCTGCCCTGGCTGCCGCAGAGCCCTGCGATCATGGAGCGCCCTAGGCGGCGGCGATCGTCGGCGATGCGCCGGGCAAGCGGACGCAGCACGGTGTCCACCGTGGCGCGGAAGCCGGACGGCAGCCCCTCATCGACGATCAGAGCGTCGAGCCTCGCCGCCTCGTCCTGCTCCGGCATCCGGATCAAGTGGGCCGACGCACCCGCGCCGAGCGGCGGGCGGCGCCGTCGTAGAGCACGGCGTTCGGGAAGACGGCCACCTCGCAAAGGATGTCGCCGCCCGGCGCATCCGCCCACAGGTAGTTGCGCTCCATCAGCACGGGCCGGTTGGCGGGCGAGAACCCCTCGAACGTGTCGCCCCAGGGCGTCACCTTGGCGAGCTCGGCCCAGCTGAGGGTGAGCGCCCGCTGCAGCTCGTCTTCGGCGGCGGCGTCCAGGTCGGGATCGGCGGCAGTGGGTTCGGATCGGCTGGTCTTGGACATGGCCGTTGATGTAGGCGGGTTGGCATGGTCTCACGAGACGCACTGCGGCGAGGCGACCCTCGTGGCGCACGGCGTTCCCTGTTAGCAGGCGGTCTTCTCGCCAAGGACAGCTGATGCTCCGCGCCCTTTACGACCGCCTCCTGTCGCTGGCGAGCGGCCGATGGGCCGTGCCGGCGCTTGCGGCTGTGTCGTTCGCGGAGAGCGCCTTCCTGCCGATCCCGCCCGACGCCCTGCTGGCGCCCATGGTGCTGGCCCGGCGCGACAGGGCGTGGCTGTACGCCCTGGTGTGCACCGTCGGCTCGGTGACCGGCGGCCTGTTCGGCTACGCCATCGGCTTCTATCTCGCGCCGCTCGGCCTGAAGCTGCTGGCGCTGATGGGCCACTCCGGCGGCCTGGCGAGTTTCCAGGCCTGGTATGCGCGTTTCGGGCTCTGGGTGATCCTGATCAAGGGGCTGACGCCGATCCCCTACAAGCTCGTGACGATCGCCTCGGGCCTGGCGCACTTCAACCTGGCGGTGTTCGTGGCGGCGTCGGCGGCTACGCGGGGGGCGCGCTTCTTCCTGGAGGCCGCGTTGCTGCAGCACCCGGCGGCCAAGGGGCTGGTGGACAAGCACCTGGGCCTAATGCTGGGTGCGGCGGTGCTGGCTGTGATCGTGGCCCTGGCGGCGGTCAAGCTGATCGGCTGACGAGTGGCCTCGGTGACCGTGGCGTCCGTGACGCCCGCCCTTTCGCCGCCGCAGTCGCGCGATTAAGAGCCGCCCATGGCATGGCAATCTCGCTACAAGCTGGTCAAGCAGACCGCACCCCTGTGGCTCCTCTGGGCGGCGGGCCTCTCAGGGCTCATGCTGGTCATCGCCCACGCCTTCGAGACGTTCGGCCACCTGCCGCCCTGCGAGCTCTGCCTGGCCCAGCGGGAAGGCTACTGGACCGACCTCTATGCCGGGCTGATCGGTTATGGCGTCGCGCGCTGGCGGGTGTCGCTGTCGCGCCTACTGCTGGGGCTGGTCGCACTGGTGTTCGCGGTGGAGACGGTGATGGCTGCCTACCATGCCGGAGTGGAATGGACGTGGTGGCCGGGGCCGGTGGCCTGCACGGGCGGCCATGCGGCGGTGACCGCCGCCCAGATGTCGGCCCTGGTCAGCGGAGCCAAGGTGCACATGGTGCGCTGCGATCAGGCGGCCTGGCGGCTGCTCGGCCTGTCCATGGCTGGATGGAACGCCCTGGCCGCACTCGCGCTCACCATAGCGACGCTGGTGGCGTTGCGGCGAGTGAAGCGACCCCGATGACCTCTCCCCTCCAGCCTACCGTGCGTCCTGGCCGCGGCGCCGACAAGGCGAGGCTGGCCGAGATCCTGCGGGTCGACCATGCGGGTGAACTGGGCGCGGTGGCCATCTACCAGGGCCAGCGGGCGGTCTTCGCCGCCTTGGACAAGCCGCCGGCGTTGGCGACCGATCTGGAGGAGATGGCGGCGCACGAGGCCGTCCACCTCGCCGCATTCGACAAGCTGCTGAATGAAAGGAGCGCGCGGCCTACAGTGCTTGTGCCCCTCTGGCGGTTGGCAGGCTTCGCATTAGGCGCCGGGACCGCACTGCTGGGCGAAAAGGCCGCCCATGCCTGCACCGAAGCGGTGGAGAGCGTGATCGAGCAGCACTATGCCGGCCAGATCGAGGAGCTGCGCCCTCGGGAACCCAAACTGGCTGACGCCCTGTCGACCTACCGTGACGATGAACTCGGCCATAGGGACCAGGCCGTGGCGGGTGGTGCACGAGAAGCGCCGGGATATGCGCTGCTGTCGGCGGTGATCGGCGCAGGCTGCCGTGCGGCGATCCGGCTCGCTGAGAAAGTCTGAGTCTAATCCGACCCTTAGCCGCTTCGGCCTTCGGGATTCACTGTCGAGATTCAAATCCTTAAGAGCGGCGCTTGCGACGGCGTGGCAAATCAAGGATGCTGTGTTCAGGCGGCGTCTGAGGATTAACTCTTCGTAAGCGAGTTGCCCCTTAACGTTACCGAAGGATGGACCGAGCCGTGCGCCCTGGAGCGTGCGCGGAGCGGTCCGGGCCGTGGCGAGGCTGGAGAGATCGATGCGTGTTCTGCTGATCGAGGACGACAGCGCCACCGCGCAGAGCATCGAATTGATGCTGAAGTCGGAGGGCTTCAACGTCTACACCACCGACCTGGGCGAAGAGGGCGTCGATCTCGGAAAGATCTACGACTACGACCTCATCCTGCTCGACCTGAACCTGCCAGACATGAGCGGCATGGACGTTCTGCGCCAGCTTCGCGTGGCCAAGATCAACACGCCCATTATGATCCTCTCCGGCTCCACCGAGATCGACACAAAGGTGAAGACTTTCGGCGGGGGCGCCGACGACTATCTCACCAAGCCCTTCCACAAGGACGAGCTGGTCGCCCGCATCCATGCGGTGGTGCGCCGCTCCAAGGGCCACGCCCAGTCGGTCATCACCACCGGCGACATCCTGGTGAACCTGGACGCCAAGACGGTGGAAGTGAACGGTTCCCGCGTCCATCTGACCGGCAAGGAATACCAGATGCTCGAGCTTCTCTCCCTGCGCAAGGGCACGACCCTGACCAAGGAGATGTTCCTGAACCATCTCTATGGCGGCATGGACGAGCCGGAGCTGAAGATCATCGACGTCTTCATCTGCAAGCTGCGCAAGAAGCTGTCCGCGGCGACCGGCGGGTTCAACCATATCGAGACGGTGTGGGGCCGCGGCTATGTCCTGCGCGATCCGAGCGAGAACGCCGCCGCATCTGCGGCCTAAGCCCTCGGCTGCTCGCGGCTGATCTTTCCAGACTACAACGAGGCGGCGCTGGAAACGGCGCCGCCTTAGTCGTTACTGCGGTGGCGGCAAAGGCCGGGTCGGCTCGCCGCCGCCCATGCCACCGCCGCGCATGGCGCGCCGCTCGTCCGGCGTGAGCACGCCGTCGTGGTTGGCGTCCATGCGGGCGAACCGCGCGGTCGAGGTCGCGTCGATCTCAGCGGGCGTGACGTAGCCGTCGCGGTTGGCGTCCATCATCTGGAACTGACGCGTGGGATCGCCGGAACCTCCGCCGCCGCGCCGGCCGCCGCCTTCACCGCCCCTTTGGGCGCGATAAGCGGTCCACTCCGCCAGGCTGACGCGACCGTCATGATCGGTGTCCGCCGCCATGATCCGATCGCGGAAGCGGGCCTGGTACTCCGCCAGGGTGATCGGGCGGCCGTAGCCCCGTCCCCCGTTCGACTGTCCATAGCCTTCGGCCGGAGGCGAGCCAGCGGGTTGGCCGGAGCCGTACGGCCCTGGCGCGGGCTGGGCGCAAACGGGCAGAGCGAAGCTCAGAACGGCCGCGGCCGCGGCCGCAAAGGCGAGGGTCCTGTCGAGGATCAAGCGCGTGGTCTCCTTAATACATGAGTCAACGGGGGGCGGCGTCAGACGAGGTTCGCGACGGGCGCCGCCGCGCCGCTGTCCGGGAAGATGCGGCTGTCAAGCGCCGCGCGATCCACCCCCATGTGGTCCTGAAGCAGCCCCTTGAAGACCTGACGCACGTCCAGGGTCGGGGCCAGGTCGCGGGCCTCGAACAGCTTCGACTGCTCCAGGGTCGGCCAGTCGCCCACGATGCCGCCGGGCTTCAGCGCGCCGCCGGCGAGGATCAGGGTGGAGGCGGTGCCGTGGTCTGTGCCGCCGGTGCCGTTCACGTGCGCCGTGCGGCCGAACTCGGTGGCGGTGACCACCACCGTCTGGCCCCAGGCCGGGCCGAGGCCTTCCTTCAGCCCGGCGACCACGTCGTCGAGCGCTTTCAGGCGGTTGGCGAGTTGGCCCTCGGCCGCGCCCTGACTGGCGTGGGTGTCGAATCCGTCCAGCTGGAGCACCGCGATGGAGGGGCCGCCGTCCGACGCCACGAATCGGCCGGCGGTGACCGCCAGCGCCCGGGCGTCCTTCGCCACGATGGTCTGACCGCCGTTCAAGGTGTCGGCCGTGGCCTCGGTCTGCAGGCCGGACGCCAGCGCGGGTCCCAGGATCGGATCGTGCTTGTACAGGTCCTGCAGGGTGGTGGTGATGCGGCCGAGGTCGGCGGACTGGCGGCCGCCCGGCGACCAGGACTGCACGGGCGAGGGGCCGCGCAGGATCAGCGGCTCCTCGGGGCCGACCGAGATGGCGGTTACCCGGCCGTCGCGGCTGGAGGCGGCCAGCGCCCGGTTCAGCCAGCCCGTGGTCACGTCGTAGACGCGCGCCCCACCGCTCTCCAGCAGGTCCTGGGCCTCGAAGTGCGAGCGGATGCGCTCGGGGATGGCGACGGCCGGGGCGATGCGCGCCTGGCCCGACTGGGCCAGGGCATGGACGGTGGCGAGCTTTGGATGCAGGCCGAAGTCCGCGTCCAGCTTCAACACCTTGTCGGGCGCGATCGCGATCGGCCCGCGCAGGGCGGCGTAGTCGCGGTCGCCGAGCGGGGGCGAGACGGACAGACCGTCCATGGCGCCGCGACAGACGATCACCACCAGCTTGCGTCTGGCGGACAGGGGATCAGCCAGGACGGGCGCGGCCAGGAAGGTCATGCCGAGGCTGGCGCCGAGCGACAGCAGGCCTCTGCGGGAGGGGTGGAGGTGGGTCATCGGCGTTGGAACTCCGGCGACATGAACAGGAGGGTGAGCGCTTCAGGGCGCGTCTCGGCCCGGGCGATGGCGGTGCGCACGGGCGCGGTCAGGCGGTCGCCAAGCGCAGCGTCGGCGACCTGCATCGGTGAAGGGGCGGCTGAAGCTAAGGCGGTGGACAGCCCTGAGGCCCAGTCCAGCCGCTTGACCACCGCGTCCGGCGCGGCCCAGTCGCTGGCCTGCTCCGACCAGCCGTCGGGCTGGGGGGCGGTGAACGGGCGATCACCCATCTGGGTCAGGGGCGCGATCACCTCGCGGTCGCCGTCTGCGGGAATGGCGCCCATGGCCCGGTAGCTGGACACGAGCAGCTCGTAGGGCCGCTTGAACTTGGCTGGCTGAGGCGTCCAGGCGTCCGGCGCCTCTACCAGGGCGAGGGCCACGGTAGAGAGGTCGCCGCGGCTGTCGGTCCAGGCCTCGCGCAGCCGCGCCACCAGGGCGGGCGGCGGATCGTCGGCCACGAAGTGGATGGCGAGCTTGCGGGCGAGGTGGTCGGCGGTGTGCGGGTTGGTCGCCAAGTCAGCGAGGATGGCGCGCGCCTGCTCCGAGCCGCCCGCGGGACAGGTGCGGCCCAGGACGGTGCGAGCGCCGGGCTCGTGCAGGTTGGGGCGGAACAGGGCCAAGCCCGCTTGGTCGCCGCCGTCCCGGTCGACGCCGATGCTGTAGCCGGTCAGCGCGCGGGCGAACTCGATGACGTCGGCCTGGGTGTAGCCGGAGTCCGGACCTACGGTGTGCAGCTCAAGAATCTCGCGCGCCAGGTTTTCGTTCAGACCTGCGTCGCGGCGGGTTCCCGCCAAGCTGTCGGGGCCGGTGGATCGGGCCTGGTCCAGATACATCAGCATGCCGGGATGAGTGCTGGACGCCACCAGAAGCGTCTCGAAGCGGCCGAACACGTGGGGGCGGATGGCCTCGCGCTCGAACGGGCCGGCCAGCATGGCGGCTTTGGGCTTGGCGGCGGAGACGGTGAAGTGGTTGGCCCAGAACAGCGTCCAGCGTTCGCGGAAGGGCTGGGCGGTGGTGGTCGCCAGTCGGGTGCGGGCCACGATCTCGTCGCGCACCCCGTCTCGGATCGGGGCCAGCAACGCCTTGCGCCGGGCCTTCAGGTCGTCCGGCGCACCGTCCTTCATCACGCCGCCGGGCGGGGCTGCGACGGATGTGTCACGCTTGATCTGGCGGAAGTCCTGAAGCGCGGTCGTGTAGGCGGCGAAGGCGGCCCGGCCGGTGGGTAGCGGCCCCTGCGGCTGCTCGCCGCCTGAAGGCGTAATCTGCGCCTTCAGCCAGCCTTGTGGCTCGACGCTGGCCGCGTCCAGTTCGCCCGGACGGGCGCCGAGCCCGAAGCGGGTGACTGCGATGGCGCCGTTCGTGGTCTGCAAGGTCACGGCCTGCTCCTCGCCCGGGCGACCTGGGTCATGATACCCATCCTACACCGCCTGTCGTCCGGCCGGATGTCGCCGCGGAGACGTTCCGCTGTGCGGCGGGACGGCGACCATCATCATAGGACGACCAGGGTGGGCCCCCCTCGCTGAACCGGAAATGAAAAAGGCCGGAGCGTCGCCGCTCCGGCCTCCTCGTCTCGCGTAAGCGACGTTCCCGGGGGCAAGCCCCGGGGAAAGACCTTAGAAGTCCATGTCGCCCATGCCGCCGCCGCCCGGCATCGCCGGGGCCGCGGAGCCCTTCTTCGGCGCTTCGACCACGGCGGCTTCCGTCGTGATCAGCAGGCCGGCCACGGAGGCCGCGTCCTGCAGCGCGGTGCGGACGACCTTTGCGGGGTCGATCACGCCCTGGGCGACCAGGTCGCCGTACTCTTCGGTCTGGGCGTTGAAGCCGAAGTTCGGGTCCGAGTTCTCCAGGATCTTGCCGACCACGATGGAGCCTTCGACCCCAGCGTTCTCGACGATCTGGCGAAGCGGGGCCTGAAGCGCGCGGCGCACGATGGCGATGCCGGCGTTCTGGTCGTCGTTCTCGCCCTTCAGCCCGTCGAGCGCCTTGGAGGCCTTCAGCAGGGCGACGCCGCCGCCCGGCACGATGCCTTCTTCCACGGCCGCACGGGTCGCGTTGAGGGCGTCGTCGACGCGGTCCTTCTTCTCCTTGACTTCCACTTCGGTGGAGCCGCCGACGCGGACCACTGCGACACCGCCGGCCAGCTTGGCCAGACGCTCCTGCAGCTTCTCCTTGTCGTAGTCCGAGGTGGTGTCTTCGATCTGGCGCTTGATTTGGGCGATGCGGCCCTCGATGCCTTCACGCTCGCCGCCACCGTCGACGACGGTGGTGTCGTCCTTGGTGATGGTGACCTTCTTGGCCTTGCCGAGCATGTCCAGGGTGACGTTCTCGAGCTTGATGCCGAGGTCCTCGCTGATGACCTGGCCGCCCGTGAGGATGGCGATGTCTTCCAGCATGGCCTTGCGGCGGTCGCCGAAGCCCGGGGCCTTCACCGCCGCGACCCGCAGGCCGCCGCGCAGCTTGTTGACCACCAGGGTGGCCAGGGCTTCGCCTTCGATGTCCTCGGCGATGATCAGGAGCGGTCGGCCGTTCTGCACGACGGCCTCAAGGACCGGCAGCAGGGGCTGGAGCGTCGACAGCTTCTTTTCGAAGATCAGGATCTGCGGCTCTTCGAGCTGCACTTCCATCTTGTCGGCGTTGGTCACGAAGTAGGGCGACAGGTAGCCGCGGTCGAACTGCATGCCCTCGACGACGTCGAGTTCGGTCTCCAGGCTCTTGGCCTCTTCAACCGTGATCACGCCCTCGTTGCCGACCTTTTCCATGGCGCGCGCGATCATCTCGCCCACGTCCTTGTCGCCGTTGGCGGAGATGGTGCCGACCTGGGCGATCTCGCTGTTGTTGGCGACCTTCTTGGAGGTGGACTTGATGTTCTCCACCACGACCAGCACGGCCTTCTCGATGCCGCGCTTCAGGTCCATCGGGTTGCGGCCCGAGGACACCGACTTCAGGCCTTCGACCACGATGGCCTGGGCCAGCACGGTGGCGGTGGTGGTGCCGTCGCCGGCCTTGTCGTTGGTCTTGGAGGCGACTTCGCGGATCAGCTGGGCGCCGAGGTTCTGGAACTTGTCGGAAAGTTCGATTTCCTTGGCGACGGTGACGCCGTCCTTGGTGGAGCGGGGCGCGCCGAAGGACTTCTCGATCACCACGTTGCGGCCCTTGGGGCCCAGGGTGACCTTGACGGCGTTGGCGAGGATGTTCACGCCCTGCAGCATGCGATCGCGCGCATCCGAGGCGAAGTAGACGTCTTTAGCAGCCATTGTGGGGCTCTCTTTCGTCAGAGTTGATGAGGATACTGGCCGAGGATCGACCAGGAATGGGATAGATTAAGCGGCGGCCTTCATGGCGGCGGGGGCGTCCACGATGCCGAGGACGTCCGACTCCTTCATGATGATCAGGTCTTCGCCTTCGATCTTCACTTCGCTGCCGGACCACTTGCCGAACAGGATGCGGTCGCCGGCCTTCAGTTCCATGTCGACGCGCTTGCCGCTGTCGTCACGGGCGCCGGGGCCCACGGCGACGACTTCGCCTTCCTGGGGCTTTTCCTTGACGGTGTCGGGGATGATGATGCCGCCCTTGGTGCGGGCTTCTTCTTCGACGCGCTTTACCAGAACGCGGTCGCCGAGAGGACGAAACGCCATGCTGTGTCTCCTTGAAAGGGGTGCGAGGGGCCGTTGTCGCTCTGTCTGTCAGCCGGCCTTAGCAGCCGGCCCTCAAGAGTGCTAACGAGGCCTGTATCTACGAGCCGGACCCGGGCGAGTCAAGCTGCTCGGCCACTCTGAAGACCATATATGATGCCGCTGCAGGGCCGAACTGGGGCGGCTGCGTGACACTTCGGCGAAGCTAACGGAGGGGCGGCTTGATCGCGCTCCGTCTTG
>NZ_CAHJWH010000034.1 GCF_903642205.1 Caulobacter sp. S45 | reverse complement strand
CGCGCCGGATGGGATGACGACTACCTCCAAGCCGTCATCTCCCAAACCGCTTGATCCCTTCAAGCGATTCCCCTGGCAAGCCAGCTTGTAGGCTTGACGCGCCCCGCCCGCATCGTCATAAACCGCGCTCCGTTGAATCGGCCGTAGGCGCTCGTCGTCTAGACGCGGTTCGCGATACGAACTTCACGAGCCGCGCCCTTCCCGGCGCGTAGTGATCGGGGCCTTCGCAGTTTGCTGCGCAGGGCCCTTTCGTTTTGCGGCTCACGTCATCGCGGTCTGGCTTGACGGGTCGGATTGGTGGCGTTCGGGACGTAGTACGGCGTTCGGCTTTCGGGCCGGGGGTCATGGTCTTTGAACTGTACGAGCGGAACGGACGCGAGGACGGCATCGGTATGGATCGTCAGAATATTCGCATACGCCTGAAGGCGTTCGATCACCGGGTGCTCGACCACTCGACGCGCGAGATCGTGCAGACCGCCAAGCGCACCGGCGCGACCGTGCGTGGGCCGATCCCGCTGCCCACCAAGCTCGAGAAGTTCACCGTCCTGCGCTCGCCGCACATCGACAAGAAGAGCCGCGAGCAGTTCGAGATCCGCACGCACAAGCGCGTGCTCGACATCGTCGATCCCACGCCCCAGACGGTCGATGCGCTGATGAAGCTCGACCTGTCGGCCGGCGTCGACGTCGAAATCAAGCTGTAGGGGAGCCGGACAGATGCGAACCGGCGTACTCGCCAAGAAACTCGGCATGACCCGCTTCTTCGACGAAGCCGGCCAGCACGTGCCCGTGACCGTGCTCTCGCTCGAGGGCTGCCAGGTCACCGCCCAGAAGACGATCGAGAAGGATGGCTACGTGGCCCTCCAGCTCGGCGCGGGCGCCAAGAAGGCCAAGAACACCTCTCAGGCCATGCGCGGCCATTTCGCCAAGGCGCTGGTCGAGCCGAAGCACATCGTCACCGAGTTCCGGGTCAGCGAAGACAGCCTGATCGAAGTGGGCGCGGAGTTGACCGCGGACCACTTCGTGCCGGGCCAGAAGGTCGACATCCAGGGCACCACGATCGGCAAGGGCTTCGCTGGCGGCATGAAGCGCTGGAACTTCGGCGGCTTGCGCGCCACCCACGGGGTATCGCTGTCCCACCGTTCGCTGGGCTCCACCGGGCAGCGCCAGGACCCGGGCAAGACCTTCAAGGGCAAGAAGATGGGCGGGCACCTCGGTGTCGAAACCGTCACCACCCAGAACCTCACCGTGTGGCGCGTCGACGTCGAGCGCGGCCTGATCATGATCAAGGGCGCCGTCCCGGGGTCGGAGAACGGCTACGTCAAGGTCAGCGACGCGGTGAAGAAGGCGCTTCACGCCGATGCGCCCAAGCCCGGCGCCTTCCGTGCTTCGGGTGCAGCTTCGACACCTGCTGAAGCGGCCCCTGAGGCTCCGGCCCAAGAGGGAGCTGAATAATGAAGCTCAATGTCATTACCTTGGCCAACGACCAGGCCGGCGAGATCGAGCTGTCGGACGCGGTGTTCGGGATCGAGCACATCCGCGGCGACATCCTGCAGCGCTGCGTGACCTGGCAGCTGGCCAAACGCCGCTCTGGCAATCACAAGATCAAGACCCGCAACGAAGTCGCCCGCACGGGCAAGAAGATGTACAAGCAGAAGGGCACCGGCGGGGCCCGCCACGGCTCGCGCAAGGCCGCCCAGTTCGTCGGTGGCGCCAAGACCCACGGTCCCGTGGTCCGCAGCCACGAGTTCAGCCTGACCAAGAAGCTCCGCGCCCTGGCGCTGCGCCACGCGCTCAGCTCCAAGGCCAAGGCCGGCAGCCTGGTCGTGGTCGACCAGCTCGCGCTGGATGCGCCCAAGACGGCGGCGCTCCGGACCCAGTTCGAGGCCCTGGGCCTGAAGAACGCCCTGGTTATCGCCGGCCCCGAGGTGGACGCCAACTTCAAGCTGGCCGCCCGCAACATCCCGCTGATCGACGTGCTGCCGGACGCGGGGCTGAACGTCTATGACGTGTTGCGCCGCGACACCCTGGTGCTGACCCGCTCCGCGGTGGAGGCCATTGAGGCGCGCTTCTCGGGCGAGGCCGCCGAGACCGAACAGAAGGAAGCCGCCTGATGGTCGCGACCGCACGCCACTACGACGTCATCCTGGCGCCGCACATCACCGAGAAGGCCACGGTCCTCTCCGAACTGAACAAGGTCGTGTTCCGGGTGGCCAAGGACGCCACCAAGGACGAGATCACCGCGGCCGTCGAGGAGCTGTTCAAGGTCAACGTGCTCAAGGTCAACACCGTGGTGACCAAGGGCAAGACCAAGCGCTTCCGTGGCATCATGGGCCGCCGCGACGACGTGAAGAAGGCGATCGTGACGCTGGCCGAAGGCCAGTCCATCGACGTCACGACCGGCCTGTAGGGAGCGAAAGCCATGGCGCTCAAGACATTCAACCCGATCACGCCGGGCCAGCGCGGCTTGGTGCTGGTTGACCGCAGCGAACTCCATAAGGGTCGTCCCGAGAAGTCGCTCGTCGAAGGTCTGACCAAGTCAGGCGGTCGCGGCGGCAACGGCCGGGTAGCCGTTCGCTTCCGCGGCGGCGGAGCCAAGAGGCTCTACCGCATCGTCGACTTCAAGCGTCGCAAGTGGAACGTGCCCGCCACCGTCGAGCGGCTGGAGTACGACCCCAATCGCTCCGCCTTCATCGCGCTGGTGAAGTATGCCGACGGCGAGCTGAACTACATCCTGGCTCCCCAGCGCCTGAAGGCCGGCGACGAAGTGGTGGCCGGTGAGAAGGTGGACGTGAAGCCCGGTAACGCCATGCCGCTCCGCGGCATGCCCATCGGCACCATCATCCACAACGTCGAGATGAAGCCGGAGAAGGGCGCCCAGATGGCCCGCTCCGCCGGCGCCTACGCCCAGCTGGTCGGCCGTGACGCCGGCTACGCCCAGATCCGCCTGGGTTCGGGTGAGCTGCGCATGGTGCTGGACGGCTGCATGGCCACGGTGGGCGCGGTGTCCAACCCCGACCACATGAACCAGAACCTCGGCAAGGCCGGGCGCGTCCGCCACATGGGCTTCCGCCCGCACGTGCGCGGCGTGGCCATGAACCCGGTCGACCACCCCCACGGCGGCGGCGAGGGCAAGACCTCCGGCGGCCGCCATCCGGTCACCCCCTGGGGCAAGCCCACCAAGGGCCGCAAGACCCGCACCAACCAGGAGACGGATCGCTTCATCATCCGCTCCCGCCATGCTCGGAAGGCTCGCTAAGCGATGACCCGCTCCCTCTGGAAAGGCCCGTTCGTCGACGGCTACCTGCTGACGAAGGCGGACAAGGCCCAGGACTCCGGCCGCAAGGACGTGATCAAGACCTGGTCGCGCCGCTCCACCATTATGCCCCAGTTCGTCGGCCTGACCTTTGGCGTTCACAACGGCCACAAGCACATGCCTGTGCAGGTGTCGGAAGACATGGTGGGCCACAAGCTCGGCGAGTTCGCGCCAACGCGGACCTTCTACGGCCACGCGGCCGACAAGAAGGCCAAGAGGAAGTAGGCGATGAGCAAGCAAGCCAAGCCCCGCCGCCTGTCCGAGACCTCGGCCATGGCCAAGATCGCGTCGCTGCGGACCAGCCCGCGCAAGCTGAACCTGGTGGCCCAATCAATCCGCGGCCTGCCGGTCCAGCGCGCCCTGAACGAGCTGGAGTTCAGCCCCAAGCGCATCGCTATCGACGTGCGCAAGGCCCTCTACTCGGCGATCTCCAACGCCGAGAACAACCACAACCTCGACATCGACTCCCTCGTGGTCGCCGAGGCCTTCGTGGGCAAGAACCTGATCATGAAGCGCTTCTCCGCCCGCGCCCGCGGCCGGGCGTCGCGCATCGAAAAGCCGTTTGCGGAGATCACCATCGTGGTCCGCGAACAAGCCGAGGCCGCCTAAATGGGACAGAAGGTCAATCCGATCGGCTTCCGCCTCGGCGTAAACCGGACCTGGGACAGCCGCTGGTTCGCCGACGGCGAAGACTATGCGCGCCTGCTCCACCAGGACATCAAGGTCCGCAAGTGGCTGAAGGCGCGGCTGAAGCAGGCTGGCGTCTCGCGCGTGATCATCGAGCGCCCGCACAGGAAATGCCGCGTCACCATCTATGCCGCACGCCCGGGCGTGATCATTGGCAAGAAGGGCGCCGATATCGAGAAGCTGCGCAAGGATCTGGCCGCCATTACCGAGGGCGAGGTGTTCCTCAACATCGTCGAGATCAGGAAGCCCGAGACCGACGCCCAGCTGATCGCCGAGTCCATCGCCCAGCAACTGGAGCGCCGGATCGCCTTCCGCCGCGCCATGAAGCGCTCGCTGCAGTCCGCCATGCGCCTGGGCGCCAAGGGCGTGCGGATCAACGTCTCGGGCCGTCTTGGCGGCGCGGAGATCGCGCGGATGGAGTGGTATCGCGAAGGTCGCGTACCTCTGCACACCCTGCGCGCCGACATCGACTACGGCGTCACCGAGGCTGTGACCACCTATGGCATCATTGGCGTGAAGGTCTGGGTGTTTAAGGGTGAAGTGCTGGAGCACGATCCGATGGCCCAGGACAAGCGGTGGGCGCTGGAAGCCACCGGCCCCGCCGGCGACGGCGACCGTCGCGACCGTGACCGTCCCCGGGGTCCGCGCCGTGACCGCAATGCGCCGTCCAGTGACGCGCCTGCGGCCTGAAGGTGATCTGAGATGCTACTCCCCAAGAAGACCAAGTTCCGCAAGCAGTTCAAGGGCCGCATCCATGGCGCGTCCAAGGGCGGCACGGCGCTGAATTTCGGCGCCTATGGCCTGAAGGCCCTGGAGCCGGAGCGGATCAGCGCCCGCCAGATCGAGGCGGCCCGCCGCGCGATCACCCGCCAGATGAAGCGTCAGGGCCGCGTCTGGATCCGCATCTTCCCGGACGTGCCGGTGACCGGCAAGCCGGCCGAGGTGCGGATGGGCAAGGGCAAGGGCGCCATCGACCACTGGGCGGCCCGGGTCCATCCCGGCCGGATCATGTTCGAGATCGACGGCGTGGCCGACGACGTAGCGCGCGAGGCCCTGCGCCTGGGCGCCGCCAAGCTGCCGATCCGTACCAAGGTGGTCACCCGCCTGGATGCCGGCGTGCTGGTCGAGAACATGGCGGAGGCCGCGTAATGAAGATGACTGAGGTGCGCGGCCTGACCGCCGACCAGCTGTCCGACAACCTGCTCGAGCTGAAGCGCGAGCAGTTCAACCTTCGCTTCCAGGCGGCCACGGGCCAGCTGGAGAAGCCCCACCGTGTGAACGCTATCCGCAAGGATATCGCACGCATCAAGACCCAGATGCACCAGGCTGCACCTGCGGCCAGCAAGGAGGGCTGACCCATGCCCAAGCGTATCCTGGAAGGCTTGGTCGTCTCCGACAAGGGCGACAAGACTGTGGTGGTCAAGGTCGAGCGGACCTTCCTGCACCCGGTGCTGAAGAAGACCGTGCGCCGGTCCAAGAAGTACCACGCCCATGACGAAGCCAACACCTACAAGGCCGGCGAGAACATTCGGATCATCGAGTGCGCGCCCAAGTCCAAGCTGAAGACCTGGGAGGTCCTCCCGAAGGGCGCTCCTTCGTCGGCCGTTTAAGTATTTAAAGGAAGTCTGAACCATGATTCAGATGCAAACTAACCTGGACGTCGCCGACAATTCGGGCGCCCGCCGGGTCATGTGCATCAAGGTGCTGGGCGGCGCGGGTCGCCGCTATGCCAGCGTCGGCGACGTCATCGTCGTGTCCGTGAAGGAAGCCATCCCCCGTGGCCGGGTCAAGAAGGGCGACGTGCTGCGCGCGGTCGTCGTGCGCACGGCCAAGGACATCGCCCGCAAGGATGGCTCCACCATCCGCTTCGACAAGAATGCGGCGGTGATTGTCAACAAGTCGGCCGAGCCGATCGGCACGCGCATCTTCGGGCCGGTGCCCCGCGAACTGCGCGCGAAGAACCACATGAAGATCATCTCGCTCGCGCCTGAGGTGTTGTGATGGCCGCCAAGATCAAGACGGGCGACACCGTCGTCCTGCTCGCGGGCAAGGACAAGGGCAAGCAGGGCAAGGTCCTGAAAGTCATGCCCAAGGACACGCGCTTGGTGGTGGAAGGCCTGAACATGGTCCAGCGCCACACCAAGGCCTCGCAGTCCGATCCCCAAGGCGGGATCAAGCGCAAGGAAGCGTCGCTGCACGTTTCCAACGTCGCCATGGTGGACTCCAACGGCAAGCCGACCCGCGTCGGTTTCCGCACCGAGGGCGAGAAGAAGGTCCGGTTCGCCAAGACGACCGGGGAGGTCATCAGTGGCTAAGTCACCGACGAAGAGTTCTTCCGGCAAGGCGCCCAGCGCGCCGCGCGAAGTCGGACTGGCAAACGAGTCTCTCGGGGCTGACGGTCGCTACGAGCCGCGCCTGAAGACGGTTTACAAGGCCAAGATGCGCGATGCCCTGCGCGAGCAGTTCGGCTACACCAACGAAATGCAGATCCCGCGGCTCGACAAGATCGTGCTGAACATGGGCATCGGCGAGGCGGTCAACGATTCCAAGAAGACCACCGCCGCCATGAAGGACCTGGCGCTCATCGCCGGCCAGAAGCCCCAGCCCACGAGGGCGCGGAACTCCATCGCCGGCTTCAAGCTGCGCGAGAACATGGTCATCGGCGCCAAGGTGACCTTGCGCAAGGACCGGATGTACGAGTTCCTGGACCGTCTGATCACCGTGGCCCTGCCGCGGGTGAAGGACTTCCGGGGCCTGAAGCCCACCAGCTTCGACGGTCGCGGCAACTACGCCATGGGCCTGAAGGAGCACATCGTGTTCCCCGAGATCAACTACGACGAGATCGACCAGATGTGGGGCATGGACATCATTGTCTGCACCACGGCGAAGACAGACGACGAAGCGCGCGCGCTTCTTAAGGAATTCCAATTCCCGTTCACTCAAGCGTCGGGGAGCTGAAGGCACATGGCCAAGAAGAGCGCCGTCAACCGTAACCTCGCCGTCCGCAAGACCGTCAAGCGGTTCGCCGCCAAGCGCGCCGAGCTGAAGGCCCTGGCCAACGACGAGAGCCGTCCGCTGGAGGAGCGCTTCGACGCGCGCCTGAAGCTGGCCGAGCTGCCCCGCAGTTCCTCGCCCACCCGCATCCGCAACCGCTGCGAGGTGTCGGGCCGTCCGCGCGCCTATTACCGCAAGCTGCACATGAGCCGGATCGCGCTGCGGGAGCTCGGCTCCCAGGGCCAGATCCCGGGCCTCGTGAAGTCGAGCTGGTAGGGGAGGGGAGAAGATGTCTTTCAACGATCCCCTGAGCGACATGATCGCCCGCATCCGCAACGCCGCCATGCGCAAGCGTTCCAAGGTGTCCACCCCGGCCTCCAAGCTCCGCGGGCGCGTGCTCGACGTGCTGGAGACCGAGGGCTACATCCGCGGCTACGCTCTGGTCGAAGAGCCCGGCAAGCATCCCGAGTTCGAGATCGAGCTGAAGTATTTCGACGGGGCGCCGGTCATTGCCGAGATCGCCCGGGTGTCTAAGCCGGGCCGCCGGGTTTATTCCGCCATCGGCGACTTGGCGCCGGTGAAGAACGGGCTCGGCATCTCCATCCTGTCCACGTCCAAGGGCGTGATGTCCGATCAGGCTGCGCGAGCCGAGAACGTCGGCGGCGAAGTCCTGTGCCGCGTCTACTGAGGCGATAGTCCCATGTCCCGTATCGGAAAGAAGGCGATCAGCGTCCCCTCCGGCGTCACCGTGACGCTGGACGGCCAGAAGATCGCCGTGAAGGGCCCCAAGGGCCAGCTCGCCTACAGCGCGCCCGAGGAGATCAAGGTCTTCCAGGAGAATGGCTCGGTGAGCTTCACCCCCACCAGCGACAGCCAGCGCGCCAACGCCATGTGGGGCCTGACCCGCACCCTGGTGAACAACATGGTCGAGGGCGTGACCAAGGGCTATGAGGAGACGCTCGAACTCGTCGGCGTGGGTTACCGCGCCGCGATCAAGGGGCGGAACCTCAGCCTGCAGCTGGGCTTCAGCCACGACATCGACATGCCGCCTCCGGAAGGCATCACCTTCGCGTCGTCCCGCCCGGGCGAGGTGAAGATCGCCGGCATTGACAAGCAGATGGTGGGCGAAGTCGCCGCCCGCATCCGCCGCATCCGTCCGCCGGAGCCCTACAAGGGCAAGGGCGTGCGCTACGCCGGCGAGAAGGTCCGGCGCAAGGAAGGCAAGAAGAAGTAGGCCATGGCCCTCAAGCCCCGCGAAACTCACCTGCGCCGCGCCGAGCGCAATCGCCTACGCCTCCGGGCCGTTGGCAACGGGCGTCCGCGCCTGTCGGTGCACCGCTCCTCCAAGCACATCTACGCCCAGGTCATCGACGACGCGGCGGGCCACACGATTGCGGCCGCCTCTTCGCTTGAGAGCGGCGAGGGTGCGCCCGAGAAGGGTTCCGACAAGGCCGCCGCGGCCGCTGTCGGCAAGCTCGTCGCCGAGCGCGCCAAGGCCGCTGGGATCGAGACCGTGGTGTTCGACCGCGGCGGGTTCGTCTTTCACGGCCGCGTCAAGGCGCTGGCCGACGCCGCGCGCGAAGCCGGCCTGCAGTTCTAAGGATAACCGATGGCTCGTCCCAACGAAGGCAACCGCCGTCCCCGCGATGGCGAGGACCGCGACAGCGACATCCAGGAAAAGCTGGTCCACATCAACCGCGTGGCCGCCACCGTGAAGGGCGGGCGCCGCTTCTCGTTCGCCGCCCTGATGGTGGTGGGCGACGGCAAGGGCAGGGTTGGCTTCGGCCATGGCAAGGCGCGCGAAGTGCCGGAAGCCATCCGCAAGGCGACCGAGGAAGCCAAGAAGACCATGATCCGCGTGCCGCTGCGCGAGAGCCGCACCCTGCACCATGACGGCGCGGGCCGTCACGGCGCGGGCAAGGTGACGCTGCGCGCGGCGCCTCCGGGCACCGGCGTGATCGCCGGCGGCCCCATGCGTGCGGTGCTGGAGACGCTGGGCGTGCACGACGTGGTGGCCAAGTCGATCGGCTCGTCCAACCCCTACAACATGATCCGCGCCACCTTCGACGCCCTGAAGGCCCAGAGCTCGCCCCGCCAGATCGCCGCCAAGCGCGGCAAGAAGGTCAGCGACGTGCTGGGCCGCAGGGCCGACGGCGCCTCGTCGCCCGAAGCCGTGGAGGGCTAAGCTGATGGCCACCGTCATCGTCCGCCAGGTCGCCAGCCCGATCCGCCGCCCGAAGGACCAGCGCGAGACCCTCAAGGGGTTGAAGCTGAACAAGATCGGCCGGACCTCCGAGCTGCCCGACACCCCCCACGTCCGCGGCATGATCGCCAAGGTCGCCCACATGGTGCGGATCGAAAACGAGGGCTGAAATCTTATCCTCCCCCGCAAAGCGGGGGAGGATATACAACCGCCGAGTCGGCCCCCGCGCCGGCGCTAGCCTCTTAAGGAGCAGGCCATGAAGCTGAACGAGATCGCTGACAACGAAGGCGCCCGCAAGAAGCGGATGCGCGTCGGCCGGGGCGAAGGCTCCGGTAAGGGCAAGACCGCCGGCCGCGGCGTGAAGGGCCAGAAGGCCCGCACCGGACACGGCATGAAGGGCTTCGAGGGCGGCCAGATGCCGCTGCACATGCGCATGCCTAAGCGCGGCTTCAACAACCCCTTCGCCAAGGACTTCGCCGAGGTAAACCTCTGGCGCATCGCCAAGGCCATCGAAGCCGACAAGCTCGACGTCGCCGCCCCGATCGGCGCGGCAGAACTGAAGGCTGCCGGCGTCATCCGCCGCGAGCTGGACGGCGTGCGCCTCCTCGGCCACGGCAAAATCGCCGCCAAGCTGACGCTGACGGTGTACTCCGCCAGCGCGGGCGCCCGTGCGGCGATCGAAGCCGCGGGCGGCGTGCTGACCGTGACCAAGCCCGCGCCGGTGCCGGAAACGTCGGAAGCCTGATCTCCCTTCCCCCTTGATGGGGGAAGGGTTGGGGATGGGGTTTGGACGGCGGCGCGGCTCGAAATCTAGCTAACGGCTGCGCCTCTTGCAGATCGGGCGCCGCCGTCCACCCTCTCCCCCCATCGAGGGGGAGGGATTGCGTAAGGGCTATTGCGGGGCGCGAAAGCGGCAACCCGTCGCTCGCAAACCTCAGCGGAACGCTCTACCTGTAACTGGATTGTGCCGTCGGGTCCCGGCCGGGCGGCACGCGGGCTTTCAAGGACGCTCCATGGCTTCGGCGGCTGAACAGCTCGCGGCGAACATGAACTTCGGGGCGTTCCAGCGCGCCACCGACCTGCACAAGCGGCTGTGGTTCACGCTGGGTGCGCTGATCGTCTATCGCCTGGGCACCTACATCCCCATGCCTGGGATCAACATCCAGGCCTTCGCCCAGGCCTTTAATGGTCAGTCCAAGGGCATCCTGGGCATGTTCAACATGTTCTCGGGCGGCGCCGTGCAGCGGATGGCGATCTTCTCGCTGAACGTCATGCCCTACATCTCGGCCTCCATCATCGTGCAGCTGATGAGCACGATGTACCCGCCCTGGGAGAAGCTGAAGAAGGAGAGCGCGGCCGGCCAGAAGACCCTGAACCAGTACACGCGCTACCTTACCGTGCTGCTGGCCCTGGTGCAGTCCTTCGGCATCGCCCAGGGTCTGTCGCACGCCGGCCATGTGGTCGATCAGCCAGGCGTCTTCTTCATCATCTCCACCATGGCGACGCTCACAGGCGGCACGCTGTTCCTGATGTGGCTCGGCGAGCAGATGACCACCCGCGGCGTCGGCAACGGCACATCCCTGATCATCTTCGCCGGCATTGTGGCCAACCTGCCCAAGACGCTCTGGCAGATGGTCTCCCAGACCCAGACGGGCTCGATGAGCGCGTTCGGCCTGCTGGGCATCCTGGCGCTGGCCGTGGCGGCGGTGCTGTTCATCGTGTTCATGGAGCGGTCCCAGCGCCGCCTGCTCGTCCAATACCCCAAGCGCCAGGTCGGCAACCGCATGTACGGAGGCGACAGCTCCTTCCTGCCGCTGAAGATCAACACGTCGGGCGTCATTCCGCCGATCTTCGCTTCGTCGCTTCTGCTTCTGCCGACCACGGTGCTTGGCTTCGTGGCGAGCAGTGGAAAGCCGCCGGCCTGGGCGCCCTGGCTGCCCAACGTGGTGGGCCAGCTCTCGCGCGGGCACCCGGCCTATCTGGTGCTCTACGGGTCCTTGATCCTGTTCTTCACCTTTTTCTACACTTCCATCGTCTTCAATCCGGACGAGACGGCGGAGAACCTTCGCAAGTACGGCGGCTTCCTGCCCGGCATCCGGCCCGGCAGGCGCACCGCGGAATACATGGATTTCGTGCTGACCCGGCTGACGGTGATCGGGGCCGCCTATATCGCCTTCGTCTGCCTGGTGCCCGAGGCGATCATGAGCGGCAATCCCACCACCCAGATCATGGGCGGCACCTCTATCCTGATCGTGGTGACGGTCACCATGGACACGGTGACCCAGATCCAGTCGCACCTGCTCGCTCACCAGTACGAAGGCTTGATGAAGAAGTCCCGCGGCAAGAACGGCGGCGCAGTGGGCATGCGTCCCCGCGTGAGCCCGCGGGTGGCGGCGCGATGAACCTGATCCTGTTCGGCCCACCGGCGGCCGGGAAGGGGACGCAGGCCCAGCGGCTAGTTACCGAGCATGGCATGGTCCAGCTCTCAACTGGCGACATGCTGCGCGCCGCCAAGACCTCGGGCTCAGCGCTCGGCCAGCAGGTGGCGGGCATCATGGACCGTGGCGAGCTGGTTTCCGACGAGATCGTCATCGCCCTGATCGAGCAGCATCTGCCGGCGGCCGAGGCGGCTGGCGGCGCCATCTTCGACGGTTTTCCGCGCACCGTCGCCCAGGCGCAGGCGCTGGACGGTATGCTATCGCATCGGCACAGCCAGATCGACGTAGTGCTGCGGTTGGTGGTCGATCATCACGCGCTGCTCTCGCGGATCGCCAAGCGATTCGAGGAGCAAGGCCGGCCAGACGACAATCCTGAGGTGTTTGAGACGCGCCTCTCGGCGTACGCTGCCCAGACGGCACCGCTGCTGCCCTACTACCAGATATCGGGCAAGCTCATCGAAGTGGACGGCATGGCCGACATCGCCAGCGTGTCTGCTGCGGTTGACGCCGCGCTGGACAAGCTCGGACTGCAAAAGGTTCCTCAACCTCGCTTCAAACCGGCAGCGCCGGTTGACTGAGGCGCGAGCTTCCCTATAACCACGTATTCCGCGAAAGGGCGCGACAGTGCGCCGGTTCCGCCTATGGCGGCTCCGGCCCTATTTGCGTTTTCCGTGCGCGCACAGGAGAGATAGAGCGTGGCCCGCATCGCAGGTGTCAATATCCCTACCAACAAGCGCGTCGAAGTCGCGCTGCAATACATCCACGGTATCGGCCAGCAGCGCGCCAAGGAAATTCTCGAGACCGTCGGTATCGAGGACGCCCGCCGGGTGAACCAGCTCACCGACGCCGAGGTGCTTCAGATCCGCGAGACCATCGACCGCGAGTACATCGTGGAAGGCGACCTGCGCCGCGAGGTCTCCATGAACATCAAGCGCCTGCAGGACTTGGCCAGCTACCGGGGCCTGCGCCATCGCCGCGGCCTCCCCGTCCGCGGTCAGCGCACCCACACCAACGCCCGCACCCGCAAGGGTCCGGCCAAGCCGATCGCCGGCAAGAAGAAGTAAGGACTAGCTGTCGATGGCCAAGGAACCCACACGCGTCAAGAAGCGCGAGCGCAAGAACATCACCTCGGGCGTCGCTCACGTGAACGCTAGCTTCAACAACACCATGATCACCATCACCGACGCGCAAGGGAACACCATCTCCTGGTCCTCCTCGGGCACGATGGGGTTCAAGGGCTCACGCAAGTCCACCCCCTACGCCGCCCAGGTCGCCGCCGAAGATGCGGGTCGCAAGGCCATGGAGCATGGCGTGAAGACGCTGGAAGTGAACGTGGCCGGCCCGGGCTCTGGCCGCGAGTCGGCGCTGCGCGCGCTCCAGGCCGTGGGTTTCTCCATCACCGCCATTCGCGACGTGACGCCGATCCCGCACAACGGCTGCCGTCCGCCTAAGCGCCGCCGGGTCTGATCCCCGCCCGCTGATACCTTCAAGAGCGCTGAGCGGCTGTCCTTTATCGGATTGGCCGCTGGCGCTCGAACTCCGTTCGAGAGACGATCGTGATCGAAAGAAACTGGCAAGACCTGATCCGTCCCGAGAAGCCCCAGATCGAGCTCGGCGCCGACAGCCAGCGCAAGGCGCGCATGGTGGCCGAGCCCCTGGAACGCGGCTTCGGCGTGACGCTCGGCAACTCCCTGCGTCGCGTGCTGCTGTCCTCGCTGCAGGGCGCGGCCGTCACCTCGGTGCAGATCGACGGCGTGGTGCACGAGTTCTCCTCCATGGAAGGCGTGCGCGAGGACGTCGTCGACATTATCCTGAATATCAAGCAGCTGGCGCTGCGGATGCACTCCGATGGACCTAAGCGCATGACGTTGCGCGCCACCGGCCCGGGCGTGGTCACCGCCGGCCAGATTGAAGCGCCGTCTGACATCGAGGTTCTGAACAAGAACCACGTGATCTGCACCCTTGACGAGGGCGCGCAGGTACGGATGGAGTTCACCGTCAACATCGGCAAGGGCTACGTCGCCGCCGAGCAGAACCGTCCCGAGGACGCTCCCATCGGGCTGATCGCGGTGGACGCGCTCTACAGCCCGGTGAAGCGCGTCGCCTACCGCGTCGAGCCGACCCGGCAAGGCCAATCGCTCGATTACGACCGCCTGGTGCTCGAAGTGGAGACTAACGGCGCCGTGTCGCCGGTGGACTCGGTGGCATACGCCGCGCGCATCCTGCAGGACCAGCTCCAGCTCTTCATCACCTTCGACGAGCCAAAGAAGAAGGTGGTGGACGAGGCCAAGCCGGAACTGCCCTTCAATCCCTCGCTGCTCAAGAAGGTCGACGAGCTGGAGCTGTCGGTTCGCTCGGCCAACTGCCTGAAGAACGATAACATCGTCTATATCGGCGACCTGATCCAGAAGACCGAGGGCGAGATGCTGCGCACCCCGAACTTCGGCCGCAAGTCGCTGAACGAGATCAAGGAGGTGCTGACCAACATGGGCCTGCACCTCGGCATGGACGTGCCGAACTGGCCGCCCGAGAACATCGAAGACCTGGCCAAGAAGTTTGAAGACCAAATCTAAAGCCTGCTGACCCCGCACGCGCCCGGCCCGCCGGGCGCCTGCTCTGCCCCCTTCCAACCTGAAGGGTGAGGCCTGCTGAGGAGACCAAGCCATGCGTCACGGAAATGCCCATCGCAAACTCGGCCGGACCTCGGCCCACCGCACCGCGATGTTCGCCAACATGGCCGCGAGCTTGATCAAGCACGAGCAGATCACCACCACCCTGCCGAAGGCCAAGGAGCTCCGTCCCTTCGTCGAAAAGCTGGTGACGCTCGCCAAGCGCGGCGACTTGCACGCGCGCCGCATTGCCATCAGCCGGGTGCGCGACGTGGACCAGGTTAGCAAGCTGTTCGCCGCCATTGGCCCGCGCTACGCCGACCGCAACGGCGGCTATATCCGCATTATGAAGGCGGGCTTCCGCCACGGCGATAATGCGCCGGTCGCGGTGATCGAGTTCGTGGACCGCGACACCTCCGCCAAGGGCCAGGACAGCGGCCCGGTGATGACGGCTGACGACGACTACCAGGACTGAGCACCTTCGCCGGGCTTTTCCAAAGGGCGGTCCGATTTCCGGGCCACCCTTTTTCGTGTTCTCACCGCGACCGGTCCAGCGCCTTAACGCAGGCGAAAGCCTGGGCAGCTCAAGACTTCGGTATAAGGGTCAGGGATCGCGTGATGCAGGACGGCCTGCAGGCTCAAAGGCGGGGCGCCTCGTCCCGTGGCGAACGCCTGGACGTCGTCATGGCGGTTCTGGCTGTCGGGGCCTTCACCGCGCCCGGCATGTTGCTGATGGGCTTGTCCGACGATCCGAACGCGCCGCCCAACCCCATGCTCCGGCTCTACTGGCCGCCGGTCTATGCACTGGCGCTGCTGCTCTGCACGCGACGCTGGCGGCAGTTGGCGCGCGCGTGGTGGCCGGCCATCCTGGTGGCGCTCCCGGTGGTCTGGGCTTGTGCGTCCAAGTCATGGTCGATCATGCCAGACGACACAGGACGGCGCGCCTTCGCGCTCATCCTCACCACCGTGTTCGGCTTCGGCCTCGGCGCCGCCTTCACCGGTCGGAGCATGGTCCAAATCATCGCCGCCGCGGGCCTGCTGCTGGCGGCGGGCAGCGTCGTCGTGGCCATCGCCATTCCACGCTATGGGGTGGAGCAGCTGGTGAATGCCGGTGACTGGCGAGGTCTCTGGGACACCAAGAACGCGCTTGCCGGCTTCATGATGATCAGCGCGCTCGCCGCCGCCTGCGCCGCGACGCTCGCAGACGGTCACCGCAGGCTCTGGGTTGCGAGCTTCGGCCTGTGCGTCTTCGATCTTCTGATGAGCCGGGGCAAGACCTCGCTGGTCTGCCTGTTGCTGGGTCTGGCGCTGCTGGCGGCGTTCAGCTTGGCCCGGCGCGGTCCAGTTCGTGCGGTCCTGGCCGTTTGGGGAGCCGGCGCGTTGAGTCTCGCGGCGGGCTTCTCGGCTTTCGTGGTTCCGGACGCCCTCTTCCACGCCATCGGCAAGGACCCGACCCTCACCGGCCGCACCCAGATCTGGGCCGCCGTGCTGGGCCAGGTCGCCCAGCGGCCGCTGACCGGCTTCGGTTTCGCGGCCTTCTGGAACAAGCAGTCGGCGCCCGCCATGGTCGTCGCCAAGCAGACCGGTTGGGTGGCTCCTGAGGCGCATAACGGCTGGCTCGATCTGCTGGCTCAGGTGGGCTGGGTGGGACTGGCGCTCACCTCGCTCGGCTGCCTGTTCGGACTCATCTTCGCCATCAGGCGGTGGGGCGGTCGAGACGACGGCTGGTTCGCGCCCATCTACCTCGCCATCTTCCTGGGCATGTCCATGGCGGAAAGTGTGCTGCTCTCAGGCAACAACCTAGTCTGGGTGGTGTTCGTCGCCGTGCTCACCCAGCTGCTCGGCCCGGCCAAGCTTGTTTCGCCCGTGCTGCGCGCGCCCCGACCTACGTCGAGCGTGTCGGTCCCGCCGGTCCTATCGGTCTCAGGCTCGGGATGAGCAGCCGGGAACAGGCTTGACCGCGCCCACGCCAGACCCTATCCACACCGCCTCGCGCCGGGTGAATCCAGGCATGCGGGTGTAGCTCAGTTGGTTAGAGCGCCGGCCTGTCACGCCGGAGGTCGCGGGTTCGAGTCCCGTCACTCGCGCCATTTCCAAGCACAACGTCTATCGGTCGGCTTCGCCACCACGGGCAAGGCGCTGCAGGGGTGATGCCCGCGCGTGGAAACCGCTCGCATCCCTGGCTTTTCGCCCGGCTGCGTTTGAAGCCCGCAAGGCCTTGGTCTACAAGCGCCGGACTCCCATCTGAGGCTTCGATGAACGCCTTCCTGCTGCAGTACCTGCCGATCCTCGTGTTCATGGGGATTGCGGCCGTGATCGGCTCCGCCTTTCTGGTGGCGGCCTTCACGCTCGCGCCGCGCGATCCCGATCCGGAGAAGATCTCCGCCTATGAGTGCGGGTTCAACGCCTTCGAGGACGCGCGCATGAAGTTCGACGTGCGCTTCTATCTGGTCTCCATCCTGTTCATCATCTTTGATCTGGAGGTGGCGTTCCTGTTTCCCTGGGCAGTCAGCCTGATGAAGCTGCCGCACGACATCCAGGTGTTCGCCTTCTGGTCGATGTTCACCTTCCTGTTCATCCTCACGGTCGGCTTCATCTATGAGTGGAAGAAGGGCGCGTTGGAATGGGAGTAGCGACCGTGCGTCCCACCGAAGACGCTTTCAGCGCATCCCCGTCCGGCCTCCTGGTCCCGCCCGTCCCCGCAGGGGCCGCCGCGCGATCAAGTGTGCAGGGCTACGATCCACAGCTGCACGATGCGGGCTTTGACGCGCTGTCCAGCCAGCTCTCCGACCAGGGCTTTGTCACCGCGGCGCTGGACGACGTGATCACCTGGGCGCGCACCGGCTCGCTGATGTGGATGACCTTCGGCCTGGCCTGCTGCGCCATCGAGATGATGCAGGCGTCGATGCCCCGCTACGACATGGAGCGCTTCGGCATGGCCCCCCGCGCCAGCCCGCGGCAGAGCGACATGATGATCGTGGCCGGCACCCTGACCAACAAGATGGCCCCGGCGCTGCGCAAGGTCTATGACCAGATGCCGAACCCGCGCTACGTCGTGTCCATGGGCTCCTGCGCCAACGGCGGCGGCTATTACCACTACAGCTACAGCGTGGTGCGCGGTTGCGACCGGATCGTGCCGGTGGACGTCTATGTCCCCGGTTGCCCGCCGACGGCGGAGGCGCTGATCTACGGCCTGCTGCAGCTGCAGAAGAAGATCAGGCGAACCGGGACCATCGACCGATGAGGGGCGACCGATGACCCTCATCGTCGCCGATGACGAACTGAAGGTGATGGGCGAGGCCATCCTGGCCGACGCCATGGGCTCGGCCGTGGGCTTCCGCGTCGAGTACGGCGAGCTCTCCATCATCGCCCAGCCGAACCGGATCGTGGACCTGCTCACGATCCTGCGCGACAACGCCGCCTACAGGTTCATCCAGCTGACCATGCTGAGCGGCGTCGACTATCCCGACCGGGCGCGCCGGTTCGACGTGGTCTACCAGCTGCTCTCCTTCGCCAAGAACCGGCGGCTGCGGGTCAAGCTGCAGACCGACGAGGACACGCCGGTGCCGTCGGTCACGACCGTGCACCCTGCGGCGGACTGGTACGAGCGCGAGGCGTTCGACATGTACGGCATCTTCTTCGAGGGCCATCCGGACCTGCGTCGCATCCTGACCGACTACGGCTTCCACGGCCATCCGCTGCGCAAGGACTTCCCGATGACGGGCTATGTCGAGGTGCGCTGGGACGAGGCGCTGAAGCGGGTGGTCTACGAGCCGGTCAAGCTGCCCCAGGAGTTCCGAGCCTTCGACTTCCTCTCGCCGTGGGAAGGCGCCCGCGCCGCCCTGCCCGGCCAGGGCTACGAATACGTGCTGCCGGGCGACGAGAAGGCCTTCGACAAGGCCGAACAGGCGATGAGCGCCAAGAGCGCCGCGGCGCTGAACGCGCCTCAGACCGCTTTGAGCGCCGAGACGCTCACCTCCGTCGACCAGAAGGCCGGCACCGACTCTGCGCCCTCCCACGCGCCCCCGCCGCCTCCGCCGAAGAAGGGCTAGCCTCATGGCCGACGACGCTCTCACGGCGCAGAACCCGTCCATGCAGACGGAGATCATTCCGCCCGCGGTGCTGAACCAGCGCGGCATGACCATCACGCCGGCCGACGACTTCGGCGTGCCGGAGACCAAGGTCCGAAAGTTCAACATCAACTTCGGCCCCCAGCACCCCGCCGCCCACGGCGTCCTGCGCCTGGTGCTGGAGCTGGACGGGGAGGTGGTGGAGCGGGTGGACCCGCACATCGGCCTGCTTCACCGCGGCACCGAGAAGCTGATGGAGGCGCGCACCTATCTCCAGTCGATCCCCTATTTCGACCGGCTCGACTACGTGGCGCCGATGAACCAGGAGCACGCCTTCGTGCTCGCCATCGAGCAGATGCTGGGCATCCAGGCGACGCCTCGGGGCCAGATCATCCGCGTCCTGTTCGCCGAGATCGGCCGCATCCTCAGCCACATCCTGAACGTCACGACGCAGGCCATGGACGTCGGCGCGCTCACCCCTCCGCTCTGGGGGTTCGAGGAGCGCGAGAAGCTGATGGTCTTCTACGAGCGCGCCTCAGGCGCGCGCCTGCACGCCAACTACTTCCGTCCCGGCGGCGTGCACCAGGACCTGACGCCGGCCCTGATCGACGACATCGCGGCCTGGTGCGAGAGCTTTCCCAAGGTGCTGGCCGACATCGACGGCCTGGTCACCGGCAACCGCATCTTCAAGCAGCGCAACGTCAACATCGGCGTGGTCTCGGCGGAGGAGGCCTTCGCGCGGGGCTTCTCCGGGCCGATGGTGCGGGGGTCCGGTATCGCCTGGGACCTGCGCAAGTCCCAGCCCTATGACGGCTACGAGACCTACGACTTCGATATCCCCGTGGGGAACAACGGCGACTGCTATGACCGCTACCTCATCCGCATGGAGGAGATGCGCCAGTCCATCCGCATCATGAAGCAGTGCGTGGAGCGGCTGCGCACTACGCCGGGTCCCGTGATGACCGAGGACGGCAAGGTCGCGCCCCCGCGCCGCGCCGACATGAAACGCTCGATGGAGAGCCTGATCCACCACTTCAAGCTCTACACCGAGGGCTTCCACGTGCCCGCCGGCGAGGTCTATGTGGCGGTAGAGAACCCCAAGGGCGAGTTCGGCGTCTACCTGGTCGCCGACGGCACCAACAAGCCCTATCGCTGCCACATCCGCGCGCCGGGCTTCGCCCACCTCCAGGCCATGGACTGGATGAACCGCGGCCACCTGCTGGCCGACGTGGCCGCGATCCTGGGGTCCATCGACATCGTGTTCGGGGAGGTGGACCGGTGAGCGTCCGCCGTCTTGCCAAGGAACAGCCTGCAAGCTTCGCCTTCACGCCGCAGAGCCTGGAGAAGGTGAACTTCTGGCTGGCCAAGTATCCGCCGGCCAAGAAGCAGTCCGCCTCCATCCCGCTGCTCTGGCTGGTGCAGAAGCAGGAGGGCTGGGTCTGCGAACCCGCCATCCGCCTGGTCGCCAGGATGCTCGAGGTGCCGGTGATCCGGATCCTGGAGGTGGCGACCTTCTACACCATGTTCATGCTGGAGCCGGTGGGCCGCGCCGCCCTGATCCAGGTATGCGGCACCACGCCGTGTGCGCTCCGCGGCGCCAACGAGCTGATCGCCATCTGCAAGCAGGAGTTCGGTCAGAAGGGCCACATGACCGCCGACGGCCTGTTCACCTGGGAAGAGGTGGAGTGCATGGGCGCCTGCTGCAACGCGCCGATGGCGGCCATCAACGACTACTACTACGAGGACCTGACGCCGGAGAGCTTCCGCCAGATCATCGCCGACTTCCGCGCCGGCAAGTCGCCCAAGCCCGGCAGCTACACGGGCCGTCGCAGCTCCGAACCGGCCGGCGGCGCCCAGACGCTGAGCGATCCGGCGCTGTACGACGGGTCCAAGGCCAGGAAGATCGAGAAGCTGCCGAACGCGCCTGAGCCGGAGCCCGTGGCATGAGCTGGAAGCAGCCCTACTCAGGGCGCATCATCCTGTCGCTCGTGTTCGCCACCGCCTTCCTGATCAACGGCGGCCTGGGCCTCGGCGTCGCCTTGACGTCGAGGCCGCCCCACGTGAACGGCATGTCGGCGGTGGTGTTCGTCTTCGGCTTGTGCGCCCTGGTCACGGCGGTTGTGCAGTTCGTGCAGATGCAGAAGCCTGATCTTGGGAAGGCGAGTTAATGCGCCTTGTGGCGACCGCATCAGGCCTCTTCTCCTCCCCTGCGAAGCGGGGGAGGGGGGCCATGCGTAGCGTGGTGGAGGGGGCGTCCAGCCCACGTCGCGCCCGGGGAGCCCCCTCCGTCACGCCGCTTCGCGTCGCGCCACCTCCCCCGCTTCGCAGGGGAGGAGATACTGTCCTCCGTTCGGAACACGCCTGATGCCCGGCATCCTCGAAGACAAGGACCGCATCTTCACCAACCTGTACGGGTTCCAGGACCCGTACCTGGAGGGCGCGCGCCAGCGGGGCGCCTGGAACGCGACGGCCGACATCCTGTCGTGCGGGCGCGACTGGATCATCACCAATATGAAGAACTCCGGCCTCCGCGGCCGGGGCGGGGCGGGGTTCAACACCGGGCTGAAGTGGTCCTTCATGCCCAAGACGGTGACCGAGGGCCGCCCGCACTACCTGGTGGTCAACGCCGACGAGTCCGAGCCCGGCACCTGCAAGGACCGGGAGATCATGCGCCATGATCCCCACCTGTTCATCGAAGGCTGCCTGATCGCCTCCTTCGCCATGCAGGCCCACGCCTGCTACATCTACATCCGCGGCGAGTACGTCTTCGAGCGCGAGGTGATGGAGCGCGCGGTGGCGGAGGCCTACGCCGCCAACCTGATCGGCGAGGACAACGACTTCGGCTACCCCTTCCACCTCTATATCCACCACGGCGGCGGCGCCTACATCTGCGGCGAGGAGACTGCGCTGCTGGAGAGCCTGGAGGGCAAGAAGGGCCAGCCGCGGCTGAAGCCCCCGTTTCCTGCCGGCGCCGGCCTCTACGGCTGCCCCACCACGGTGAACAACGTGGAGAGCATAGCGGTCGTGGGTACGATCCTGCGCCGGGGCGCCGACTGGTTCTCAAGCTTTGGCCGGCCGAACAATACCGGCACCAAGCTGATGTGCGTCTCCGGCCACGTGAACCAGCCCTGCAACGTGGAAGAGGCCATGTCCATTCCGCTGAAGCAGCTGCTGGAGGACCACTGCGGGGGCGTCCGCGGCGGCTGGTCGAACCTGAAGGCGGTGATCCCCGGCGGCTCCTCCGTGCCGATGATCCCGATCGATCAGTGCGAGACCGCGCTGATGGACTTCGACAGCCTGCGCGACCTGAAGAGCGGCCTCGGCACCGCCGCGGTGATCGTGATGGATCGCTCCACCGACCTGATCCGCGCCATCAGCCGCATCAGCTACTTCTACAAGCACGAGAGCTGCGGCCAGTGCACCCCCTGCCGCGAGGGCACGGGCTGGATGTGGCGGGTGATGGAGCGCATGGCCAACGGCACCGCCGAGATGCGCGAGATCGACATGCTGCTGGAGGTCACCACCCAGGTGGAGGGCCACACCATCTGCGCCCTCGGCGACGCCGCCGCCTGGCCGATCCAGGGCCTCTTCCGCCACTTCCGCCCTGAGGTGGAGGCGCGCATCTCCAGCTACCGCACCGGCAAGCCGCACGTGCAGGGCGCCGCGCTGCTGGCGGCGGAGTAGGGGAAGAAGATGGCCGACGAACCCGACAACTTCGTCCTGCAGTATCTCAGGCGGATCGACGCGAAGCTCGATCGCGTGATCGAGGACGCCTCCGATCTCAAGGTTCGCATGAGCACGATGGAGCAGAGGTTTGCCGGCGTCGAGATGAGTATCGCGGGTGTCCAGGCTCGCATCGACCGTGTTGAGCATCGGCTGGATAGAATTGAACGGCGGCTCGACCTCGTCGAGATGCCCGTGGGAATGCGCTGATGCCCATCGCCAAGGTCAACGGCCGAGAGGTCGAGTTCGAGCCCGGGATGACCGTGCTCCAGGTCGCCGAGCTGGCGGGGGAGGAAATCCCGCGCTTCTGCTATCACGAGCGGCTGTCCATCGCCGGCAACTGCCGCATGTGCCTGGTGGAGGTGAAGCCCGGGCCGCCCAAGCCTCAGGCCAGTTGCGCGCTCCCCGCCGCCGACAAGCAGGAGATCTTCACCAACACGCCCATGGTGAAGAAGGCCCGCGAAGGGGTGATGGAGTTCCTGCTCATCAACCACCCGCTGGACTGCCCGATCTGCGACCAGGGCGGGGAGTGCGACCTGCAGGACGAGGCCATGGGCTATGGCCGCGACGACAGCCGTTACGTCGAGAACAAGCGGGCGGTTGAGGACAAGTTCCTGGGCCCCCTGATCAAGACGCAGATGAACCGCTGCATCCAGTGCACCCGCTGCGTCCGCTTCTCCACCGAGATCGCCGGCGTGTCGGAGATGGGCATGATCTCCCGCGGCGAAGACGCCGAGATCACCAGCTATCTGGAGGAGGCGCTGACCAGCGAGCTCTCCGGCAACCTGGCCGACGTCTGCCCAGTAGGCGCCCTGACCCACAAGCCCTGGCAGTACAACTACCGCCCCTGGGAGCTGAAGCACACCGACACCATCGACGTGATGGACGCGCTCGGCAGCGCCATCCGAGTGGACGCCAAGGGCTCCCAGGTCATGCGCATCCTGCCGCGCGTGAACGAGGACATCAACGAGGAGTGGATCAGCGACAAGACCCGCTACGTCCCCGACGGCCTGATCCGCCAGCGCCTGGACCGCCCCTTCATCCGGGTCGGCGGCAAGCTGAAGCCGGCGACCTGGGCCGAGGCCTTCGCGGCGGTGGCCGGGAAGCTCCGCGCCACCTCAGCTGACAGGATCGGGGTGATCGCCGGCGACCTGCAGGACGCGGAATCCATGAAGGCGGCGATGGACCTGTTCTCCTCGCTGGGCGTGAAGAACCTTGACTGCCGCCAGGACGGCGCCAAGTTGGGCCACGGTCCGCGCGAGAGCTGGCTCTTCAACACCACCATCGCCGGCATCGAGAAGCTCGACCGCCTGCTGCTGGTCGGGACCAACCCGCGGCGCGAGGCCCCGCTGCTGAACGCGCGCATCCGCAAGGCATGGCTCAAGGGCAAGCTGAACGTCGGCCTGATCGGCGAGGCGGCGGACCTGCGCTACGGCTTCGACTATCTGGGCGCCGGGCCCGCTTCGCT